>DATLAX010000001.1:0-19087 GCA_035527215.1 Dehalococcoidia bacterium
GGAGGCGGACAAGCTCCGGCCGCGGCAGCGATGCGGGGGCCTGTCCCCGCCTCGCCGCTTTGCGTCTCGCCCGATGGTCTTCCAGTTTGATCGGTCTCATGGCAGTCTCTCCGCAATGGTTGGCGTGGCGGGACTCGTCGATTCTTCGCGGCGCATCTGCGCGTAGGAAGGTGGCAGGCTCCTCTGCCGGCCCAGGACCCGTTTCAGGGAGGCGAAGATGAGGCGCAGGTCAAGCCAGATGGAGTAGTCGCGAACGTAGCCGACGTCTTTGAGCGCCTGCTCCTCCTCCCCCTCCCCTCGCGAAGCGTCGGCGGCAGGGCCGGTCAGCCCCGGGCGAACACGCAGCAGGTTGCGCAACCACGGCTCATCGACATCCCCGTCCGCCTCGACGACCGCGCGCGGCCCGACGAGGCTCATTCGACCGGCGATGATGTTGAGGATGTTCGGCAGCTTCCCCAACCGGCTCTCCGCCACCAGTCGCCGCCAGCGCCAGGCCGAGAGCGGCAGCCATGTTTGCGGCCGAGGCCCGGTTGGCGCGGCGAATGTGACCAGCGAGAAACGTTCCCGCTGCCGGCCGAGGACGGGCTGTCGCACGAGCAGCGGGCCGTCGCCGTCGATGCGAGAGGCGAGCCAGCAGAGCGCGCCGAAGGGCGCCAGAAGCGCCGAGAGGGGCAGAGCAGCTAGATAGTCGAGTGCTCTCTTCATAAGGGCGTCCGGACCGGTGATGCGCAGCGGCTGGAGGCTTATCAGAGGCAGGAAGCCGCTATCGGTCATCTCGGCGCCTGTCGTGACGAGATGCTGAAGGCCGGGGGCAAGCTTGATGCGGACCCCGTCGTGGCTACAGGCAAGCTCCAGGAGGTCGCGATAGCTTTCCCAGCTCACTGCATGAGGCACGACGACGATCCTGGATACGCCATAGTCCTCAACAACGGTGTGCACCGCTCTCGGGTCGCCGAGGACGCGCAGTCCGTCCGCGACCCGGCTTCCCACAGGTCGATAGTCGTCCAGGAAGCCGACGACGCGCGCGCCCGCCGACGCAGGCCAGTTGAGTTGCCTGGCTACCGCAACTGCGTGAGCGCCCGTCCCAACAATCAGCCAGCGCCGAACGAACCGGCCGGACTCCCTCAGCCTGAAGATTACGCGGCGGATGAGAAAGCGTGAGCCGCAGACAAATGGCATCGCCAGGAGCCAGGCGAGGACCAGGGCGCCGCGCGATATGGGCTGGTCGGCGAGGAAGGCGAGGATGAGTATCACGCCCGTGCCGTAGCTGATCGCCTTGACGATAGCCGCGTACTCGCGGTGGCCGCCGAAGAGCACCTCCGGATCGTAGCAGCGATTGGCGATGAACAGCACCGGGATGGTGACGAGTATCAGGCCCGCGAACAACACCGTGTCGCCGGTGGGCTGTGACGGAGGGTCATTCAGGAAGCGGCCGCTGTACCTCCAGGCGAAGGCAGCCGCCATCGCGGCGACGAGCACCAGCACGTCCGTCAGCAACAGCGCCAGGGCAGTGAGCTTCTCTTGTCTAGACATAGACGTCGGCACCAGCTTTCAGAGGGAGTTCTGAGTACTCTCTGTGCGGAACGGAGTTTACGAGGACTTTGGCGCCGCCCATGTCGAACTGAAAGTCCATGCGATAGAGGCCCAATCGCTTCATCTCGGCGCAGACGGCTTCCCGGCCCTCAGGTTCGCAGTAGAGGAGGAGGAATCCGCCGCCGCCGGCGCCGGTCACCTTGCCGCCGACGGCGCCCTGGGCGACGGCCCGCGCGTAGGCCTCGTCGATCTGGGTGTTGGTGATCCCGCCCGCCAGTCGCTTCTTGTGCTCCCAGGTGTCGCTCAAGATGCGGCCCAATCGCGGCAGGTCGCCTTCTTCCAGCGCCTCCTTTGTCTGTTGCGCGGCACTCCTCAGGTAGTGCAGTGCCTCCATGACGCGTCCTTCCTTCTCGCGGGTCGCCCGTTGCTGGTCGCGGCCGATGTCGCTGGTGTTGCGGGCAGAGCCGAGGAAGAAGAGGAGCAGCCTCTCACGCAAGCGCTCTCGCACTTCGGCGTCAATGGACAGCGGCGTGACCTCGACGCCGTGTCCCTCGAAGTTGATGGCGTTCAGCCCTCCGTACGCCGCGGCGTACTGGTCCTGCTTGCCGCAGGGTCTGCCCAGTTTGCCGCTTTCGATTCGATAGGCCGCCTCCGCCACATCTGCCGGGCTCAGCCGCTGCCCGACGAGGGTGCTGAACGCCTTTATGAGGGTCACGGCGACGGCGCTGGACGATCCGAGCCCGGTCCCTGGCGGTATCTCCGAAGCGAGAAAGACGGAGAGGCCCTGAGTAACGCCGTATTCGTGCAGTATGGCCCGCGGCAGGCGCAGGTCGCCGTCCCAGATCGGCTTCTCCTCACCGAGCCAGCGGTCGAAGCAACGGTAGTCGGAGGACCCGATGTGGACGCCCTCACCGTCGCTTGGATGGACGAACGCATAGAAATACTTGTCGATGGCTGCGCTAACTACCATCCCTCCGTAGGCCGCGTAATAGTCTTCCAGGTCTGTCCCGCCGCCGGCGAAACTGATTCTCACGGGGGCTCGTACAAGCAGCATTGTGGTTGTCTCCATCGCACTGTCGGGGGCCGTCCGTCTTCATTGGTGGTGGGGGTCTTGGCGTGCGAATCGCGCCCACTGTCAGGTCGCGCTCCGCCTGTTCGTAGCGTTCAAGTGACCCGATGTCGAGGAAATAGCTGTTGCTTAGATAGGCGCCTATGGGCTCTCCCTCCCGTAACAACAGGGGAATGAGATGGTTGCCGAAATCGAATAATGAGTTCTCGGGTATGAAGCGGAGTATCGAGGGCTCGACGGCGTAGACGCCGGCGTTGGCCCAGGGTGAGAAGACCTCGCGCGGGCCCGGCTTTTCGTGGAAGCGTCGCACCATCCCGTTGCTGTCGGTCTCTGCGATGCCGCAGCGCGACGGCTCGTCGGTCTCGTGGAGCGCCATCGTCAGGGTTGCGTTGCGCTGCCGGTGGCAGACCGCAAGGGTGGCGAGGTCGATGTCCGTCAGGACATCGCCGTAGAGGACGAAGAAGCTCTGGTCGAAGAACGGCTCCAGCTTCTTGACGGCGCCGGCGGAGCCGAGCAGCGCCTCCTCGTAGGAGTAGGTGATGCGCACGTCGAAGCGCGATCCGTCGCCCAGGTATGCGGGGATCGCTTCCGGCTTGTGATGGAGATTGACGGCGATCTCCGTGACGCCGTGCGCCCGCAACAGCCCGACGAGGTGGCCGATTAGCGGCTGCCCGTCCAGCGGGAGCATGGGCTTGGGGATGTCGCGCGTGAGAGGGCGCAGGCGAGTGCCCTCGCCGGCCGCCAGGATAATCGCCTTCACGCTGCCTCCTCCTCTTCCTCGCAGGCGTCGCGACGCACGAACCAGCGCGCCGCGGTCTGCAGGTCGGGCGCTATCCAGCGCAGGGGATAGCTGCAGCGGGCCCGTCGCAGCGCGGGCGGCAGCCCCTTGCCGGTCAGCACCATCACGAAGGGGAGATCAGCCGCGTGCGCCGCCTTGAGGTCGGAGAGGCTGTCTCCGATGAAACAGGAGGCAGCAGGGTCAATGCGGAAGCGGCGAATCGCCTCCAGGAGCAGACCCGGCTGGGGCTTGCGACAGCGGCAGCCCTCGTCCGGCGCGTGCGGGCAGCAGAGAATGGCGTCGATTCTGCCGCCGTGCGCCTCCACTTCGGCCACCATGCGGCGGTGGATGTCATCCAGTGTTTCACGAGAAACGATCCCGCGCCCGACAGCGGACTGGTTCGTCACGACGATGACGCGCACGCTGTGTGAGGCGAGCATGCGAAGCGCCTCCAGCGAGCCGGGGAGGAACTCGAACTCCTCCCAACACTTCACATAATCATCGCGATTCCGGTTGACCACGCCGTCGCGGTCGAGGAAGACCGTGGGCCGCGGGCGGTTGTCGTTGCTGCGTGTCGATTCGTTCAATCTTGGCCCTGCTTCGCCGTCAGATACGTCAGTACGATCTCGCGGTCGCGCGAGAGGTCGGTTTGCAGTTCGAGGCCGTTGCCGTCGACGTGCTGCCCGTCCAACTCCAGGGAGACGGGCTTCGCCCCCTTGGGCAGGGAGAAGCGCAGCGACAGCGGTACGGCCCCCGTGCCCGGCTGCTTCTGTATGAAGAGGCGGTACAGCGATGTCTCATCGCCAAGCTCCGCGACGCCCGGGGTAACGTAGCGGAAGGCTACCTCTCGCGTGGCGTCTTTGGGCAGGCTGAAGAAGCGGCCGAAGACGGCCTTTCCGCTCTCCACGCCCACCTCCTCGGCGCCGACGGTCGCGCCGTCGATGGCGACGTCCAGCAGGCGGCTCGGCTGCCTCGTGAAGAGGCGCAGGTAGCCGCCGTAGAGACCTCCCAGCATGAGCCGGTACACGAGCTCCGGGTCGCGTCCCTGCTCCCACGAAGCGACGTTGTTCGCGTAGCGCAGGGTCACGGTGCTGTGGGCGTTGCCCAGCTCGTCGAGCGCGACGTGCATCTCCATCCTCTTGTCGATGACGATGTTCAGCTTGGTGCTGTTGACGCTGGCCTCGACGGGCATCAGGTAGTCGCCGGGCGGGTCCGCCAGGGCGCCGTCGAGCTTCATCTCGTGCGCCAGCGACTGGAGCGCCGAGTCGAACGAGTAGAAGAGCGCCGTCTTGCCGTCGCGCAGGTCTTCCGCCGCGTCCAGCAGCGGGCTCCACTGCGACGACGGCAAGTACAGCAGGCGGTGCAGCATCTCCTCGGCGAGGAAGGCGGCGAACGCTTTGCGGTCGCTGCCCGGCTCCAGGGGAGTGCGGGTCAGCGCTTCCGTCACCTCCAGCACGTTGGAGGGGTCGACGGTGACGCCGTACTCATCGACGGCGACGGGGCCGGTGACGCCGAGCAACTGCTCCAGCGTGGTCACGGTGATGCCGATGACGCCGTCGACAGGCCGGCCGCCGCCCTTCTGGAAGAAGACCTGGGCCTGGCGCGCGGCCGTCGGGAAGTCCGGCGACCAGTTCGCCAGGTCCAGGCTCCAGCTATAGTCTTTCAGAAGATAGTGTTTCAAAGGGGCCGGCGGCTCGACGTACTCGTGTGTGGTGTTCTCCCAGTTCTCGCTGAAAGCGATGGCATCGGCGAAAGACATCTCGTCGACGCGGCCGTCGCGAAGCGTAACGACGCCGAAGACGGAGATGAGCCCGCCCGTCGGCAGAAGTTCCGCGTTGTTTTGCGCCAGCACCAGGTAGGTGCGGGGACCGTTGAAGCCGAGGAAATCGGGGAAGAAGGCAGCGGCCTGGTCGTAGGTCTTGACGAGATCGGCGACTTCGCCGGTGTGCTCATCGACCTGGCTCAGGGCGCGGCTCAGCGGCGACACGAGGCTGCCGCCGTCGATCTGTTGACGGTTGGCGAGCAGCGCATCGAGGCCGGCGCTGACCTGCCGCATGTGTGGTTCAACTTTCTCAAGAAGCGCCATTGTCTTCTCGCTGGTATTCCCGATTTCCTGGTTGCGGACGTTGGCGTACTCTTCGGCGACGGCGACTCCCTCGAGCCCGATGCCGCTGGCTTGCCTGCCCATCAGGAGCACGTCCTCCGCGGCTGATGCCTGCTTTCCCAGCCAGGGCACATGGTGCGCCAGCCGGACGAGCGGGTCGCGCCGCAGGGCCGAGCGGCAGGAGCGGAAGTTCTGCTCCGCAGCCTCGAGCCGGCTCTTCGTGACGGTGAGCTCGTCTGGAGTAGCATCCAGTTGCCTCTGCTGTAGCGTTTCCTGCGCTGCCAGCAGCAGCTCCTTGGCGTCCGCCGCCTCCTGGTACAGGGGGCGATAGTGCCACCAGCCCAGGGCAGCGACCGCTGCCACCGTCACGAGAGCGAGGAGAGCCAGCCCCAGCCGGAGCCCGGGTTTCTTCGGTCTCACGGTCTCTCTATTCGATTCGAAGCGCTTTCCGGTCGCCCGCCGTGGGCGAGCCGAGGCCTGGTTGATCGGGCAGTTGCCCGATCTCTCTTACGAGCCTCGAGCCCGCCTCGCAGCGATGCGCAGGGACGTGCCGCCGGCCATGCACAGCAAGCCGGTCGCGAGCAGAGTCGCTATCAGGACCAGGCTGGTCGGAGCGGCCTCTGAACCTGTGCCGGTCGCGGGCAGGAGTATGGTCGCGCTCGGCGCGCCTGCGACCTGCACCAGCACCTGGCTTGTGAGCTCGCCGCAGTTGGCGTCGACGACGATGCTGCCGGGCGTCGTGCCGGTGTTCAGCGTTGTCGTCGCGATGCCGTAGTCGTCGGTCATCTTGGGACCGGCGTCCACGACGGCGTCGCTACCGGGCTGCGAGGCGATCTGGAACGTGCACGAGAGTCCAAACGCGGGCGATCCGAACTGGTTGAGGACCGTCGCCGAAACGGAAACCGATGTCCCCGTTGCCGGTGTCGTGTTTGACGTGCCCATGCTGACGCTGCCGGTAGGCGGCGGGTACACCGCCAACGCTGTGCCGCCCAGCACCCCGACGAGCAGGACGCCGACGGCCAGCCCGGCCAACTTCACTCCTAAGCTAGACCACTTCATCTCTGTCCTCCTTACTTTCCCGCGCCCGCTCCCTTGCGGACGCGGTCTCTGTGGCGGGTCTTACCGATTCCTGTTGCTAGGCGCGTTCTGCGCGCACGATCAACCGATGGCTGTACTGCCGCGACGCCGCGTCGAAGGACCCCGTGCAGGTGATCAACGTGATCGTTTCGCGGCTGGTGGCGCCGATGATGTAGTCAACGGGAGCGGTGTCGGCGGGATAGGTGAGGCTCAGGACGACCCGGTAGCGGTAGACCGTCGCGTCGGCGAGACGCACTTCTACGGTGTCGCCCTTCTCAAGGTCCTTCAGTCGCGCGAAGACCGCCGGCCCGTAGTCGTGGTAGTCGACGTGGGCGGAAAAGACGGCGTTGCCGCCGCTGCCCGGCCTGGCCGTGAAATCGTACCAGGCGACGTCTTCGGGCCCGTTGGGCGGCTGCATCACGCTGCCCGGCGCCATTCCTTTGACGCTTATGGGCGCATCGATGTCGATGCTCGGAATGACGATGCTGGTGGGCAACGCCGGTTCGACGGGCGCCTGCGGAGGGTTCGGAAGCAGCGTGGGAGCGACGGTCGCGGTTGTCGCGAATCCGACGACGGTCGTATCGTCTTCCTCGTCGTTGCCTCCGATGATGACCCAGGCGCACCAGACGATGGAGGCGACGGCGGCGATGGCCGCCACGCTCAGCCACGTCTTCTTAGACCGCACCAGTCTCATAGGTCAGCGTCCCTGCTTCCGTCGCCTATGCGGCCTTAACCTCTGACTTGTTACGGCTCTTGCGCTGTTTCGTTTCGCCGTCGGCGGTGTAGTAGTGGTAGTAGTAGCCACCGCCGCCGCGTCGCTTTACCTTGTTGAGCACTGCGCCAAGCAGGTGTGTCTTCGACTTCGCCAGCGCCTCTCTGGTGCGACGCAGGGCCTGCGCCCGCGTCTTGCTGGAGTCGACTACGAGCATCGTCCCGTCGACCTTGGACGCCAGGATGCTGGCGTCGGCGACGGCGAGCGTGGGCGGGCTATCGATGATTACGACGTCGGCCTGCGTCCGCAGCGCGTCCAGCACGGTGTCGAGTCGGCGCGAGGCGAGCAGCTCCGAAGGGTTCGGCGGCAGCGGTCCGCTGGTGACGACCGTCAGGTTCTCGAAGCGCGTGCGCTGGGCGCAGCCGTTTATGCCGGACTGGGGAGAGAGCAGGAGGTTCGTCAGCCCCTGTCCGTTGGCCAGCCCGAAAAGGCGGTGGATCGACGGCCGGCGTAGGTCGGAGTCCACGAGGATGACCTTCTTGCCGGCCTGGGCTGTCACGAGCGCCAGGTTCGCCGCCGTCGTGCTCTTGCCTTCGCGCGGATTGGCGCTGGTCACGAGCAGCGTCTGGCCGGGCCGGTCGATCGTGCTGAACTGGACGTTCGTCCGCAGCACGCGATACGCCTCTGAGAAGTGGCGTCGAGAGGCCGAGCCGGCGATAAGGTTTTCGTCGGGGTTCCGCGGCCGGTGGAAGCGGCCGACGCCTCCCAGCGAGGAAACCCCGTTCGCCTCCAGGTCTTCCGGCGACTTCACGGTGTCGTCCAGGTACTCGACGAGCAGGATGATGCCTGCCGCCAGCAAGAGGCCGGCAACTGCGGCCAGGGCCGTATTCATCATGATGTTGGGCTTCACGGGGACCGAAGGCACGCTTGCGGCTTCCACGATGCTGACGTCGCCGGGACGGCTTAGTTCGTTCTCGGTGTTCTGATGGATAAAGACGGAGGCGGCCGTGTTGGCGATGTCGGCGGTCAGTCCCGGGTCGGCGTTCTCTGCGGATAGCCTGAGGAGCTGAGTATCGGGAATGACGCTGACGTCGATCATGCCGGAGAGCTGGTCGCGGCTGAGCGGCAGGTCGAGCTGGTCGATGACTCCCTGCAGGACGGGCCGCTGATCGATGAGCTGGCTGTAGGTGCGCGTCAGCCGTTCGCTGGTAAGGATGTCGTTGTAGGCGATGGTCCCGGGCACCTGCGTCTGGTTGACGAGGAGTGTGGCCGTGGACCTGTAGATGGGGGTTAGGTTCTTGCTGATGCCGTAGCTCGTGATCCCGCCGACAAGCATGCCGGCCAGGAGTAGCCACCACCAGCGACGGAGCAGGGCAATGTAGCGGGTCGGCTCCATGCGGAATCCTTTCCTGATTGAGATGGATGCTTAGAATATGTTGGGGCAGCGGGGAGGCTTGCTCAATCAGGGGAAACCCTTGAGGCGATGGGGGAAATCACCGATCCGTCTTCCGATGGGCTGAAATCGAGGGTTGCCGTGGTCCGGCGGAAGAATGAATCTAGTCTTGCGCTATTGTAGCGGCGCGTTCCCGCAGACGCGTCTCGAAGTCGGCCAGCGCCGCCTGCTGCGTGTCGCTGAGGGTCGCCCACGGCCTCTCGCGGCGGACGGTGGTGTAGGCGTCGGGCAAGGGGTAGCCCATGGCCATGAGGATGGCGCAGGCGACGCACGGGCTGCGACCGATGCCGCTGCGACAGTGGACGTAGACCTTTCGCCCGGCGGCCAACTCCGCCAGTGTCCATTCCGTCGCCTCGGAGAGCTGCTCCCGGCTGGGCGCGCGGAAGTCGTCGATTGGCAGGCGGAGGAAGCGCAGGCCAAGCCCGGCGAGGTGCGATTCGTCATCGGAGGCCTCGCTGCGGACGTCGAGCACGCTGTTGACGCCGGCTCTGGCCAGAAGGCGGATCTGGTGTTTCGAGGGCGCCGGCCCGAGGGCCAGTTCGGGCGTTATCCAGACCAGCAGTCTGGGCGGGCGAAGCCGTTCCCATAGCTGACGCAGCATGCTCCACATCCCGATGGTCAGTCGATGACGTCCTGCACCAGCGCGCGCTGCTCAGGGTCTTCGAGGTCGAGAGGACGCGCCGGAATGCCCACCACGACGGTATCCTTGGGTATGTCGTGGATGACTATGGAGTTGGCGCCGATGCGCACGTTGTCGCCGATGGTTATCGGGCCCATGATTCGGGCGCCCACGCCGACGAAGACGTTATCGCCGAGGGTCGGCCCGACGAGACCCTGCCAGGGGTGGCCGATGTTGCGCTTGTGGATCAGGCCGCAGCCGGAAAATGGGTTAAACGTGCAGTTGCGCCCCACCTTGACCTCGCCGGCGATGATGACCTCGCCGTGGGAGATGCACAGCCCGGGGCCAATCGTCGCGTTGTCGGCTATCTGAACCTGCCACATCATGATGTTCACCCAGTCGCAGAGACGCGGCAGGATGGGCACGTGGCGGTCGTGCAGCCAACGCTTGAATCGATAGAGCACGACGGCGGAGAAGGGGAACATCCAGAGGGCGGCGATGAAGCGTCGGGCGTCGAAGAGCCGGGGCGCGGCGAGGATGCCTCTCCCCCGCTTGACGCCTGTCAGGTTCGCGTACACGTTGAAGTCTTCTCTAACGTTCTCGAACATTGACCCGCGAGGCCCTGCCCCTTACGCTCCTCCTCTTTGTCTTCGCTTCCTCGTGGGCAGCGGCTTTTGCGGGATGGCGCGCGCCGGCGCTCCGACCGCGGTGTGGCCGTCCGGGATGTCGCTGATGACGACGGCGTTGGCGCCTATCTTCACGTCGTTGCCGATGGTCACCGGCCCCAGGATCTTGGCGCCCGTTCCGATGTAGACGTTGTCGCCGAGGGTGGGACCGCGCAGGCTGAAGCCGACTTTGCTGCTGTTGCTCAGGCCGATGGTGACGTAGGGGTTGATGGAGCAGTTCTTGCCGATGGTCACGCCGCCGTCGATGACGACGTAGCCGTGTGCCAGGCAGAGGCCGCGGTCGATCCGGACGTGATCCGCGATGAGGACGCCCCAGAAGATGCGATTAAGGGTATCGCAGAGGAAGGGAAGGAGGGGGATGCCCTTGCGCCAGGCCCATTTCTTGACGCGGAAGCAGACGACGGCGGGCCATGCCCCTCGCAGGACTATCGAGTCGAGGCGTTCCCAGCGGCGCTTGATCTCGCTCTTCGACGGGTCGGGCAGCCAGCTAAAGCCCTGGTTGTAGTAGGCGTCGTAGTCGGAGCGGATCTCGTTCCAGACGTTATCGCTCATAACTGCCTTTCGGTGGGAGGTCCGGCGCGAGGGGGCCGCCGGCGCTATTCTGCCCAGGCGGGAGTCTTGACGACGGTCAGGAGGACGTAAAACTCCTCGAAGCCGATGGCCGAGCCCAGCCAGCGTTCCCAGCGGTACTGGCTACCGCGATTGCGGTTCGCCAGGCTCTCGATGACCGACGAGATGACGCCGCCGGTAAGGCGGGGCCGCTGGCCAAGGCGCAGCGTCGTCAGGTAGAGTTTCGCCTGCTCGATCTCGAAGGCGGCTCCCACGGGGTGATCGGGGTTCCGCTCGGGGTCGAAGAACTCGAACGTCTCGATGGTGAAGGGCCGCGTCTGTCCGGGATTGCGCGAAGTCGCCCACATGGACGAGGCATGAGGCAGCCAGACATGTACGAGGGCGCCGGGACGGCAGATGCGCCAGATCTCCTGCATCGCGGCGACGAAGTCGCGCGTATCATCGAGCGTATGATCGAGGTAGACTTCCTCGACGCTTTCGTCCTTGAAAGGCAGGCCGCGCTCCAGGTCCGCGATGATCTGGACGCCGTCGCCGGCCTTTTCGCTGACCCTGATGGCGCCGCGCTGTCTCCTTGAGCCGTTTATCGCCAGAGCTATCATCCTGTGCCGTGCCTCCAGTCCGCTAGGATGATACCGCATGCCCCAATACGGCCGCAATCCTCGAAAGGTATTCGTGAATGACGGGCTGAGACTCTCCTTCGACCTGCACCTGTCCGTGGTGGAGGAGGATGGCCCGCTCACAGAAGCGGGTGACGCTGCCCAGGTCGTGCGAGACGAGGACTATCGTCACGCCTTTGGCGCGCAGCTTCTCGATGTGGTCGAAGCATTTTTCCTGGAACTCCGCGTCGCCCACGGCCAGCACCTCGTCGACGAGGAGGACGTCGGCGTGGACATGGACGGCCACGGCGAAGCCCAGACGGATGTACATGCCTGAGGAGTAGGTGCGCATCGGCTCGTCGATGAAGTCGCCCAGCTCCGAGAAGGCGATGATCTGCGGCAGGACCTCCTCCGCCTCGCGACGGGTGAGTCCAAGGAGCACGGCGTTGAGGACGGCGTTCTCGCGACCGGTGATCTGGGGGTGGAAGCCGGCGCCCAGCTCGAGAAGCGCCGAGACGCGGCCGCGCACCTCGATCGTTCCCCGCGTCGGACGCGCCAGGTCGGCCATTATCTTGAGGAGTGTGCTCTTCCCGGAGCCGTTTGGCCCCACGATGCCCATGCTCTCGCCACGCTTGACGGAGAAGGATACGCCGTCCAGCGCCCAGAATGCCTTACGATTGCTGTCCGGGAACAGAAACGACGGCAGGTGAAGCACTGTTGTCTTTATGTCCTCCGGCCGCTGGGACCGCAGATAGTAGCGCTTGGAGATGCCATCGAGGCAGATGACGGTGTCGTCAGAGAGCATCGGCGAAGCCCTTCTCCAGGCGACCGAAGACGAAGCTGCCGATTAGCACGGCCGCCGCCGTGACGGCCAGGCATGGCCAGAGGTCGACGGGCGTCGGCAGCTCGTTACGCACGAACAGGTTGCGCCAGGCCTCGACGAGCACGGCCATCGGGTTCAGCAGGGCTATGTCCTTATACTTGCCCAGCGCGCTGAGAGGATAAAGGATGGGGGTCATATAGAACATCAGGGTCAGGAACACGTCCAGCAGGTGCTCGAGGTCTCGGAAGTAGACGTCGATGGCGGAGACGAAAAGGACCGTCCCCAGTAGCAGCGCCAGTTGCACCAGCGCGAGCAGGGGAATGCCTATGAGCCAGGTGAAATTGGGCTGCCGGCCGGATGCCAGGATGAATATGAGGATGATCGGTATGGTCAGCAGGAAGTGCACCATGTTATTGGCGACGGTCGAGAAGGGCAGGACGTAGCGGGGAAAGTGCACCTTCTTGATGAGATTGCCGTTGTTGGCGATGGCGGGCGCCGCCATGATCGTCGACGTCTGGAACCAGGACCAGGGAAAGAGCGCCGGCAGGAGCACGAGCTGGTAAGGAATGTCGCTCTCGATCTTCGCCACATTGCTGAGGATCACATACAGAACAAGCCCCAACAACAACGGCTTGATCACCGACCAGACGAAGCCGAGAACGGTGTCCTGATACCTGAGCTTTAGTTCCCTGGCAGTGAGGAGGAACAGGAGTTCCCAGGAACGGCGGTATCGCGCGATGACGATGAGACGACCCTCCTTGCCGGTGGCTCTTTCTAGAGACTAGCAGGCGCGGGGTGATGAATCAACGCGGCCGCACGTGGCCGTAGCTGCGCCGCCCACTTGAACGTGGCCGAGGGAGAGCGTAGCGTGAAAGTGAAGGATGTAACGAATGCCGCAGAAGAAGGACGCAGAAGCGACCGAACAACCGCCCTCCGAGACCGTCGAAGCGCCGGCCGTCCGATTCGCCCACGAAAGCGAGGAGGAGTTCGCGCGCATCCTCGACTTTTACGGCATCACCTGGGAGTACGAGCCGCGCACCTTCCCCCTGCGCACTGACGGCGACAGAGTCGTCGAAGCGTTCACGCCCGATTTCTACCTTCCGGATATCGATACGTACATAGAGCTGACGACGCTGCGCCAGGACCTGATGACGGAGAAGCACCGCAAGCTGCGCACTCTCCGCCAGCTTCATCCGGAGGTCAATGTCAAGCTGCTGAACAAGCGCGATTACCTGCGGCTGCTCGCGAAGTACGGCTTCGGGCCGCCGTCGCCGCGAAGCATCGACGGGGTCCACCGCGTGCTGGTGAGCGCGCCGCAGCTTCGACGGCGGGTGAAGGAGCTGGGCGCCCAGATATCGAAGGACTACGCGGGCAAGACGCCCGTCCTCGTCGGCGTGCTCAAGGGCGTCGCCTGCTTCATGGCCGATCTCATGCGGCAGATCTCGCTGCCCGTAGCCATCGACTTTATGGCGATCTCCACCTTCGACAACGTGAACGGTGGCTACGTGCGCATCCTCAAGGACCTGGACGAAAGCATCGACGGGCGCGACGTGCTGCTGGTGGAAGACATCGTCGATACGGGAATGACGTTGAACCACCTGCTGACGTACCTGCGGGCGCGCAAGCCGGCGACTCTGAAGGTCTGCACGCTGCTCGACAAGCGGGCGCGGCGTTTGGTGGACGTGCCGCTGGACTACGTGGGCTTTGAGATCCCGGACGAGTTCGTCATCGGCTACGGGCTGGACTACGGGCAGTTGTACCGGAATCTGGGGTTCATCGCGACGCTGAAGCCGGGCTGGATGGAAGAGCAGGCGTCGCGGGCAAAGTAACGCCCCAAGTAACCTCTCCGCGTTTCGGCTTCATCCTCTGCCGGTTATCCCTTCGGCTCAGGTTGTTCAGGCCCTTGCCTCAGGTTCCCCGGTTTCGTCCACCGGTAAACCACGAGTCCGCCACTTGGGGCACCATCTACATTACGATAGTCGGCAGGACTTGTCAATACCTGTTGCCGGGAAAACCGGGTTTTTTGTGCCCCCTTTCGTTAACCAAAAACGAGTGTACGCGTTATTGTGACTGACGACAAGTTTGGGCCAGGCCAAGCGGCTAGAGGGCTGAGGTGCGAAGCTTGGCGGAGAATACCAACCTCGCAGCGTGGCCCTCTCCGCGGACTTGAATCGTGCGGCGAGACAGTTGTCTTCCTGGAAGCGCGAGGGTCAGGCCGTCAGGACTTGTCCAGCCACATGTCGTACGTGTAGCCGACCGCGGTAGACGGCACCTTTTCGTATCCCCGGACGTAGTCCCATCGCGCTGTGTAGGCATACGGTGCGAAGAGGTAGTAGAACGGCCCGTGGCGGTCGATGATCAGGCGCGTTGCCTCCAGGACGAGAGACTGGCGCTCGTTCACGTCCGGCGTCATGAGGATCTGGTCGAGCAGAGCGTCGATCTCCGGCTCGGGCAGGCGTACCGGCCGCTGATTCCGGGTGAAGTTGGTCGTGTGGTTGAACTGCATGGGGTATCTTTCGCTCGGGTAGGGGAGACCGGCGCCGACCATCAGCTCGTAGGCGCCTGCGCTGCGGTCGGTGATGAAGGTGCCGAACTCCTGTGGTACGAGGTTGACGGTGATGCCGGCCTCGGCCAGTTGCTCCTTTATCATGGCGCAGACATCGGAGGCGGTAGTGGTGACGAACTTCAACTCGATCGTGATGTCGTCGGCGCCGGCGGCTCCCAGCAGTTGGCGCGCCTTGGTCAGGTCCCGCTTGAAACGCTGGCGTAGCTCGTCCTGCGGCAGCGACCAGAAGGTGAGGCCCCAGGAGGCAGGGCCGGTGTAATTACCCTCGCCGAAGGCAAGCTTCTCGATCATTGCATCGCGGTCGAAAGAAATGTCGATCGCCTCGCGCACGCGCACGTCCTGCAGTTCAGGCCTGCTGAGCTCATTTATGTTGACTTTGGTGATGAAGAGGTTGGGGTCCTTGATCAGGGTCACGTCTTCGCCGTAGCCGGCCACGTCGTCGGCCTGAATCTTTGTCGGCGGGGCGTACGAGTCGACCTGCTTTGCCCGAAACGCGATGCGGATGGCGGCTTCATCGGCCATGGAGCGCCAGTTCAACCCATCGATATACGGTATTCCCTGGACGTAGTAGTTGGGATTGCGCTCCAGGCTAATGCCCTGGTTGCTGAATTCCTTTGCCTGGAACGGCCCTGAGCCGAGGCCGCGCGTATTGAGGTCATCCCACGCATCCACCGCCTCTTTCGGCACTATGGCCGCGCGGACACCGCCCACGTCCTCCGTGGTGTAGGCGTAGCGGTCGTTCAGGCGGAGCTGGAACTCGTAAGGGCTGAGCGCCGATTTCCCCGCGATGTATGTCCTCCAGAAAGGCTCCTGGGCGAGGGCCGCGATGCGATCGCAGCTGTAGACCACGTCCTCGGCGACGACCTCGCGGCCGTTGGCGGGAGGCAGGTTCTGGAAGCGGATGCCCTGACGCAGCTTGAAGTTGAAGACGAGGTCATCCGGCTGTTCCATGGATTCCGCGTGGTCCTGCAAGAGCTGCGGTGGGCCGTCGAAGAGCTGGTACTCGTGGATCAGATAGCCGTAGATGTAGGGGATGAAAGCCAGGCCTGCCGCGATTTCCGTGTGCGGGTCGATGCTGAGGGCCGTGGCGTTGGCTGCGGATCTGAGGATACCGCCGGGTGTCGGCGTGCCGGAGGGTGTGCCGCCAGTAGGCTTCTGCTCCTTCCCTCCTCCGCAGCCGGCCAGAGCCAACGCCGCCGCGCCCATGCCCGCGGCGCCGGTCGCCAGCGCCGTCCTTCGCGAGATGCGTTGCCTGGAGAATCGCTGCCAGTATTCCGAAGAGACCATCTCTGCTCCTGTCCGCGCGATGTGTCGCGGGCAAAGGCCCCCGCTTGCCGCGCCCAACGAATTCCACGCGATGCTGACTCAGGGGGAGTATACGCCACGGACGAGCGTTGGTGAATGGGGAGGCGGAATACTCAGCGTGGCTGGACTGGGATCGGCTCGATGGCAGCGGACAGAGCGGGCCGTGCGTCTGGACCGAGGCGCGGTCTCAGGGTATGAGGCCGGCTGTCGAGTTCTCCCGCCAGCGTTTCACGTCGAACGAGTAGTCCTCCGCGATCTGCTCTCGCGATACTTTGCGCATCGCCGTCTTCGGCAGCGGTGTGTCGGTGAGCACCAGGCGGCTCGTTCGCTTGTACGGCGCCAGTGTTTCCTCCAGAGCGTCGATCTCCGACTCCACGAGCGTTCGCAGCGCGGGCTCGCCGAGATCGTGGTCCTGGGTGGACAGGCGCTCCGAGACGGCAGCGTGGTTCGGGTATACGACCGCCCACATCTGCGTCCTATCGCGCACTTTGCGGCTGACAACGCAGACGTCCTCGACCAGCGGACTGCGCTGGATGGACTCCTCCACCTCGTCCGGATGCACCTTTTCACCGGAGTCCAGCACAATCACGTACTTGCTGCGGCCCGTGATATGGACGTAGCCCTGACGATCAATGCGGCCGACATCGCCTGTGCGGATCCAATCGCCGATCATCGCCGCCTTGGTCTCCGCCTCGGCTTTCCAGTAGCCCTGCATGACGTTCGGCCCGCGCGCTATCAGCTCCCCTTCGTCATGAAGCTTAACGTAGATATCCTTCGCCGGCACGTCGATGAGGTCGATGTCGACGCCTGGTAGCGGACGGCCCACGGCCCCCAACTGGCGCTCGTAGTAGTTCGTGAAGCGGAAGCGCGCCGGGTAATAGCGTTGGGCGCAGATGATCGGCGACGTCTCGGTGAGGCCCCATCCCTGGAGAACGAGTATGCCAAGGAGATGGAAGTTAAGCGCGGTCTCCGGGTTGAGCGCGGCGCCGCCGCTGGCGATGAAGCGGAGCTTGCCGCCGAGGCGCTGGTGCAGCTCGCGGAAGACGACGGGGCCGATGTTGACTCCCGTCCGCTGCTTGGTTTTGCGGACGATGTTGAGGCCCTTCTCGAACGTCTTCCCGCGGCCCTGCGCGTCTGCCTGAGCCCGGATGGCGCGGTACATGATGTCGAGGAGGGCCGGTACGCCGCCGAAGAGGGTCGGTTTCACCTCGGCCAGCCGGTCGCGGGTGCGCACCAGGTCGTTCTCAATCGTGACCGCCGCGCCGACAGACAGCGGCAGGAGGAATTCGACGGTAAAAGGGTAGGAATGGTGCAGGGGAAGCAGCAGCAGGATGCTGTCGCTGGATGTGACGGTGAGCGCCTTTGGGACGGCCTCCACGTTGGACATGAAGTTGCGATGACTGAGCATGACGCCCTTGGCTCCGCCGGTGGTGCCGGAAGTGTAGACTATGGAGGCCAGTTCCTCGGGGTCCACGAAGGTCTCCGCCAGGGCCGCGTCGCTCTCGGGCGTTGCCAGAGAAAACGTCCCTTCGAACGGCAGGACGCGGGCGCGCGGACGGCGGAAGAGGCCGCCTCCGGCGGCGGAACGCGCTTCGGCGCCCGGCCCGACGACGTCGACCATCTCCAGCGGCAGCCGGTCTGAGATCCTCGGCAGCGCCTTCTCAGATACGATCGCGAACCTCGCCTCTGCCCTGCGTAATGCCTCCTCGATCTCTTTCTCGCTCAGGTCATAGTAGATTGGCACGGCGATGCCCGCGGCGCAGGATATGCCCAGATAGCCGACGATCCATTCCAGGCCGTTCTCGCAGACGATTCCGACTTTGTCGCCGCGCTTGAGCCCAGCGGCGATCAGAGCCGACCCGAAGGCCCGCGCCTGTTGCCGAAGCTCGCCGTATGTGAGCCTTTTGAACTCCCTGCCGACCTTGATTTGGAAGGCGGTCTTTCTCTCAAAGCGGCGCGCGGCCTCGTCGAGGATCACCGGAATAGTCAACTGCATGCGTGTCTCCGAATAGGGGGATTTAGCGTGATCTTACGAAGTGGGAATCGTATGAGCAAACGCCGCTGATAAGTGCGGCTGTTTGCCCGCAGGGCTTCGGGCCGTCGCCGGAGCATATGGCTGCGGGGGAAGTCCGGCCTAGACCACGTCCGGACGGGGCCACTTCAGGTCGCAGCTAAGGCAGCGCGCCTGGATGAGCTGGCCGCCGCGCCAGTAGCTCATGGTGAAGCTCTTCTTGCAGCGCGGGCACTCCAGGTCGCCGACTTTGATCTGGTGCGACTGCGCTCCGCCTTCCGGCGTCTTCCTCCGATTTCCTCCGGCCTCGCCGGCCATGGCGTCCCTCCTTTTGCCAATTGTACACGATCTGGGGCCTGTGCAGGCGCCGCCCGTTGTTACTGGATGGATCCTGACGACGGCAGATCACCGCGCAATCGTCAAGATCGCGCCGCCGCTTGGGCCAGAGCCCAGGAAGCACTAGAATGACGAAGACCATCGCGTCATAAGATGTTGTCGTACGTCAACGCAATGCCGCTAAATGACATCTAGCCCGGGGAGACGGCGATGAACGGGAGTGTGGGATCGATAACCGGGGAGCCCAAGTACGCGGAATGCATCCAGCGTTGGGAGGCGTTCTGGTCGCTGGAGAACGTCGGACGGCCGCTCTGGATGGTCCCGACTGCACCGGCCGCGACAGCCGCGCTGCTGGGGCTTGCGAGACTGGCGGAGCTGTTCAAGGACAAGGAAGTCCAGCTCAAGGCTGAGTTGGATCTCCTGAGATGGCGGGAATCGCTCGGCGCCAACGACGACTTCGTTCCGCACCTTCAGCCGCAGGGAGGCACGAGCGTGTTCGCGTCCGCTTTCGGCTGTGAGGTCCAGTACTTCGACCACACGCTTCCCTGGGCGCATCCTGTGATCAAGGCGAATGATCCGCCGGAGAAGGTCTACGAGCTCCCGGCTCCGAGGGTGGTTGACGGGCAACTCGGCCAGATGCTCGAGTTCAACGACTACTTCGTGTCGCAGACCGGTGGGCGCTACCCCATGGCCCTGACCGACCTGCAAGGGCCGCTCGACACCGCCTACCTGGTCTGGGACTCCAGCGCCTTCATGCTGGCGATGTACACCAACCCCAAAGAGGTGCACCACCTGATGCGGCTGGTCACGGACCTCATCATCAAGTACGTGAAGGAGCAGCGGGCCCGC
>DATLAX010000002.1:0-31452 GCA_035527215.1 Dehalococcoidia bacterium
CCTGCTTGTGCTCGTGGCCCTGGCGCTAGTCGGCGTGGCCGCTTCCTGCGGCGCAAGCAGCAACGGAAGCGACGGCGGTGAGGTGCGCGTTGTGACCAGCCTGCGGCTCTTCGCCGATTTCATTCAGCACGTCGGCGGCGACCGCGTGCAGGTCACAGCACTGGTGCCGGCGGACGCCGACCCCCATACTTACGAGCCGGTGCCCTCGCAGGTGGCAAAGGTGGCCGATGCCGACCTGGTCGTCGTCAACGGACTTGGGCTGGAGCAGACGCTGCATGACCTCATCTACAACAACGTGGGAGGCGACGTGCCGGTCGTCCAGATGTCTGATGGCCTTTCCACTCTGGCAGGGAACGCGCAGGAGGGCGAAACGGTCAACCCCCATGTGTGGCTGAACGTCCAGAACGCAATGCACTACGTGGAAAGCGTGAGAGACGGCCTCATAGCAGTTGACCCGGCAGGCGCCGGCGTCTACCGCTCGAACGCTGCCTCCTACCTGGCGGAACTGGACGCGCTCGACAAGGAGACCGCCGCCGCTATTCAAACGATACCGCCGGAGCGCCGCAAGCTGGTCACCTTCCATGACGCCTACTCCTACCTGGGGCAGCGCTACGGGCTGGAGATCGTCGGTTTCGTGCTGGAATCGGAAGGGAGAGAGGCGAGCGCGAAGGACCTGGCCAACCTGGCCGACGAGATACGCGCCCAGCACGTTCCAGCCGTGTTCGGCGAGCCGGAGTTCAACCCCCGGCTCTTGGAGACGGTCGCGGAGGAAGCGGGGGTCCAGGTGAGACAACTGCTCAGCGATGCCTATACCGAGAACGTCCACTCCTATGTCGATCTCATGCGCTTCAACGCGCAGCAACTGGTGAAAGGGCTTGGTTTGCCATGAGGGTCTTTGGACAAAGGCGCGAGGAAAACGCTCCCCCGAACGGCGCCGCCGTCGTTGTGGAGGGCTTGTGGGCCGGCTACGGCGAGCGAGGAGCGCTCCAGGGCATGGACTTCGAGGCGTCGCCGGCGAGCATGGTAGCGCTGGTCGGTCCCAACGGCTCCGGCAAGTCGACGCTGATCAAGGTGATCCTCGGCACCCACGCGGCATGGCGTGGTCGGGTGCGCATCTTCGGCAAGGAGCCCGGGCGCGTGCGCCACCTCATCGGCTACACGCCGCAGACAGAGATGGTCGACTGGGACTTCCCGGTCACCGTGCGCGAGGTAGTCACGATGGGGCGATTCGGACGCCTTGGCCCACTGCGCTGGCCCGGGGCGGCCGACCGGCGCATCGTCGATAAGTGCCTGGAGCGGATGCGCCTCGCCGACCTGGCGAAGCGACAGATCGGCGAGCTCTCCGGCGGACAGCAGCGACGAGTCCTCATCGCTCGGGCGCTGGCGCAGGAGCCGCAGCTGCTACTCCTCGACGAGCCCATGGCCGGCCTGGACGCGACGATCCAGCACGAGCTGCTGTCGCTGTTCGAGGAACTGCGCGACGAGGGCAAGACGCTGGTAATGGCCACACATGACCTCTCCTGCGTGAACTGCTGCTTCGACCGCGTCCTATTGATGAACCGTCGCAAGATCGCCTACGGCGAGCCGGAGAAAGTGTTCACCAAGGAACTGCTCGATCAGGTCTTCGAGAGCCACCTGATAACGTTGCCGGTCGAGGGGGCGTTCTATCTGGATCATCACGGCCATGAGTGACATCTGGACCTGGCTGTCGGAACCGTTCCAGTACGCCTTCATGCAGCGGGCGCTGCTCGCCGTGGCGATGGTGAGCGTCGTTAGCGCCGTCATCGGCGCGTTCATCGTTCTCAAGGGGATGGCGTTCATCGGCGACGCCCTGGCCCACGCGTCCTTCGCCGGCGTGGCGATTGCCTTTGTGCTCGGCGGCAGCATCTACCTCGGCGCCGTGATTGCGGCTATTGCGACGGCGATGGCCATCGGCTACGTGGGTCGCCGGGCGCGCCTGAGCCTGGACACGGCGATCGGCATCCTCTTCGTCGGCGCGTTCGCGCTGGGCATCGTCATCATCAGCCGGCAGAGCAACTACACTGTGGACCTGTTCAGCTTTGTCTTTGGAAACGTGCTCGGCGTGGGCCGGCGCGATCTGCTTATCATCGGAGCGATGTCCGCCACGGTCATCGCCGTCGTGGCGGCATTCTACAAGGAGTTGCTCTTCTTCTCCTACGACCCGGAGATGGCGGCGGCGTCCGGGATACCG
The DNA here is from genome assembly GCA_035527215.1 of Dehalococcoidia bacterium. Lineage (GTDB taxonomy): Bacteria > Chloroflexota > Dehalococcoidia > DSTF01 > JALHUB01 > JALHUB01. The sequence continues at coordinate 2,213 of DATLAX010000002.1, forward strand.
GTGCGCCTGCTTCACTACGGACTCCTGACGTTGATAGCTGTTTCGGCGGTGGTAGCCCTCAAGGCGGTCGGTATCGTGCTTGTCGTGGCGATGCTCGTGACGCCTGCCGCGACGGCTGCCCTGCTGGTGCGACGCCTTCACCTGATAATGATCGGTGGCGCCTTGTGTGGCCTCGCGTCGTCGGTCATCGGGCTGTATGTCTCCTATTACGCATCCGTTGCCACGGGCGCAGCGATAGTGCTGGTGGCGACTTCCCTCTTCATGCTGGCGCTCATCTTCTCGCCGCAACGCGGCCTCCTGGCAGCCATGCGTCGCCCGGCCGAGTTCTACGAGATGGAAAGGCGGCCGGCGCCCTCTACGCCGCCGGACATCGTCTGAGCGGCGTCGCTCCCGCGCATTTCTACCATCCGCTTCACGATGTTATACTGAGACCCGTTCACGAACCCCGGCGACCTGCGCTGGGGAATCGTGTTCAAAGGGGGGCAATCGAGCGTGCCGTCGCGGAAGCGTCTTTTTCTCTTTGCCGCCGTTGGACTCGGCACCGTCTGGAGCTACTCCAAGCGGGCCGTGCGTCGCTGGGAGGACATCGATCTGGCGGCAACGACGAAGCTGGGCCGCGTCGTCGAAGTTGACGGCGTCCAGATCCACTATGTCGAGGCAGGGGAGGGTCCTCCGCTAGTCCTGTTGCACGGCCTTAACGGCTCCACCTTCAGCTTTCGTCTTCTGATGCCCTATCTGGCCCCGCATTTTCGCACGATCGCCCTCGATCTTATGGGTTTCGGCTATTCCGGCAGACCGCAAGAACGCGACTACTCGCTGGGGGCGCAGGCCCGCCTCGTCGCCGGCTTTCTCGACGCCCTGGACATAGAGAAAGCGTCCGTCCTCGGTCACTCGCTGGGCGGCGCCGTGGCGATGCACCTGGCGCTGGAGTCGCCTGAGCGCGTTGAGCGGCTCATTCTCGTATCGAGCGCCAGCGACAGCGAGACGCGACGCGGACTGCGCAGCTCTCGACTCGTGCGGCCGCTGCTGCCTGTCGTCGCCGCGTTCACCGTGCAGAACCAGCGTTTCCGTCGCATGTCGTTGCGGAGCGCCTGCTACGACCCGTCATTCGTCACCGCTGACATGCTGGAGGGATACATGGCGCCGACGCGTGTCAGGGGACATCTGCGCGCCCTCGGTTCCCTGATGGTCGACCGCCGGAAGGACGTGCCGCTCGACCCGTCGGCGATTCGTCAGCCGGCGCTCATCCTCTGGGGCGACGCCGACCGCTGGCTGCCGGCGTCGCACGGTGAGAGGCTGCGCGCGCTGGTGCCCAATTCACGGATGGCTGTAATCGAAAACGCGGGACACCTGGTGTTGGAGGAGCGACCGGAAGACGCCGCGCGCGCCGTGACCGCCTTCCTCCAGGAAGAGAACGTCGATGGGCAGCCGGTGGCTTGATCGTGTGATGGGCGGGCTGCACACTAGTTAGCCGGGAGACAGCGAATGCAACCACGGAAGTCGAGAAAGAGGCGGACGTCGGCGCGTGGACCGCGACCGTGGCTCCCTGTGGCCATCGTTGGAACGGCTGCGATCCTCGCCGTCGTTCTGATCGTCGTCTTCAGCAATGTAGGCGGCTCGTCGAGTCCGGGGCCCAAGGCCACGCCCGGCCCGACGGTCGCGGCGCCGCAGCACGGCGTCTCCCTGGGGCAGGACGATGCCCCCCTCACCATGGCCGAGTACTTCAGCTTTCAGTGTTCTCACTGCGGTGACTTCGCTCTGCAAACGGCGCCACAGATCGAAAGGGACTTCGTCGACACGGGCAAGCTCAGGATTGAGTTCCATGCGCTCGGCAACGAAGGGGACCTGCTGCTGGCGTCCGAGGCTGCCGCCTGCGCCGGAGAGCAGAACCGCTACGTCGAGTACTACAGATACGTGTTCGCCAATCGCGAGCGCGGCTTCGGGAAGGGCACGTTTCAGGAGTATGCGCGTGACCTGAAGCTCGACGCCACGGCATTCAACGCCTGCCTGGACTCCAACGAATACGGCGCAGAGATAGTGAATGAAACCAACCGGGCGATCCAGTTGAACCTGGGTACCCCATCCTTCTTCCTGGGCAAGACAGCGTCAATGCAGAGCAAGAGCCTTCCCTACAGCGGCGAGACCGCGATAATGGGAGCGGAGCCGTACGACGCCTTCAAGAAAGCCATTGAGGACGCGCTCACAGAGGTGCAATGAGAGAGCCTGAAGCGGAGGCGGACGAAGACGCCGGCGTGTACCCCGAACGTTCCTCGCGCTTCGTGGCCGTCCTCGTGGGCGTCCTGTCGCTGGCAGGCGCCGGCGTGGCGGGCTATCTCACCTACGTTCACTGGTTCGACAAGTCGATTGTCTGCGCCGGCTTCGATAGCTGCGCCGAGGTGGCACAGAGCGACTACGCGTGGATGTTGGGTGTGCCGGTGGCCTTCCTCGGGCTGCTGGGGTACGTCGCGCTGGCCGCTGTCGCCGCCTTCTGGCTCCGCGTCGGCGACCGCTTCGACGTCTGGCCGCTGCTGGCGATCTGGGGGATGAGCGTCGCCGGTGTTGCCTACTCCGCCTACCTGACTTACGTGGAGTTGCACGTGATCGACGCCGTCTGCCTCTGGTGCATGACGTCCGCCGCCATAATGACGGCCGTCTTCCTGGTAGCGACGGCCGGACTGCTCACACTGGGACGGGACGCGGGGCTCTTCGCGGACGAGGCGTAGTCAGGCCGTCCCGCGCAGCCCCAGCTCGTCGGCGATCCCCTTCAGCGCCTGCGTCACCTGCGCTATGTGCTCGTTGAGGTCGACGCCCATCCCTTCCGCGCCCTTGACGATGTCCTCGCGGTTCACGGCGCGGGCGAACGCCTTGTCCTTCATCTTCTTGCGCACAGACGACGCCTCCACGTCGAGGATGCTCTTGCTCGGCCGCACCAGCGCCACGGCGATGACGAAGCCGGAGAGCTCGTCGACGGCGTAGAGAGTCTTCTCCATCATCGAGTCGCGTGACAGGTTCAGGTGCTCGGCGTGGCTGAGCGCCGCGCGGATGATCTCCTCCGGCACGCCGCGCTCACGGAGTATCTTCGCGCCTTCCTGAGGATGCTTGTCGAGCGTGGGGTGTATCTCGTAGTCGAAGTCGTGCAGCAGGCCGACGACGGCCCACTTCTCCTCGTCCTCGCCGAACTTGCGGGCGTAGTGCCGCATCGCCGCCTCGACGGCAAGGCCGTGCTTGCGCAGGCTATCGCTCTTCGTGTACTCGCACAGCAGTTCCCAGGCTTCGTCTCGATTCATGTTCCTCTCCCGGCTGCAAAATCGATATCTCTCCGCACTTCCTCGCGGTGATGAGACACCCAGGATCGGCAACGTAGCGGAGGGCTTTAGCCCTCCACGTCCGCGTACCGGCAAGACATCGACGCGGAAGGCTAAAGCCTTCCTCTACATTGTCGAAAAAGCGCCCTGCCTATCCCCGAAGCGCCTGGGCGATGTCCATCATGTGCTGCGCCTCGTGGTCCCCGCACGAACCCCCGATCATCTCCAGCGCCGAAGACATCCCGCCCTCGAAGGGGTTCGGCATCTTCTTCGTCAGCACCTCGTCCGGCGTCGAGGCGATAAGCTCGACGCCCTGCTCGTGCCCCTTGCGGAACTCCGCCAGCAGGTCGAATATCGCCTTCTCTTTCCGTATCTCCACCTGCTGATTGTTGAAGGCGTCGACGTCGAACCCCGCGGGCATCCCACCGCCACCGCCGCTGCTCGACATCGCGCGCTGCGCCATGCCGATGAAGAACGCTGGCGAAGCGCCCATCGACGCCAGGTGCGCGAAGATGTCCTTGACCGTCCACTCGGGCCCTTCTGCCGAGTAAACCGGTTTCGCCAGGTCGGCGTCGGTCAGGCCGGCCGCCATCTTCTCGGCGCGCTGCACGTTCAGCATCAAGGACTCCGACACGTCTTGTTTGCTTACCATGGTCAACCCCCTCCGCGGGAAAGCGATTACTCTCCGAACCGGTGTCACCCCGCTCCAAGTTGTGCGGCGGCGGAAGCGCGCTCCCCAGCTATGCGCCGGGGGCAATAGGAGGATAGCGGACGCCGTCGGCAGACGCAAACCGGAGGCAAGATGTGACCGGCAGAGTTGCATTTCGTGTACATTATCGCTATTATCCGCCTAAATAGTGTGCATCTCTCCGTTGGGTTGAGGCGGTGGTGACGCGGTGACACACGGGAACGCCCGGCGCAGCGAAAGGAGGTGACACCGGAACAGCCTGGAACACGAGGAAACGTGACCAGAACCGGAAGGTCCTCATAGCACTCACATGGAGGTGAAATGCGAAAGGGCATACTGGGGCTAATAGGTCTCGCAGTTCTCATAGGCACCCTGGCCTTCCTTCCCGGGAATACCGCCAGTGCCGCATCCAGCGGTTTGTTGAACCCCAGCGCGAACGCCGCTGATACCGGCGGCGACAACAACGGCTTCGAAGTCAGTCCCACAGACGCCTACGCCGACGCCGGCAGCTACGCGCAGAATGTCGACGGCGCTGCCGACCGCCACCGCTACTACAACTACGGCATCTCCATTCCCGGCGACGCCACTGTCACCGGCATCGAGGTGCGCCTCGACTGGTGGCTCGACTCAACGGCCGGCATGAGCAGCATGGATGTCGAACTGTCTTGGGACGGCGGAACAAGCTGGACGTCCTACAAGAGTGATACCCAGGAGGGGAAGAAAGAGCACTCAGCGACGTTGGGAAGCTCCACGGACACATGGGGTCATGCCTGGACCGTCGGTCAACTGAGCGATGCCAACTTCCGCGTCCGGCTGACGTGCAACTCCGACTCTTCCAGCCGGGACTTCCGTCTGGACTGGGTCCCCGTGAACGTGTACTACACAACAGGAGAGCCGGAGCCCACACCAACCCCGACACAGGGGTCAGTCGAAGACACGTACACGGCCCAGGGCCCGTGGGCGGTCAGCACGGGAACCGCCAACGACGGGCTGGGGAATGACTTCCACCTGTGGTACCCGACGAACCTCGGCGCCGGGGATTACCTGCATCCGATCCTCACCTGGGGCAACGGCACCAACGCCACACCCTCGCAATACGCCGACACATTGGACCAGCTCGCGTCGTGGGGGTTCGTCGTCATAGCCTCGGACAGCGGGTCGGTCGGTGAGGGCTACGAGATGCTCGCGGGCGCGCAATACATGGTGGCCAAGGACAGCGACTCCGGAAGCATCTTCTACAACAAGCTTGCCACCGACAAAATCGGTGCGTTCGGTCATTCTCAGGGCGCCGGCGGTACTCTCAACGCCGTCCTCTTGTCCACGAGCCTGTTCAAGAGCGCCATCACGAACGCGCTGCCCAATCCCCTCTGGTGGTCCACGCCGGTTCCCGATATGACCACCTGGCCGACGTCGGTACCGATCTGGTTCACCAGGGGTTCCAAGGACAGATTCATCGCAACTGAGTCCGCGGCAGTGACCTGGTACAACGCGGTGCCCGGCCCGGCGGCGAAGGCAACGCTGATAGGAGCCGACCACAACACGATCCAGACCGCCAACAACGGCTACCAGGGCTACTACGTCGCCTGGTTCAAATACACTCTGGAGGGCGACAGCTTCGCGCGGGGCGCATTCGTGGGAAGCCCGCCCGAGCTCAACGCGAATAACGCGTGGGACAACCAGGCTGAGAAGAACCTGCCCTAGTTAGCTTGCACCAGACACCAATTACGGGTGCCGTTCTACCATGGCGAGGGCGTCGGGCAAAAAGCCCGGCGCCCTCCGTTTGTGGCGTCGGCGTGATATCGAATGATTATCTCTTGATGGAAGCGGCCAGCTCCGCCGCGACGTCGAACCGCCCGAACGAAGGCATCAGGCAGACACCGGCTGCCTTGTCGCGCACCTGCTCCAGGAGCTCCAGCGCGATCCTCATGCCCTCCGTCAGACCGTTCTCCCCCGCGAGGCGCATCCGCTCGCGAACGGCGTCGGGCAGCGTCACGCCGGCCAGCTCGTGGTGGATGAACTCCGTATGGCGGTGACTGTATAGCGGCATGATCCCCAGGATGACCGGGATGTGGAATCGCTTGACCGCCGTCAGGTATTGCTCGGCGAGTTCTACGTCGAACACCGGCTGGGTGAGCAGGAAATCGGCGCCCGCCTCCAGCTTGCGTCGCGTCACCTTCATCTCCGCGTCGACGGGCGCCATGGGGTTGGCCGCGGCGCCGACGAAGAATGACGCTGGCTGGCCGATGCTGTTTCCCGAGGCGTCGACGCCTTCGTTCATCCCCTTGAGGACGCGGATCAGTCCCAGGGCGCCCACGTCCCAGACGCCGATTGCCCGCTGGTAGCCGGGGCCCCGCGGCGGGTCCCCGCGCAGGCAGAGGACATTGCGCAGGCCGAGGGCATGCCCGCCGATGAGGTCGGCCTCCAGGGCGATCAAGTTTCGGTCACGGGTCACGAAGTGGACTATGGTCTCCACACCGACATCCTGGTGCAGCATGACGGCCATCGCGACGGCGCTCATGTGGGTGCGGGCCATCGGGCTATCGCCGACGTTCAGGCAATCGACGCCGGCGTCCTTCAGTAGCGCCGCGCCCTCCAGCACCGGCCGGAAGTTGAGGCCGCGGGGAGGGTCAGCCTCCACGGTCACTACGAAACGACGGGCCGCCAGCTTCTCGCGCAAAGTCTGCGGCTCAGGGCCGGACGGCGGTTCCCTCTCGATGACGATTGGCTTCGGTCGCGCGGCCTTCGGAGTGGGAGTGACGGTCGCCGTCTGGCCGGACAGCGCCTGGTTCATCGCCGCGATGTGCTCGGGCGTGGTGCCGCAGCAGCCGCCGACTATCGACGCTCCGGCCTCTACCATCTTCCCCACGTACTCGCCGAACGACTGCGGCGTGCCTGGGTAGATGATCGTCTGCTGGCGCACCTGCGGCTGCCCGGCGTTCGGCTGCGCCGACAGCTTCGCCGGCTTCGCTGCCGCGAGCTTCTTGACTATGTCCAGCGCGAGCTGCGGCCCGGACACGCAGTTGACGCCGATGACGTTCGCACCCAGGTCGCGCAGGACGAGCGCGACCTCGCCCGGCTCTTCGCCTGCCCAGGTGCGGCCGTCGCGCTGGAAGGATAGCTGGACCATTACCGGCAGGTCGCCGCACTCGCGGACGGCCCGCAGCGCCTGCTTGGCCTCAGCCAGCGTGGGGAACGTCTCGATGGCAATCAGGTCCACGCCCGCCTCGATCAGGGCCTCCGCCTGCTCGTGGAACACGAGGTGCGCCTTCTTGAGGGTGATGCTCTCGCCGCCGGGCAGGCCGACGTCCAGCGGGCCCATGGCGCCGGACAGGAACACCGGACGGGCGGTCTGCGCCCGCGCCTGGTGGGCGATCTCCACCGCGCGCCGGTTTATCTCCTGCAGCCGGTCGTCCAGTCCAAAGTGCGCCAGCTTGATGCTGTTCGCGCCGAACGTGTCTGTCTCGATGATGTCGGCGCCGGCCTCGATGTAGTCGCTGTGCACCTGTAGCAGCAGCGAGGGGTCCTCCAGGCTGAGCGCTTCCAGGCAGGCGTCGGCCGGCACGCCGCGCTCGTGCAGGAGCGTCCCCATAGCGCCGTCGCAAAGGAGGGGTCGCTGGTCAAGGGTCGCCAGGAAAGGGTTGCGCATCTTCCTCCTCATCCGTCGAAGACTGGTTCCGGCTTACAGCGATCGTAATCGTGCGAAGAGCTTATAAGAGGATATCTAATCGCTTCAAGACACGCAATTAGGGATGCGCCTAGCGTCGTCTGAGGAGCAGGAGGAGGCCGATGACGATGATGATGAGGGGCCAGAGCCGCGACCAGTGCAACCATCCCAGGAGGTTGAGGTTGGTCAGGAGGAACAGGACGCCGATGAGCACGAGGATCAGGCCCGCGAGCGCGGCCGGCTCGATCCGGTGCGTGCGTTCTCCCGGGGAACGGCGTAGCGTCGCCTGGACCTCGTTCCCGATCTCGCGCGCTGAGTGCGCCATTTCATCGACATTCTCGCGCATGGACTCGCGGACGCTCTTTCCCACCGACGCGTCGCTGGGGACGATCAACCAGAGGACAACGTAGAGCGCCACGCCGAGGAGGACGCCGGTCGCGACCGTGACGAGAACGTAGACGATGCGCACGAGCGTCGGGTCGATGTTGAAGTACTCGCCGAGGCCGCCGCAGATGCCCGCAAGCATTCTCTGTGTCGAACTCCGGTACAAGCGTTCCATCCGAATAACCTCCAACTTCATTATAACAGCAGGCAAGGGCGCGTTTCGGCTCGGCGCGGATCGGAGGTCGACAGGTCGAGCGGGGATTCGTCAGGGTGCCAGCTTGGCCGTTGGCTTCCCCTGCAAGCGGCGGATACGCGATCGCACGGCCAGGTAGCCGCGCACGAGCATGCCGCGGGCCACTGGAGCGCCGGCTGACGTCGCTCCGTCGATCATGAAGGCCGTGCCGGAGATGAAGGATGCTTCATCGCTGGCCAGGAAGGCGACGGAATTGGCCACGTCCTCCGGCGTCGCGAACCGGCCTAATGGCGACGACTGACGGAGGATCGAGCGGCCCGGGCCTCCGAAGGCGTCCCAGAGCGGCTCCAGGAAAGGCGTGTCGACCCAGCCCGGGCAGATGGCGATGGACCGGATGCCGTCCGGCCCGTAGACGTGCGCTACATGCCGCATCAGCATGATGACGCCCGTTTTCGAGACGTTGTACTCGATCCCCGCCGGGCTGGAGGTGAGGCCGGCCATGCTCGCTGTTGCCAGGATCACGCCCTTCTTCTGCTTTCGCATTATGGGCAGCGCAGCTTTCACGCAGAGGAAGACACCTGTCAGGTTCACGTCGAGGACGCGCCGCCACGACTCCTCAGGGCAGTCGCCGACGGGTACGAGGCATGGAGTGATACCCGCGTTGGCGTGCATGATGTCCAGACGCCCATAGGCCCGCACCGTCTCGTCGACAGCAGCCTGCACCTGGTCGCACTGCGTCACGTCCGCGACGAGCGGAATCGCCTCGCCGCCGGCGTCGGTGATGCGCGCGGCCACGCGCTCGGCGTCTTTGCCGTTGATGTCCACCACGGCGACCTTCGCGCCCTCGGCCGCCAGTCGTTGCGCGCAGGCGGCGCCGATCCCTGAGCCTGCTCCGGTGACGAGGGCTGTCCTGCCGACGAGTCTGGGTTCCATGGTCGTTTCCCTCCTGCGCGGGGTCCGCTGGTGGTAGGCAATCATTCTACTTCGTCTTGACGGCCAATGTGCAATGGGCGGTGGGAAGAAGCTGGGGCCGGCGTGCGCCGGCCCCACGAAATCGACGTCGACGCTATCTACCCGAGCAAGAGCGCCACGAGACGGTTGCGCTTCACCCAGGGCATGCGCTCCACCCAGGCATCGAGCCCCAGTATCCGTCCCGCTCCCAGGGCTCCCAGCACGCCGAACAGCAATACGTAGACCAGGTGCTCGTCCATGAAGGGATTATTGGCCGGCGGGAACTGCGCCAGGTAGAACAACATCATCATGGCGGCCGCCCAGAACAGGCCGGCGCGTGTGAACAGGCCCAGCACAAGCGTCGCGCCGATCAGTATCTGCCCCCAGATGACCAACGGGTTGATGATGTCCAAGGCCGCCTGGTTCGCCCCCAGGTCCTGAAACCAGCCGCCGAGAGGGCCCTGCGTAGCGTTGGCCAGGAACCCGGACGCACTGAAATTCGTGACGAGCTTGTCGATGCCGGACCAGAGGAATATCCAGCCCATAGTCAGGCGGAGCAGCAGCGTAAACGGCCCCATCACGGACTGTGCAAGGCTCTCAGGCAGGGCATCGAGCCAGACTCTGTCAACATGTGTCCTCCTGACCCAGGCCGGCCAGCCTGTCAGCTCTTTGTGGGGAATTGGGCGGGCTCTTGTAGCCATTTCGCACCTCCAAGACGCGCTTTGTTTCCTTGCTTTACTGCATTGTAGGCACGCAAAGTGTGCAAAAACAAGAGAAAGTACGCCGGAAAGCGTGACAAGATCGTGAAAGGTATGCGCCATTGACTGTCGGCGGCGCGTGCGGTCTAATCAATAGCCGCTACGACCTGTGGAAGGAGACCCAGCATGCGTTTCGTGACACTCCAGGAAGACGGCGTCGCCCGTCCGGGCATCGTGGCCGGCGACTACGTGATCGACATACCGGGGACTTCGGGCGCAATGAATGTGCCGCAGCTCTCGGAATGCCCGGACATCCTGACGCTGATTCGGCTCGGCGAACCCGCCGTCGAACAGGCGCGACAACTCCGCGCGGCGGTGGAGCGGGATATCGCCGGCGGCAGAGCGAAGGATCTGATGGCGCGAGGGCTCCTCCGTCCGCTGGAGGGGCTGAAGCTGATGGCGCCGGTGCCGGACCCTTCGAAGGTCGTCGCCATCGGCCTGAACTACCGCGACCACGCTCGTGAGCAGGGCACGCCGATTCCGGACCAGCCGATCATCTTCGCCAAGTTTCCCACGTCCGTCATCGGCCCCGGCGATACGATTACGTGGGACCCGGCGCTTACGCAGCAGGTCGATTATGAGGCGGAGCTGGCAGTGGTGATTGGAGAGACGGCCCGCAACGTCAAGGAAGAGGATGCCTACTCGGTCGTCGCCGGCTACACCTGCGGCAACGACGTGAGCGCCCGCGACCTCCAGTTCGGCGACCGTCAGTGGGTGCGCGGCAAGAGCCTCGACACGTTCTGCCCGCTGGGGCCGGTTCTCGTGACACCCGATGAGGTCCCCGACCCGCAGAGCCTGGCGATTCGCGCCGTGCTCAACGGCGAGGTGATGCAGGACTCGCGCACGAGCGAGATGATCTTCGGCGTGCGGGAACTCATCGCCTTCGCCAGCCGCGCCTTCACGCTTCTGCCCGGCGACGTCATTCTCACGGGCACGCCGCACGGCGTCGGCGTTTTCCGCCAGCCGCCCGTCTTCTTGAAGGACGGCGACCGGATTGAGATCGAAATCGAGAACATCGGCCGCCTCGAGAACGTTTGCCGGACAACGAAGGCGGCCGGCGGTCTGTAGGGGCGCACAGCCGTGCGCCCGCCCGAAGAGATGCGCCCCTGCTAGCGTAGCGGCGAGTAGGGCAGCGTGAACACGGGCACCATTCGCTCGACGGGCGCGTTCTCCCGCACCGCGCGGAAGAATCGGTTCGTCCGTTCGTCCGACGGCTGATAGCCGGAGAGGCGCATCGACCCTTTCCAGATGTCCGTCACCTCGTTCTGATTGCCGGTGATCGTCCGCCAGCTCGCGACCACCGGCAGACCGGCTGCCACGCCCTCCATCGCCGCGACGAAGAAGGGCATCCTTCCCGGCGCTATCTCCATCTTTGCCAGCATGTACGTTCCCAGCGGCTTCTCCGCCGTCTCCTTCCATGCGTCGTGCAGCTTCCCGGCCAGCAGCGGGGTCAGCGGCTCCAGGAGGCGTGTCCGGCGCTTCGGCGCCAGCTCCTCCAGCCGTGCCTGGTACTCCAGCCAGGGCTCGGCGTGCTGCGCCTGGTCGCGGAACTCCTCGAACGCCGCCATGTTGTCGAACTCGAGCACCTGGATGACCTGACAGAACGACTCGATGTCGTTGTACCAGGCGGCGGCCAGACGGAAGCCCATGCGCTCCAGGGGCAACAGTTTCTCCTGCGCGAAGGCGACGAAGTTGTCGAGCGTCTCCGGGCTCGGCGGCTCAAGCGTCAGGGTCTCTTCGAGATAGATCATCAGTCTCCTCCTACTCGCCGATTATCTTCACGATGACGCGTTTGCGTCGCTGACCGTCGAACTCGGTGTAGAACACCTGCTCCCACGGTCCCAGGTCCAGGCGGCCCGACGTTACCGGCAGCACCGCCTGCTGATGCACCAGCGTGCGCTTGAGGTGGGCGTCGCCGTTGTCCTCGCCGGTCTGGTGGTGACGGTAGTCGGGACGCGTCGGGGCCAGCCGCTCGACCCACTCCCAGAAGTCCTGCCACAGTCCGGGCTCGTTGTCGTTCACCCAGATCGCGGCCGTGATGTGCATGGCGCCGACCAGGCAGAGACCCTCCTGGACGCCGGACTCGCGCACCGCCGCCTCGACGTCGTCAGTGATGTTGATGAGGTCTCGCCGCGACCTTGTGTTGAACCAGAGGTAGTGAGTGAAGCTTTTCATCCGTCCTCCCTGACGCGCGTTCGCCACGCTTCCTGCGACAACCTGACGACAGCCACTAATTATCAGGGCGGGGTCGGGAAAGGACAAGTCATACTTCCGCCGGTTGAGGAGAGGTCGGAGTCAAAGTGGAGGCGGAGGCCGGTCAGCCCGGTTAAGGATAGCGGTTGACGAAGTACCGCCATACCATGCGAGAGACGGTCTGCCCGATGGGTATGTCGGCGTATTCGGCGCCGATGTCCTGGATGTAGAGAGAGATGGCGTAGGCGCGCTGGCCGCCTCTGCTGTCGAAGGTGACAATGCCGATGTCGTTGTCGACCCAGCCGCCGGAAATCCAGCTATAGCCGTTCTTGTGCGATACTGTGCCCTTCCCGACGCCTGCCGGCAGGAGGTACTGGAGGCCCGGCTTGACGTGCGTCATCTTCTCCATCAGATAGTCGCGCCATTGCCAGTTGACGACGCCGCCGTGGTAGAACTGGGCGAGGGCGCGGTTCGCGTCGTTGGGGGTGATGAGGTTGGGCCAGCCGCGCAGCGAGAATTCCTCCTGGTAGGCGGGAGGATGGTCGAAGACCGAGTTGCGCATCTCGAGCCTGGCCATGAGATCGCCGACTTTGTACACGCCGTCGGGCACGTTGCCTCCGGTCCTGATCAGGAGTTGGTGCGCCGTTATCGGATTGCTGCCCCATATCGTCTGGGCGATCAAGTCGCCCACGTAGCTCTCTGGGTAGAGTCCGTTTTGCAGGTCGATGACGTTCGATAGCATCACGAACCAGTTGGTGGTGCAGGCCGCGTGCCTCGGATCGTCACCCTTGACGTCTATCGACTCGCCCGTCTGGAGATCGGTGACCGCGACGGCCACGTTGAAGCCGGACTTGGCTATCGCGGCGGCGAGCTGATCGCGCAGTTGCAGGAAGCCGGGACTTGGGGCCATCCCGAACGGCGCCATGGCGCCGCAACCCAGGGTGCCGAACGACCAGGTGGGACTGTCATGCCAGCCGCCCGCGGCTTTCGTGTTGACGCGCCAGTAGTAGACAGAGCCGGGCGCCAGGCTATCCCAGGTGAACGTTGACCGGCTCGGCGGCAGAGGCCCCGAGCCGACGAACGCGCTGGGGGCAAAGCCGGTGTCATACAAGCTGAGGTCAAGCCACTGCTCGCCGCCGTCCAGCAGGCTGGGAGACCACGAGAAAGTGACTGCCACCATTCCCGGGAAGTCGCCGCTGCACTGTTGTGCAATGGACTGAACGGGTGGCTGGCCGCACTGGCCGGAGACGAAGCTGCCGACTTTGAGCGCGTGCCAGCCGTCTGCGTAGAGGGCGTGAACGCGGTAGTGGTACGCCGTGCTGGGAGCGATGCCGGCCCACGTGTAGGAGCCCTCGTCCGGCCCGAAGGGCCCGACGCCGGCGAACGCGCCCGCATCGAATCCCGTTTCGTAGAGGGAGAGGTCGAGCCATACTTCGCTGGCGCCGGGCGCTGCGGGCCAATTGAACGTTACTTCCGCAGTCCCCGGTGCCACGGCGCTGCACGCCTGTTCGATGGGGGTGTGCCCGCTGCTTTGGGAGCCCGGCACGGGCACGGTCACTGCCCAGGCAACGATGAGAAGGCTGAAGAACCCGTTTCGCACAACGATCCTTCGCTCGTCTGCCGCCCAGTCCGCCGTCTCGACTTCACGCGAGACTGGCGCCCCTGATGGCGGCGCCACTCACTATTGTCCACATCCTCCGGGATCCAGAATATCGGGGTTCCTCCCAACTTCCTCTTGGGACTTCCCCCATCTGCCCCGTCCAAACGAAGCGAGCGACTCATCCATGAGCGAGAGCAGGTGCTCCTTCTCGTCCGGCAGGCGATACCCCTCCCAGTCCTGCCGGAAAATCGGCGCATTCATGAAGTGGTCAAAGCAGATGTTGCCGCTGATCTCCAGCGCTTCGACCATCCGCCGCAACTCGTCGAGCATCTCGACCGGGTTCATCGGGAAGAACGCGTCGCGGCTGTACTCGTCGTACAGAGGCGTGCCGGGCGTGACCGTGAGCGGCCGCACGCGGACGTAGCTGGGGTTGGTGGCGTTCAAGACGGCAGCCGTGTTCCGCGCATGCTGCTCAGTCATCTCCCAGCCGCCGAGGCCCGGCATCACGTACTCAGAGAGCTCGAAGCCCGCGGCCATCGCCTTCCGGCCGGCATCGATCATCTCCCGCGACGTCGCGCCCTTCTTGACACGTGTCAGGACCTCGTCGTCGCCGCTCTCAAGCCCCATATGCAGGCGGCTGAGCCCCGCCCCGTGAAGCTTTCGCAGGTCGGCGAGGTCCTTCTTCAGCACGGTCTTCGCCCGCGCATAAGAAGTGATGCGTTCGATGGACGGGAACGACTCGCGCAAATAAAGGATGATTTCGACCAGGTCGTCGGTCTTGACGATGATGGCATTGGAGTCGGCCAGGAAAGCCGTGCGCGGCTCGACCGCCCGTCCGAGACTGCGCATCTCGTCGGCGGCCGCGCGCAGTGCGTCGATGTCGCCCTTCACCTCGTCCACCGATCGCAGCATGCCTTTTCGGGGCAGGTCCTTGTAGACGGCGCAGAAGGTGCAGTAGTTCCACGGGCACCCCCGCATGACGCGAATCAGCAACGAGCGCGCCTCGCTGGGGGGGCGTATTGGCGGCAGCTCATATGTGAAGGCTTGTCCGTAGCTGGGTTCAGTCATTTCGGTCGTGTCCTATACCAATTATCACTCAGTCAAAGGCAATTCGCCAGTGCTTTTGACTGCGCGGCAAGTGGAACGGGCCGGGGGCCATCGGGGGCGACGGACGCGGACGTGAGGTGCGGCGTTGCAGCGACGTGATGCGCGGAGCGCATCGCGTAACCCGGAGCGCGGTCGTCGGACGCCGGTCGCAGCTCGCGGAGGGCGATGTAGGTGGGTATTTCGCACTCCTTGACCCCTAATGGGGCAAGCACTATCTTTTGCCCACCGGAAGAGGCGCGAGCCCCCGGGTAACCGGTCGCCGCCGGGTGATTCCGGCCGGCTTCGCCGTCATGGTCTGCAAAAGGAGAAGATGGATATGGCAATCCGCACACCGGACGAATACAGACAGAGTCTCAGGGACGGCCGCAGCGTCTACATGTTCGGCGAGAAGGTGGAGGACGTAACGACTCACCCCATACTCAAGATCGGCACGGAGACGGCCGCGGGCGACTTCGTCCTCACGGAATCGAAGGACCCTGCGGTACGCGACCTCTTTGTCGCGGCGCACCCGGAGACCGGCGAGCCGATAAGCCGCTACTTCACCACGCCGAAGACGCCGCAGGACATCGACATGCGCATGCAAATGATACAGCAGTCGATCCGGCTCACCGGCGGTCTCCCCTTCGGCAAGGACATCGGCACCGACTGTTTGAACGCCATGATGGCCACCGCCGAGCAGATGGGGAAGCCGGAGTACAAGGAGCGCGCCCGCGCCTACCTGGAGCACCTGCGCGCCAACGACCTCATGCTCTGCGGCGCTGTCACCGACGTCAAGGGCGATAGGAGCAAAGTGCCCTCCGCCCAGATCCACCCGGACTACTACGTCCACGTCGTCGACGAGACGAAGGAAGGTATCATCGTTAAGGGCGCCAAGATCCACATCACCGGCGCTCCGGCGGCCAACGAGCTCCTCGTCGTGCCGACGCGCCAGATGCGCGAGAACGAGGCCGACTACGCCGTCTCCTTCGCCATCCCCGTTGCGACCAAGGGCGTCCACCTCGTCTGCCGCCCGGGGCACGGCGAGCGCTCACCGGCCGAGTTCCCGTCCAACCGGCCAAACCGCGGTCTCGTCGAGGCGATGATCATCTTCGACAACGTGCTCGTCCCCTGGGACCGCGTCTTCCTCTGCCGCGAATGGCAATACTCCATGCTCCTCGCCTATACCTTCGCTACCTACCACCGCTTCACCGCGGTCTCCTACAAGATACCCATCGTGGAGATCATGGCCGGCATCGCGCTGGCGATGGCGGAGGTCAACGGGATCGAAAGAATCGGCCACATCCGCGGCAAGCTGTCGGAGGTCATAGCCTACGTCGAGACTCTCAAGGCGCTGGGCACCGCTGCCATCAAGTCGCCCGTCTACTACGGCGAGATCTGCGTGCCGAGCCCGCTGATCACCAACATGGCGAAGCTGCACTTCGCGAAGAACTACCACGAGATCATCAAGACGATCCAGGACATCGCCGGCGGCATCATCACCACCATGCCGACCTACCTCGACTGGCAGAACCCGGACATTCACGATTACCTCGACCACTACCTGGGCGGCTCGGCGAAGTACACGAGCGAGGAGCGAATGCGCGTCATCCAAATGACGCGCAACATGGTAGCATCCGCCGATAGCGCCTCCATGGAGGTGACCACCGTCCACGCCGAAGGCTCCATGGAAGCGCAACGCATGATGATCCTTATCGAATCGCCGCTGAAGCAGTACCGCGACCTGGCGCTGATGGCGTCGGGCGTTCAGCCAAAGGACTGAAGCGGGGTCAAAAAACAGCGTAGCCGAGACTTTCCAGTCTCGGCGGCACCCGACCCGCTCTGGGTACCTGATCGAGGGAGGAGTGCGATGGCGTCGCCAAACAAGAAGAGCAGGCTATTCGGCGAGAAGATGTCGCGGCGGAGACTGTTGGAGACGGGCGCGGTCGCGGCCATAGGTGTCGCCGGTGCCGGCCTCGCCGCAGCGTGTACGGAAGAAGACGGGGACAAAAGCATCACTCCTGCCGCCAGCGTGCCCGCCGCCGCCGCGACCGCCTTCCGCAGCCCGACCGGGTCGCCGACGCCGGGCTCGAGCTCCATCATCAGCCTCGGCGGCAATCCGGAGGGCATTGCGGAGGTAGCCCCCGGCACCATCTTCTTCCCCTACTTCGGCAACGTCATCGCCCTCCAGACGGATGACGGCATCGTCATCGTCGACACGTCTCTCCAGGGAAACGGCCCGCCCATCGTCGAGGAGCTGCGAAAACGGACTGATCTGCCCGTCAAGACGATCATTTACACTCATGGCCACGTCGATCACGTCGGCGGCACGGATGCCTTCCTCAAGGACGCCGACGAACGCGGCCACGAACGCCCCACCGTTATCGGCCACGAGGGCGTCATCCCGCGGTTCCAGCGCTATGAGCGCATGGCTGGCTGGATTCGCTTTCTAAATGCCCAGCAATGGGGCGTCGCTCCGCCGGACCCGTCCCGTCCCGCCCCCGTCCCGGTCTTCGTCTACCCTGACACTACCTACCACGACCGCACCTCAGTCGAAGTCGGGGGTGAGACTTTCGAGCTGATCTACGGCATGGGCGAGACCGACGACCACACCTGGGTCTGGGCGCCGGAACGGAAGATCGCGGTTGCCGGGGACTTCTTCACCTGGGCCTGCCCGAACGTCGGCAATCCCTGGAAGGTCCAGCGCTATACCCGGGGTTGGGCGGAGGGCCTGGAAGCCATCGCCGACAAACGACCCTCTATCCTGCTGCCCGGCCACGGCCCGCCCATCGAAGGCGAGGACAACGTGCAGACTGCCTGCTTCGACGTCGCCGCCTATCTGCGTTCCATCGATGATCAGGTCGTCGAGCGCATGAACAAGGGACAGTGGCTGGAGCAGATACTGCGCGAGGTAGAGCCCCCCGCCGATCTCGCCGCCAAGCCCTATCTCCAGCCCATATACGGCCACCCGAAGTTCATCGTGCAGGCCGTCTGGCGGCAATACGGCGGCTGGTATGACGGCAACCCCGCCGACTTCTTCGCTGCCGCAACGGCTGACCAGGCCACCGAGATCGTCAAGCTCGTGGGCGTGAGTGCGCTTCTCTCCCGTGCCCGCGACCTCCACACAACCGGCGATCTGCCGCTGGCCTGCCATCTGGTCGACTGGGTATGCAAGGTCGAGCCCGAGAACGCCGAGGCGCGGGCTCTGCAACGTGACCTCTTCCAGGCGCGCAGCGAGGTCGAAGCGAACATGATGGCGCGCAACGTGTTCAAGGGAGCCGCCGCGGAGGCGGAGAAGCACCTGACCTGAGTCGACGGGAGCCCGGAACTATGGAGCGCGCCGAGCGCGAAGCAGGTGTCCTCGGAAGGCCGCTATCGCGGCGGCGTCTCCTTCAGGCCGCTGCAGCATCCGCCATGATGGCCGCAGGCCTCGCCCCGACGGCATGCGACGACGAGGGCCGAGAAAGGGAGTCCAACATGGCTGAGGCGCCAACGGTCGAAAAGACAGCGGCCGGCGGGTCGGTGGTTGAGACGATGACCGGCCCTGTCGCCACCTCCGACCTCGGTTTCACGCTCATGCACGAGCACATCATTGTCCAGGCAGAAGGCGTCGTCCGCAACTTCCCCAGCGTCTGGGATGAGCAGGCGGAACTGGACAAGGCCGTCGAGACGCTCACGACCCTCAAGGCAAGGGGCGTCGACACCATCGTCGATCCAACGGTACTCGGCATCGGCCGCGATGTCCCTCGCCTGCTGCCGGTCGTCGAGAAGGCGGGGATTCAGGTGGTGGTTGCCACCGGCCTCTACACTTTCAACGAGCTGCCGTCCTACTTCCTGAGCCGGGAGATTGACGAGATGGCCGGTCTCTTCGTCGCCGACATCACCGACGGCATCCAGGGGACGAACGTGAAAGCCGCGATCCTGAAGTGCGCCACCGACGCGCCCGGCGTCACCCCGGGCGTGGAGAAGGTGTTGCGGGCGGTCGCGCGCGCCCACCTGCGCACGGGCGCTCCCATCACGACCCACACGCATGCCGCCACGCAACGCGGTTTGGATCAGCAGCGGGTCTTCGCCGAGGAGGGCGTCGACCTGACTCGCGTCATCATCGGCCACAGCGGCGACAGCGAAGACCTCGACTACCTCACGAAGCTGCTCGACGCCGGCTCCTACATCGGCATGGACCGCTTCGGCCTCGACATCTTCCTGCCTGAGGAGAAGCGCATCGCCACCGTCGCCGCGCTCTGCCGGATGGGCCACACGGAGCGCATGGTCCTCTCCCACGACGCCATGGTCTACTTCGACATGTACAAGCCGGAGGTGGTCAAGGGATTTGCGCCCAATTGGAGCCACTACCGCATCGTCGATCACATCATCCCGGCGCTGCTGGAGGCCGGCGTCAGTCAGGCGCAAATCGATGCGATGACGCGAAAGAACCCGCGTCGCATCTTCGAGAACGTGAGAACTTACTAGAATCCCTCGTGGGACGGCGCTGTCTCTTTCGTCCGTGCCCGTGCTAGACTTGGTGTCGGCAATGCCGTGTCCAAGCGAGGAGCAGCAAGATGACCGAAGAAACAACGGAGCGGAAGTACGAGTACTACGAAAATGAACTCGTGGGCGTGCTCGAGGAGGCCCTCCGGCGGGAGCATGAGGCGCGCGCCTTCTACCTGGCCTCCGCTGAACAGCGACCCTGGAAGCCGGAGAGCAAAGAGATGCTCGGCTGGCTCGCCGGAGAAGAGGCCAAGCACGCCGAGCTAATTACCGCGCATCTCGACGACTTGAAGAAGCGGTTAGCCTGGATTCAATACAAGCCCGGCCCCAAGGAGCACTAGACGACGCCAGCCGTCCCGAACCTGCAAAGTAGGGGGAGACCTGCAATGACCACATCCGACGCCTTCGAATCGCTGACTGGCAAGCTTGGCTTCCCCGGATCCTCCCTGCTGCGTTCCGTCCTCGAAGCGATGATGACAGAGGATGAAGCCAAGCTCGTCGATGCTCTGCCCGGCTCCATTAGCGAGGTTGCCGAAAAGACCGGCGTGCCGGAACAGGAGGTGCGAAAGAGCCTGGATGCGCTGTTCTACAAAGGCGTCATCTTTCCCAAGGGCGATTTCGCTCACCGCGACTACTACCGTTTCGCCAGGCACATAATGCAGCTGCATGACGCCGCTCAGGCCAGCAGCAGCCTGGACGTTGTGAGAGACCGTGACTTCTTTCAGAAGTGGCACGACTTCTGCAAGGAAGAGATGTACCCGCGCTTCGGCGCAATGTTCAAAGGCGCCACCGCCCGCATCAGCCGCGTCATTCCCGCCTACAAAGCGATCGAAGGGTTGCCGGACATACTGCCCTGCGAGAACTACCACGAGATCCTCAAGGCGCAGGACGTGATCGCCGTCGTGCCCTGCTCTTGCCGCATTCGCACGACCGCCGTCGGCGAGCAGTGCGCCCATGCCGCCGAGGCGGAGACCTGGCACTGTCTCCAGTTCGGGCGCGGCGCCGAATACGTCATCGACCGCGGTTCCGGCAGGCGGCTGACCGTCGACCAGGCTATCGCGCTCTGCGATGAGATCGAGGAGGACGGCCTCATCCACCGCTGGGCGAACAACGCCAACATGACCGGCATCAACACCAGCTGCAACTGCTGTCGCGACTGCTGCGAGGAGTACGTGTCGCTGGACATGGCCGGTATACCGGTGGCGGATTGGTGGGAGAAGAGCCGCTACGAGGCTTTCGTCGATGACCTCGAGTCCTGCAGCGGTTGCCAGGACTGCATCGAGCGCTGTCAGTTCGACGCCATCAGTATGTATCGAAACAAGGACGACGATCTCAAGGCTGCGGTCGACGCTGGGAAGTGCTTCGGTTGCGGCACCTGCATCGTCGGCTGCCCATACGGCTCGCTGAAGATGCGCACTGCGAGGTCGCCGGAATCGATACCGGGCGCCGTTGCCTGAAGTCCGGATCGGTCCTAGCGCCGGCAGAAGCTAAGGAGGAGAACATGGCCCGCGTGAGTTATGCAACAACCTCCCAGGCGACAGGGGACGCCCACGACGTCCTCGCTCAGATGGACCAGCGTGGCCGCGAAGTCCTCAACCTTCATCGCGCCATCGCCAGGAGTCCAAACCCTCTGCGCAACTTCCTCCGCCTGGGGAACTCGCTCCTCCTCTACGGCCAGCTTGCGCCCAATCTGCGCGAACTCGCTATCCTTCGCATTGCCCAGATTACAGGCGCTGACTATGAATGGGCGCATCACGCACCCATAGCCAAGCAGGCGGGTGTAAGCGACGCGCAGGTGCAGGCGCTTGCCGACTGGCGCACTGCCCCCGAGTTCAATGCGACCGATCGCGCTGTCCTCGCCTACGTGGAGGCGGCGACTGCCTGCAATGTTCCAGATGACGTGTTCGAATCAGTGCGCAGCCATCTCAGTGAGGAAGAGGTCGTCGAGCTGACACTCGTGTGTGGCTACTGGGGCATGGTTGCCTGTGTCCTCACGTCCCTGAAAATCGACGTGGAGCCCTCTTCTCAGAAGTACCTCCCTGCTTGATTCGGACGGCCGTAGAGCGCCGTTCTCGCCTCGCCATTTCTGTTTGCTGATTCTTAGGTCAGATCCAGTTCAGCGCCGCGCATGACACGCGGACAACATTCACAAAACGAGCCTTCGCGACGGTCTTCGTGCGCCCGCATCCGGTACAATACCAATCGGCCGCCGCGACAAGGCGAGTCGATAGCTCAGGAGGGAAGGATGCAGACGCGCCGATTGGGGAATCAGGGCCTTATCGTTTCCGCTCAGGGACTGGGCTGCATGGGGATGTCCGAGTTCTACGGGCCGACGGACGACGCCGAGTCGCTCGCGACAATCCACCGCGCCCTCGAGCTCGGCGTCAACTTCATCGATACAGCGGACATGTACGGGCCCTACACGAACGAGGAGCTCGTCGGCCGCGCCATAGCCGGTCGCCGCCGGGAGGTCGTCCTGGCGACGAAGTTTGGCATCGTGCGCACCGACGACCTGTCCTACCGCGGCCTGCGCGGCGATCCCGCCTACGTGCGTGAAGCCTGCGAAGGCTCCCTCCGACGCCTCGGCACCGACTACATCGATCTCTACTACCTGCACCGCGCCGATCCTACGGTGCCGATCGAAGACACCGTAGGCGCCATGGCCGAGCTTGTGGCCGCCGGCAAAGTGCGTTTTCTTGGCCTGTCGGAGGTGGCGCCGGAAACGCTGCGTCGCGCCCAGGCGACGGCGCCGATCAGCGCCCTCCAGAACGAGTGGTCGCTCTGGAGCCGCGATCTCGAAGACGGGGTGGTTCCGACGGCGCGCGAGTTGGGCATCGGCATCGTGCCCTACAGCCCGCTCGGTCGGGGCTTCCTCACCGGCGAGATCACGCGCATCGAAGACCTCGCGTCCGACGACTTCCGTCGCAATTCGCCGCGTCTTCAGGGCGATAACTTCCAGCGCAACCTGGAACTCGTGACGCGCGTGAGGGAGCTTGCCGCCGACAAGGGTGTGACGCCGGCCCAACTGGCGCTCGCCTGGGTCCACGCCCGAGGCGACGACGTGGTGCCGATTCCCGGCACGAAGCATCGCCGCTATCTGGAGGAGAACGTGGCCGCGCTCGACATAAGGCTGGACGAGTCAGACCTGCGGCACATCGAAGAGGTAGCGCCGAAGGGCGCCTTCTCCGGCGACCGTTACCCCAACATGGCGTACGTCCGGGGGATCACGCCGCCGCGATAAGTCGCTGCCGCCGCCTCAGTCCTTGAGCCTCGCGTGGAACAGCAGGCTGACGCTCTCGTTGCGTTTCGCGCTCACGGGCACCCAGCCGTCTTCCACCGGGGCCTCTCCGAGCGACTCCTCGTTCAGGTTGACAATCTCCACCCGTCCGCAAGGCTCCGTCAATCGCACTCTGCCCCGGACTGCCCTGTCGGAGACGTTGTAGAGGCGCACGACGAGGCCTCTGCCGTCCTCCTCCGCCTTGATCGCGGAAACGACGAGTCGCGATGGCCTGACTTCGACGAGGGCGGCCGACGGCGGCAGTGCCCCAGCGCCCGACGCCGGCGCCGTGCGCATTGGCCGCGCGAAGCGATGAGCCTCGACGAACGCGTTCTGCCAGCCGCCTTCGTGCGGCACGAGTGCATACTCGAAAACGTGGCACCCCGGGCACTGAGCGCCCGGCGTCTCGACTGTGGGACCGGCGGGCCCCTTCCGCACCGACAGGTCGGGGCGCGAAAGCCAGCCGACGCAACGCAGAAGCGTCAGGGCGAGGGTTACTCCCTCTGGACCGGGCAGCGCCTCGTACTCCGGCAGGCCGCGATTCGCCAGCAGCAGCCCCTGCCGGCCGTCGCTGACGTCGACGAATGCCTTCTGCGGATGGGTGCCGGCCGGCTGCTCCATCCACGTTTCGTCTGCCTGCGGGATCGCCATGGGCCGGCTGATGACGCCGAAGTGCTGCTCGGCGTGCGTAACGTCGCTGTGGACGCCGGTCGGGAAGTGGGCGCGCAGGCGGTGGTCCCGCGCCTGGTTGTCGACCTCAGTCCGGAAGTCGACCCGTCGCACCCCCGCGTACAGGTGCACCAGGCAGCGGACGCTGCACTTAACCGTCTTCCGCGACCTCACCTTCCTGTCGGCGCTCAGCCCCGCGGGCAGGACGTAAGTCATCTCGATCTCAAGCGTCGAACGGGCGGGCCCGCGCTCGGTGATGGTGATTTTCGGGGCGCTGGATGGCCGGCCGATGACGGTGTCCGTGGACGGCGGCTCGTAGTTGTACTCGTCGCCGCGGTCGCCGCCGTCGACGAGACGGTTGAGGCCGCGCAGCACGCGCCCGGTCGCCTTATCGCGAACGGTGACGCTGCCGTCGCCCGGATCGGCGGACACTTCGAAGAACTCGTTTTCGATGGAACCGGCGCCGCTCGCTTCGGACGTCCCTGGAGGCGGGCCGCAGACGGCGCGGAAGGCCTTGTAGCCGTGTGCGGGAATGCCTCTCGCCAGGAAGCCTACCTTTGCCGTCCGTGGCGGCGCGAAGGGCAGCGCGGGCGGCGGTCCGGCAGTGACGGTCTGACAGGCGTGCCGGCGCCCTGCGGAGTCGACCAGCGCCAGCGGCGCCTGCCCGTCGTCGGAGACGGGCCAGTCGAACGTCACGAAGTCCGTGCGCGGGCCGCCGAGCGGGTTGAAGACGACGACGCTGGGCGCGCCGCCGTTGTCGACCTGGGCCGCGATGTCCGCGAGCATGCGGCGGACAAGGTTCTCGCCTATCTGCTCGCAGGCGTCGAAACGTTCTGTAACGTCAACGTACACTTCGTCAACGCCGCAGCCGTAGATGGGGTCGTGGGACTGGTTCAGCAGCAGGTGCCTCCATGCCTCGCGCACGAGCCCGGATATCGAGGACCAGGCCGCCGGGTAGCCGGTGAAGGGCCCCCAGGGAAGCGGGGGTTCTCGCCAGGCGCGACCGAGACGCTTGCGAAGGAGACCGCACCACGCCGTCGCCGGCTCCAGCCAGCCAACAAGGAGGTCCTCGCATTGCTGGTTGCGCTGCTTCACCCACATCCGTGCCGAGATCGCGCCGGGAAGGAGGTGTGCCCTCTGGCCGCTGCGCATCTCGCCTCGAAAGCGCGGCAGGACCGCCCGTCTTTTTCGGAGTTGCTCCTCGATCGCCCCCATGAGTTGCGGCAGGTTGCTGTGGAACATCCGGCCGTCCGGCAGGAGGGAGTTGGCCGCCTCCAGCGTCGTGGGCAGCTCGGGCTGCGGTGGCGCATGGTCATTTCCGTTCATGACGGCGAGATAGCGGGTCGTGGCGTGCGGCGCCAGCTCCCGCTTTATCCGCGAGAGCTTGTCGACCAGCTTCTTCGGATCAGTTGACAGCGGCCAGGCAGAGGCGTATCCCAGCCGCAGGTGGAGCGTGAGGACGCGGCTGCCGTCGGGCGATTCCCAGATGAACTCCGTCTTGCCGATGCGGTCGTCGAGGCCGCGCCAGACAACGGCGCAGTCGAAGCCGAAGCCGCGCAGGATAGCCGGAAGATGCGCGATGTGGCCGAAGGCATCGGGCGAGTAGCCGATACGCATGGCCTCGCCGAACTCTCGCGAAAGCCGCGTGCCGCGCTGCAGGTTGCGTATGAGCGATTCGCCGCCGGGAAGGAACTCGTCCGGCGCGACGTACCACGGGCCGATGAGCAGGCGGCCTTGCCGCACCAGACGGGCGATGAGCCGCCGCCGCTCAGGCCGGACAGCGAGGTAGTCTTCGAGGAGCGCGGTCTGGCCGTCCGTCATGAAGTGCTTGTACTCGGGGTTGCCTGCCAGGAGCTCCAGCACGCGGTCCATGAGCCCCACGAGACGGATGCGATACGTCTGGAACGGGACGTACCACTCCCTGTCCCAGTGGCTGTGGGATATGACCACAAACTGCCATCCGCTGTCGTCTTCCATGGCTCGCGTTTCCCTCGCGACAGGCCGGTTCGGCTAAGTCTAGATTCAGCGGCGAAGAGGGGTCAATACTCGGACTGATCCGCGGCCGCCGGTGCTAGGGTACCGCCCGCGACGCCGAGGCGATGCTCTCGATGATCTTCGCCGCCTCGTTCGGCGATGACAACGCGGGCTGGTAGCCCTCGCCGGTGTGGACCGGCACGAGCTCGGCGCCGACAAGCCGCTTCCCCTGGAACGTCGCTATCAGTAGCATGCTCTGCTGCGTCTCCGCGGACCAGTCCTGGTCGAAAAGAAAGTTGCCGAGGGAATAGGCGACAAAGGCCCCGCCGAGGTCTTCCGTCGCCTGTACCCAGTGCGGATGGTTACCCACTACGAGCGTCGCGCCGGCGTCGATGGCCGCCCGCGTCAGGTCGCGCTGTCGCTGCGTTGGCACGGCGGTGTACTCGACGCCCCAGTGAGGCAGCACGACGACGACGTCGGCTTCCTGCCGGGCGCGCCGCACCCCCTCGACGAGATAAGCATTGTCGAGGGGAACCGTCCCCGGCGTGCTCTCGCCGGCATTGTAGTAGGACGCGATGTCATCGTATCCCAGGAAGGCGAAGCGGGTGCCCTTGACCGCGACGATGGCCGGATTCCTTGCCTCCACCATGTTGGCCCCCGCGCCGGTGCTGGCGATGCCCGCGGCCCGGAGATTGGCGATCGTGTCGAGGAGAGCCTCGTCGCAGGCGGTCGTGCCCTGGCCGCCGCAGTCCTTCGCGTGGTTGGTGGCGACGGTCAGCACGTCGAAGCCGGCGTACACGAGCCCATCCACGCTCTGCGGTGGCGCCAGCAGATTGAAGGTGGGCGTGCAACCGATTGGCCGCCCCGCATCCGATATCGATGCGTCTAGGCTGCCGACGGTCAGGTCCGGCGCGCTCAGGAAGGGCGTCACCTTGCGGAAGGCGTATGTGAAGTCGCCCTCGGCGAGCTGGCGGGCGTACACGCACCGAGCGGGGATGACGTCGCCGGTGAAGATGATGCGAACCGTCGCTCCGGCAGTCGGCGTCGCGGCATCCGGCCCGGCGGTAAGTTCGCCACCGGAGGCCGTGCTCGCGCTAGAACGCGGTGTCTCAGCCTGCTGTCCGCATCCAACCATCGCAACGGCCATTGCCAGGGACAGCACCAGGCCGAATGCTCGAAACAAGTCGTTGCTCATCGCTCCTCCGCTCGCGGCCCGGGCGTCGACGAAACCTTCCCGCGGCCTATTCTACCGCTCTTCCAGTCGAAAACGCCTACGTTCGCGGCAAAAGGATAGCCGGCGGTCCGCCAGAGGTGGACCACCGGCTACACGTTCGTCTGACTGTTGTCGGCCTAGAATGCCGTGTCGCCGCGGAGGAGCTGGCGGAAGATCGTCCGCCGCTGTATCTCCGAAGTCCCATCCGGGATGCGCGCCGTGCGGGCGATGCGGAAGCCCTCTTCGAGCGCGAGCTCGCTGGAGAGGCCCATCCCGCCGTGGATCTGGATCGCCCTGTCGTAGGCCCGCTGGCACATCTCGATCGACAGCGCCTTCGACATGCAAATCTCCTTGACCGGTATCTCGCCGGCGTCGAGCATCTTCGCCGTCTGGATGATCGCGTACTTAGTGGCGAAGATCTCCATCGCCATGTCCGCCATCATGAACTGGAGCGCCTCGTGCTCTGCCAGAGGGACACCGAAGGTCTTGCGTTCCTTGGAGTACTCCAGCGATCGGTCGAGCGCCCACTGCGCGAGTCCCAGGCAGGCGCCGGCCATGCCCATGCGGCCCTCGGAGATGCCGAACATAGCGATCTGGAAAGCGCCGCCCAGGCTACCGATCATGTAGTCGTTCCTGACGCGCACGTCGTCCATCGTGAAGCCGCCGCAGTCGCTGGACAGGTGGCCGATAATGCGCTCCGGCCTGTCCTTGGTGAACCCTGGCGCCTTCGCGTCGAGCAGGAAGCAGGTCAGTCCGCCCTTGTGCGCCGCGAACGCCTCTTCATCGGTGATGGCGAAGACAGCTGCGTGGTCGCAATAAGGCGCGTTGGTGATCCACTGCTTCGAGCCGTTGACTATCCACTCGTCGCCGTCGCGCTTCGCCTTCGTCTTCAGGCCCCAGAGGTCGGAACCTGCGCCCGGCTCGGTGACAGCGAAGCAGACCGTCTTCTTGCCCTCCAGCACGCCCGGCAACACCTCATCGCGGATAGCCGGGCCGGCCTGCAGGAACAGGTGCGACGGGCCATCGACGAAGCTGGCGAGCAGCGGCGTGCTCAGGAAGGCGGCCGCCCAACTGATGAAAATGCGACCGGGGCCGTACTTGCGGTTCAGCGCCTCCAGCAGGAACGGGCCTACCGCCCATGGCAGGCCGCCGCCGCCGACGCTCTCCGGCGCCATCATGGCGTAGAAACCGGCCTGCGCCGACTTCTGGCGGATGCCGTCGCGCGCTTCGCGGATCTCCGGCACCAGCAGACCATCTTCGCCGAACAGCTTCCGCTCATCGTGGAGAATCTCCTTGTACTTCTCTTCGAGCGGTACGACGTCGCTATCGACGAATCCCGTTAACCCGCTGATCGCCCCCTTTATGATGTCTCTCAGCTCTTCGGGTATTCCTACGTCGCTCATACTAGATCCCCCTCTCTGCTAGTATCGTGAACGCTGTCACAGCGCTCCGGACAAGTGACTACAGTTTAGCCATCATGGTTATAAGCGCATCTCCCCCAAGAAAGCAACGTGCCGTGTTGGGGCGGGCCTGCCTCCTTGCTTGACAGCGCCCGTATACTGCCTGAAGATGCCACGGAGAGCAAATGACTTGCTGGGCTCGCGGCCGCTGAGCCGTTACCAGGCATCTAGATTGGAGACCACCGGTGAATTGCCCGAAACGCCACGAGGCCCTCGAAAGCGTCGACGTGGGAGGCATTCGAATCGACCGCTGCCCCCGCTGCGAAGGCATGTGGTTCGACAAAAATGAGCTGCGCGTGCTGAGGGAGAAGGAGGCCGGCGACGACTACCACTGGTTGCACATCGACCTCTGGAAGGACATCGATAAGTTCCGCGCCCGACGGCAGCAGCGCTATTCCTGTCCGAGAGACAGCCGGCCCCTGACGACCGTCCATTACGGCGAGTCGGACATAGCCGTCGACATCTGCTCGACGTGTCAGGGCATTTGGCTGGACAAGGAAGAATATCGGGAGATCATCAAGTACCTGGAAAAGACCGTGGACGCCGGCTCCGCAGAGGACTACCTCAAGGACGTTCGCAACGAGCTGGTCGAAGTGTTCCAGGGACGCGAGAGCCCGCTGGGCGCCCTGAAGGACATTGGCAAGATCCTGTATCTCATTGAGCTGCGTTTCACCGTCGAGCACCCGGCGCTGGCGGACGTAGCTGTGGCCTTTCCCCGTTTCTAGACCGCGGCCTCACCGTTCGGCGGGCGTTATCCGGTATACATTCACGTCAAAAGGCGAGAATTCGTCGACCACAGCGAAGCCGGAATAGGAAACGGGCGCCCGGTCCTCGAACATCACCTCCGCCTCCTTCACCAGGAACGGGAAGACGAACTTGGCGCTCAGGGCGACATGGTCGATGTTCACCGTGAGCAGGTAGTACACGCCTTCGTAGTACTTCAAGATGGCCCTGACGGGCGCCCCCGACTGGGCGGCCTGGTCGACGTAGACGAAGTAGGGCTGACTCGACGTCGGCGACAGGATGACCGGCTTCAGCGCTTCGATCTCCTTGTTTATGCCGTTCTTGGAAGCATCGAGGGAGTCCCAGAGTCTAGCGGCCTGGTTCCTGTCTTCCTCGCTGATGACGGTGCCGCCGGGGCAGTCGGGAATCGCGGACTGGATGTCAGGGCGAATACCGGCGTAGACATTTCCGTCCCAGGCGCGAAGCGCGCAACTATCCCAGGCGAAGTGCAGCAGACCGGTGGCGCCGTGGATGATCGCCGTGTAGACCTGCGCCCGCTCCTCCGACGGCGCCGGATAGACCCAGCCGCCGGTGCCCATCCAGGCCTGGGGCACGAA
>DATLAX010000003.1:0-5244 GCA_035527215.1 Dehalococcoidia bacterium
CCCGGCCTCCGCGCGGTCCTCGACGAGGGGAAGGGTTGCGAAGCCGTCACGGCTATGCTTTCCGGCCTCGACCCCTGCGAAGAAGTTGCCGCCCTCATAGCGCAGGCGCTGGAGGACGAGCCCGCGAACGACCCGCAAGACGGCGGCGTGGTGCGGGGCGGCTTCGCGCCGGAGTTGGACGAGCTGCGGGCCGTCAGCCGCGACGTCCGTCGCTACCTGGCCGAGCTCGAAGCGGCGGAGAGGACGCGCACCGGCATCAAGACGCTGAAGGTCGGCTACAACCGCGTCTTCGGCTACTACATCGAGGTCAGCCGGCCCAATCTGTCCCTCGTGCCCGACGACTACCAGCGCCGTCAGACGCTCGTCGGCGGTGAGCGCTTTGTGACGGAGCAGCTCAAGGAGTACGAGAGCCGCATCCTCAGCGCCCGCGAGCGCATCGGCGAGCTGGAGTCGGGCATCTTCCGCCAGGTCTGCGCCCAGGTGGCTGCGGACGGCAAGCGTCTTCTTGCGCTGGCCGGCGCCGTCGCCGGCGTCGACACGCGCCTGGCGCTGGCGGAAGCGGCCTCGCGCTACGGCTACTGCCGCCCCGAGCTGACGGAGGCGAGCGAAATCGCCGTTCGCGACGGCCGCCATCCCGTTGTCGAGCGCACCCTTGGCTCCAACGGCGCCTTTGTCCCCAACGATGCTCACCTATGCGCCACGGAGGGCCAGATCATACTGCTGACCGGCCCCAACATGGCCGGCAAGTCGACCTACCTGCGCCAGGTCGCGCTAATAATCCTCATGGCGCAAATAGGCAGCTTCGTGCCCGCCGCCTCCGCCCGTATCGGTCTCGTCGACCGCGTGTTCACGCGCGTCGGGGCGCAGGAGGACATCGCGTCGGGACAATCTACGTTCATGGTGGAGATGCTGGAGACCGCCAACATCCTCCACAACGCCACGCCGCGCTCCCTCGTCATCCTCGACGAGATCGGCCGCGGCACCAGTACCTACGACGGCATGGCGATAGCCCGGGCCGTCGTCGAGTACCTGCATAACCGCAGCGAGCGGGCAGCGAAAACGCTCTTCGCCACCCACTACCACGAGCTCGTGGCCCTGGCGCAGACGTTGCCCCGCGTGAAGAACTACAACGTTGCCGTGACGGAAGAAGGGGGGCGCATCGTCTTCCTGCACCGCATCGTCCCCGGCGGCGCCGACAAGAGCTACGGCGTTCACGTCGCTGAACTGGCCGGATTGCCGAAGCCCGTCGTCCAGCGCGCCCGCGACGTGCTGTCCGCGCTCGAATCGCAATCGGAGGGCCGGCGGGCCGGTCGACGCCTTGCTGCCGAGCAGCTCCCGCTCCTCGCGCCGCCGTCGCCGCTCCTCGGCGAACTGGCGGGACTCGAAGTCGACGCCATGACGCCGCTGGAAGCGATAACGAAGCTCTACGAGTTGCGGGAGAAGGCGCGAGAGGACGGTGCGAAACCGGAGTCTAGTTCCTGACGATGCCGCTCACGCCCACCTGGTAGGACCTCCCCTCCAGCGCCAGGTCTATCTGGATGCGACCCGCGCCGTCCCAGTTAGGGTAGGCGGCGTCTGGCAGATCGACCGCTGTCGAAGTGAGCCTGCTCCTCACCGCATCCGGCAACATGAGAGGTCCTCTGGACAGAATGAGGGCTGCTGCGCCTGATACGAGCGCGGCCGCAAACGATGTACCGCTGCCCAGAGCGTAGGGCTGACCGCTAACGCATGCCCATCCCGCGGCGCAGAACTTCATCGGCAGGGTGCTTGCGATGTCGACTCCTGGGACTGTGACATCTACCTCCGGTCCCCAGTTACTGAAGGAAGCCTTGCTGCTCGCGTTCCGGTGATCGCCGGCCGACACCGCGATCACGTTCTCATCACGGGCCGGGTAGGTTATTGAGGCCGCGCCGGAATTCCCAACGGCCGCGACGATCGCCACGCCGTAACGGTCGTGCGCCTCAGCAATGGCGGCGCGAAGCGTCAGCGAGTCTTCATCAGAACCGAAGCTGATGTTAATAACCCTCGCGCCGGCTTTCGCCGCGTAGAGGACTCCCTGTGCCGCCGCCAGCGCCGTGCCTGTGCCCTCGCAGTCCAGCACCTTGACCGGCATTATCCTGGCGTTCGGCGCGATGCCGGTCACACCCGTCGCGTTGCCGGCCTTCGCCGCCACTACGCCCGCGACGAAGCTGCCGTGGCCGTCGTCGTCCTCGATGTTGCTGTTGGGAGTGGCCGTGAGACTCGCGCAGGCGATACTGTTTTCCGCGTAGTTGCAGCCGTGGACGTCGTCAATGCAGCCGTTGGCGTCGTCATCAATGCCGTTCGGGACCTCCGCCGGATTCGTCCAGACGTTGTCTTTCAGGTCCGGATGCGTCACGTCCACCCCCGTGTCGAGGATGGCGACGACCACCTCCGGTTTACCCGTCTCCACGTCCCAGGCCTTCGGAGCGCCGATGAGATCGTAGTACCACTGCTGCCTGCCCACGTAGAAGGGGTCGTTGGGCACCATCTGCGTGCGGAAGATGACGTTTGGCTCGGCGTACTCCACCTGCGGCAGCGAGCCGTAGCGACGCGCCGCTTCCTCCAGTGACACCCCCGACTCTACCGCAACGCGCGTCACGCCGAGGTCGGCGATCTCGCTCACCTCTGTGGCGCCCACCGCTCCGTTCACCACGCGGCGGCCCAGCGCGAACATCGGCTCGCGGTATTTCACCAGAAGCTCGCCCGCGACGACGTCCGTCGGATCGCTCTGCCCGGTGGCGACCGGGGGATTGCCGCCGAGGGAATTGCAGATGGGCGAGACAGAGAGGTACGCGGCCGGCAGGCAGGCGGCAAGGAAAACCAGCAAGCTTGCTCGCTTACGACCGTGCATCAGGCCACCATAGAACTTGACGGAATATCGCCCTTCATGTGACGTACCTTACATTGGAGCAGTCGGACGCGCAAGAGGGGGGCCTGTGCTAGAATGGCGTCGATGGACCGTCCTAACCCTATCCAGAAGCTCCCGTCCAATGTCATCGGCAAGATCGCCGCCGGCGAGGTCATCGAGCGGCCTGCTTCCGTTGTCAAGGAACTCCTGGAAAACTCGCTCGACGCCGGCGCCCGCCGCATATCGGTCGAGATCGGCAGGGGCGGCCTCGACCTGATCAGGGTCAGCGACGACGGCGGTGGCATCACCCCGACGGACCTCCCGCTCGCCTTCGAGCGCCATGCCACGAGCAAGCTCCTCACCGAAGTCGACCTCGAAAGCGTTGCCACGCTCGGCTTTCGCGGCGAGGCGCTGCCCAGCATCGCCGCCGTCGCCGATGTCGATGTCCGTTCACGCCTCACGGACGCGACCTCGGGCAACATGCTGTGTCTCACGGAAGGCCAGATCACGGAGCAGGGCGAAAAGGGCATGCCTGCGGGGACGATCATCAGTGTCAAAGGACTGTTCCGCCGCCAGCCGGCCCGGCTCAAGTTCCTACGCTCGCCCGCCGCCGAAGCCGCGCAAATCGCCGGTGTCGTCAGTCACTACGCGCTCGCCTACCCTGAGGCACGTTTCGTGCTCCTCGTCGACGGACGCCTCACTCTCCAGACGCCGGGCAACGCCGACCTTCGCGATACCGCCGCCGGCGTCTACGGGCATCAGGTCGCGCAGGCGCTCCTGCCGCTCGTCGCCGAGGGCTCGGTCGATGCCGAGCTGCCCCTGGTCCTGGGCATGATAGGAGAGCCCGGCCTGTCGAGGGCTAATCGCAACTACATGACGCTGTTCATCAACCGGCGCTGGGTGCGCAGCCGGACACTGACATACGCCATCGAAGAGGCGTACCGCGGCTTCCTCATGACCGGCCGCCACCCGCTCGCCATCGTCGACATCCGGCTCCCTCCGGCTGACGTCGACGTCAATGTGCATCCATCGAAGCTGGAGGTCAGGCTCCGTAACGAGCGCGAGGTGTTCGCCCTCCTCCAGCGACAGGTGCGACGCACCCTGACGAAGCGGGCGCCGCTGGCCCCCATGTCGGCGACGACTTGGGCCGGCGCGTCCCAGCCTCCACCTGTCCCGCGCTTCGAGCCCGCGCCGCTCGCGCTGGAGATGACGCCGACCGCGCCACCCGTCGAGCAGCCGTTGCTCGCGCCGTCGCTGCCGGTGTTGAGGGCGCTGGGCCAGGTGGGCACGGTCTACATCGTCGCCGAAGGGCCGGGAGGGCTCTACCTCGTCGATCAGCACGCCGCCCACGAGCGCGTCCTCTTCGAACGCTTCCTGGCGGCCGGCGGCGCCGCCGTCGACGCGCAGGGACTGCTGGAGCCCATCGCCGTCGAGCTCGCGCCGCGCCAGCAGGCGTTACTGGCGGAGATGGCGGATGAGCTATCCGCGCAGGGCTTTGCGCTGGAGCCGTTCGGCGAGAGCACGTACATCGTGCGATCGGTCCCTTCCGTGCTGCGCGACCGGGACGTCGCCGTGACGCTGGTCGAGTTTCTCGATGCCCTCTCGCGTGAGGAGGCCGTCTCCGACCGGCGGCAGCGCGTCGCCATGTCACTCGCCTGCCATGCTGCGGTCCGCGCCGGACAGCCGCTCAGCCAGGAGGAGATGCGGGAACTGCTGCGCCAGCTCGAAGCGACCGAAAACCCGCGCCACTGCCCGCACGGCCGCCCAACAATGGTCCACATGAG
The DNA here is from genome assembly GCA_035527215.1 of Dehalococcoidia bacterium. Classification (GTDB taxonomy): domain Bacteria; phylum Chloroflexota; class Dehalococcoidia; order DSTF01; family JALHUB01; genus JALHUB01. The sequence goes on from DATLAX010000003.1 coordinate 4,654, forward strand.
CGCCGACGCCCTGGCCCGCGAGTTCCGCCGTCGCTAGCAAGCGGTCGGCCCCTCATTCGAGTCGCTCATGGCGATGAGGGGCCCCAGACGACCCCTGACGGCCTGGACTTCCTCATTCCGCTCTCCCCTAAGGGTTTCCCCCTACAGGATTCCCCTACTGCCGCCGAGAATTACTTTGGCTGGCTCTGCACCCGCGCGCATCTCAGCGAAGCGAGCCAAGAAAGGGGATAAGCGGCGACAATGTCCATGCAACCCGGTGGAGCGATAGAGAAACACGGAGTCCACTCCGGTGGACTGTTAGGCTCACTGCTGGTGGCCGGCGGCATAGCGCTCCTTGTCTTCTCGTCCGCGTTGTTCCTCCGCCAGGGGCCCGTCGCTGGTAGTCAACAGCCGCTTGTTCGCTCTTCCGGCGCATCGCCTGAAGCCGACGTCACGGTTCTCCTGGCAGCCGACGGCCCCGCCTTCGACACGGCGGACTCCCGGCTCGTGGGAGTCGAGAGGCCGGCGGTGTCTCCCGTCGTCGCTGCGCAACCGCCACTGATGCCCGCCGCTCAGCCGGCCGCGGAGCCCGTGGTTGCGCCGTTGCCGCCC
>DATLAX010000004.1:0-8688 GCA_035527215.1 Dehalococcoidia bacterium
AACCGCGTCGCCAAGGTGGTCAAGGGTGGACGTCGCTTCCATTTCAGCGCCATCGTCGTCGCCGGCGACGGCAAGGGGAAAGTCGGCGTCGGCATGGGCAAGGCGCGCGAGGTGGCGGAAGCGATCCGCAAGGGCTCGACGATCGCCCGCAGGAACATGGTGCAGATACCGCTGTCCGGGACGACGATCCCGCACCACATCGAGAGCAAGTACTGCGCCGCGAAGGTGCTGATGAAGCCCGCTGCTCCCGGCACGGGCGTCATCGCCGGCGGCGGCGTGCGCGCGATCATGGAGGTCGCGGGCATCCACGATGTGCTGGCGAAGTCGCTGGGCAGCGCCAACCCGATCAACGTCGTCAAGGCGACGATGCTGGGCCTGTCGCGGCTGCGCGATCCGGCGGCGGTGGTCAGGTCGCGACGGGCGGCGGTCGCGCAATCGGAGGCGGTCCGTGGGCAACCTTAAGATAACCTGGGTCAAGAGCGCCATCGGTCACAAAGAGGACCAGAAGCGCACCATTCGCGCCCTGGGGTTCAGGCGCCTGGGCCAGACCGTCGTTCATGGCGACTCGCCGGACATGCGTGGTATGATACGCAAGGTCAATCATCTCGTATCTGTGGAGGAGGCCGACTAGTGCGGCAGGATGAATTGCGGCCTGCCGCTGGTTCTCGTCATGCCCGGAAACGGGTGGGACGCGGGAATTCCAGCGGGCACGGCACGTATTCCGGTCGCGGCCTGAAGGGCCAGAAAGCGCGCGCCGGCGGCGGCGTCAGACGCGGCTTCGAAGGCGGCCAGCTTCCGCTCATCCGGCGAATGGCGCGTAAGCGCGGCTTCACCAACGCGTTCCGCGTCGAATACGAGCCGCTGAACCTGTCCCGCCTCGCGCGCTTCCCGGCGGGCAGCGAAGTGACGCCGGAAACGCTTCAGAGCGCGGGGATCATCAAGGACAGCAAGCGGCCGATCAAGATCCTCGGCGAAGGCGATCTGAAAGCTGCGCTTACCGTTCACGCGCACAAGTTCTCGGCGACGGCCCGGCAGAAGATAGAGGCGGCCGGCGGCAAGGCGGAGGAGGTGGCGCGGTGACATCTCAGAGCCGGAGCTCCCAGCCCGCCGTACTGCCGCGACTCGCCCAGGCGCTTATCCAGTCGTTCCAGCAGCCCGACATCCGCAAGCGGCTGACGTTCACGTTCTTCATCCTCGTCGTGTTCCGCTTCGTCGCGCACGTGCCCATTCCCGGCGTCGACTCGACGGCCCTGAGTGATGCTTTCGAGGGGAATGCCATCCTCAGCTATATGAACCTGTTCTCGGGCGGCGCGTTAAGAAAGCTGAGCGTCGCGGCTATGGGTGTCTACCCCTACATCACGGCGACCATCGTGATGCAGCTGCTGATGCCCATGGTGCCATCTCTGCAGGCGCTATCGAAGGAGGGCGAGCAGGGCCGCAACAAGATAACGCTCTACACCTACTGGCTTGCCGTGCCCCTTGCCGTGGTGCAGGGCTACACTCAGCTTCTCACCCTGCAGCGGTACGGCGTAATCACCAACATCGGCTTTACAGGAAGTGATGCGCTGCCCACCCTGGCTGCCGTCGTCTCCATGGTCGCCGGCACGATGTTCCTCGTCTGGCTGGGCGAGCTGATCACGGAGAACGGCATCGGCAACGGCATCTCGCTCATCATCTTCGGCGGCATCGTCGCCGGAATGCCCACGCTGTTGCCGAGCATCAGCAACTCATCGATAGGGCTCGTGGGGATCGTCCTTTTGTTCCTCCTCGTCTTCCTGCTCGTAGCGCTCATCGTCTTCTTCTATGAGGCGCAGCGACGCGTTCCCGTTCAGTACGCGCGTAGCCTTTTCCGCGGTGGGCGGATGTACCGTCAGTCGGGCCAGACGCACATACCACTGCGCGTCAACTCCGCAGGAATGATCCCGCTGATCTTCGCCTTCATGCTCGTCGTCTTCCCGGCGCAGATTGCGCAGGCGTTCGAGAGCTCGACGACGATGTGGGTTCGTGACGTCGCGAAGTTCGTTGCCGGCACGTTCAACCCGGGCAACGTGCCTTACTACGTCATGGTGTTCTTCCTCGTCGTCGGTTTCGCCTTCTTCTACACGCTTGTCGTTTTCCAGCAGCAGAATTTGGCGGAGAACCTGCAACGACAAGGGGGCTTTGTGCCCGGCATCAGGCCGGGCCGCCCGACGCAGGACTATATCATGCGCGTGCTGGTGCGCATTACCTGGGCGGGTGCCCTCTTCCTCGGCTTTGTCGCGGTCGTGCCCTACTTCGCGACCAAGTTCGCCGACACGCAGGCGCTTACCATCAGCAGCACCGGCCTCCTCATCGTCGTCGGTGTCGTGCTCGATACCATGAAACAGTTGGAGGCGCAGCTTCTCATGAGAAACTACGCCGGGTTCATTCGCTAGGATGTGAGGACGGAGCCTTGATTCTGATACTGCTGGGTCCGCCGGGCGCGGGCAAAGGCACCCAGGCGGCACTGATCTCGCAAGAGGCGGGCGTCGCCCACGTGGCGACCGGCGACCTGTTCCGCGAGAACATCCGAAACCAGACGGAGCTCGGCCTGCAGGCGAAAGCGTTCGTCGACAAGGGCTCGCTGGTGCCGGACGAGCTCACGGTGCGTATGCTGCTGGACCGGCTGGACCGCCCGGACACGCAGAAGGGCGTCCTCCTCGACGGCTTCCCGCGCACGGTCGACCAGGCGCGCGCCCTCGATGAGGCGCTGAAGGAGCGCGGCCAGGCCGTCGACAAAGTGCTGTACATCAACGTCGGCGAGGAGGAGGTCGTGCGACGGCTGGCGGGGCGCTGGACGTGCCGTCAGTGCGGCGCAGTCTATCATCAGGTGTTCAGCCCGCCGAAGCAGCAGGGCAAGTGCGACCAGTGCGGCGGCGAGCTCTACCAGCGCGACGACGACAAGCCGGAGACGGTGCGGAACCGCCTCGGCGTCTATAGCCAGCAGACGGCGCCGCTGATCGATTACTACAAGGGTCAGGGCAAGCTGCTGGAAGTGAACGGTGAGCAGGAAGCCGATGCGGTCGGCAGGGACCTGCTCAAGGCGGCGGGACTGGCCTGAGCCGCCACATACTTGGGGTTTAGGGCTGAATGCCCATCATCATAAAATCGGAAGAAGAAATAACCCTGATCCGGGAAGCCGGCCGGATCGTCGGCCAGGTGCTGCGGATCCTGGCGCAGGAGGCGAAGCCGGGCGTCAAGGGCAAGAAGCTCGACAAGATAGTGCGGAAGGAGTTCGAAGCCCGCGGCGTCGAACCCGCCTTCCTGGGCTATCAGGGCTACCCGGCAAGCGTCTGCTTATCGATGAATGACGAAGTCGTCCACGGCATCCCGGGTGAACGGGAGCTGAAAGAGGGCGACATCCTTAGCATAGACCTCGGCGCGACGTACAAGGAGTTCGTCGGCGACGCCGCCGTCACCATCGGCGTCGGACGGATCAGCCGTGACACCGAGCGTCTCATACGGACAACGGAGAATGCCCTCTACAAGGGGATCGCCGCCGCCAGGGCGGGCTTCCCCCTGGGGGCCGTCTCCCATGCCATACAAACGGAGGTCGAAGCGGGCGGGTTTTCGGTGGTGCGGGAGTACGTCGGACACGGCGTCGGCCGCTCGATGCATGAGGACCCGCAGATACCGAACTTCGGCCCGCCCGATAGGGGGCCCATCCTGAGGAAGGGGATGGTGCTGGCGCTGGAGCCGATGGTCAACGCCGGCGGCTGGCGCACAAGGAGGCACGACGACGGCTGGACGGTGAGCACGCTCGACGGCAGCCTGTCGGCCCACTTTGAGCACACCATCGCCGTAACGGACGGCGATGCGGAAATACTGACGCTGCCTTAGCGGCGCCCGCCTGTTTACCCGCCTCTGGAGGGCCGGTAGGCGGGCCGGACGGCAAGAATACGTTGGGGAGGCTATGCCCAAGAAAGAGACGATCGAAGTAGAGGGGGTGGCGAAGGAGGCCTTGCCTAACGCTATGTTCCGGGTGGAGCTCGCTAACGGGCATCGAGTCCTCGCGCACGTCTCCGGCAAGATAAGGCTTCACTTCATCAGGATCCTGCCGGGAGACCGCGTTCTCGTGGAGCTCTCTCCCTACGATCTGTCGCGAGGCCGCATCACCTACCGGTTCAAGTGAATCGAATCAGGCGGCAAGAGAAGGTATAATGAAAGTTCAAGCATCGGTTAAAGTGCGCTGCGAGAAGTGCCGTATCGTCCGGCGCAAGGGTGTCATCATGGTGATCTGCCCTAACCCCAAGCACAAGCAGCGTCAGGGTTAGCCCGGGAGGAATCATGGCCCGTATTTCCGGCGTGGATATTCCCAACGATAAGCAGATCGGCGTCGCGCTCTGCTATATCTACGGCATCGGACGCGCGCGCGTTCTCAAGATCCTGGGCCAGGCGAGAATCGAGCCGAGGGTCCGCGTGCGTGAGCTCACCGACGACGAGATCAACCGCATCCGCGAGGTCATCGACCGCGAGTACATTGTCGAAGGCGACCTGCGACGCGAGGTGCGGCAGAACGTCCAGCATCTGATCGAGATAAACTGTTACCGCGGCATCCGGCACCGGCGCGGCCTGCCCGTCCACGGCCAGCGGACACGCACCAACGCCCGCACGAAGAGGGGCGCCCGCCGCACCGTCGCCGGCAAGAGGCGGTCCATCGCAAAGAAGTAAGAGAGGATAGCATCTGTGGCGGAGAAGAAAGCGAAGACCAGGGCCAGAAGGCGCGAGAAGAAGTCCATCCCGAAGGGGAAGGCCTACATTCAGTCCACCTTCAACAACACGCTGATAACTCTGACCGACCCCCAGGGCAACGCCGTTGCCTGGAGCAGCGGCGGCACGTCCGGCTTCAAGGGGTCGCGCAAGAGCACGCCGTACGCCGCCCAGATGGCGGCCCAGCAGGCAGCCCGCAAAGCGATAGACCAGGGCATGCGGCAGGTGGACGTCTTCGTCAAGGGGCCCGGTAGCGGCCGGGAAGCCGCCATTCGCGCCCTCCAGAGCGCCGGACTGGCCGTGCTCAGTATTCGCGACGTGACGCCCATACCGCACAACGGCTGCCGCCCTCCGAAGCGACGCAGGATCTAAGAGCGGAGGGCAAAGGAGACAACAGTACATGGCTCGATATAGAGGACCCGTATGCCGCTTGTGCCGTCGCTTTGGCGAGAAGCTGATGCTGAAGGGCGACCGCTGCTACCGCAAGTGTGGCCTGGAGCGTCGCGCCCAGCCGCCGGGCTTCCGCGTCGCCAGGCCCAGGCGACGCCGCATATCCGACCGCGCCGTCCAGCTTAGAGAGAAGCAGAAGGCGCGTTTCACCTACGGTATCCTGGAGCGACAGTTCCGCCGCTACTATGCCGAAGCGGTGCGTCGCCCCGGCGTGACCGGCGACAATTTGGTCCGCCTGCTGGAGATGCGTCTCGATAACGTCGTCTTCCGCCTTGGGCTCGGCGACTCGCGTGCCCAGGCCAGGCAGGTCGTTCGCCACGGCCACATAATCGTCAACGGACGCAAGGCAAGCATCCCTTCGGCACAGGTCAGAGTGAACGACATCATTGGTTGGAGTCAGAGGGGAAAGAAGAGCGAGTACTACAAAGTTGTCGAGGAGACCGCAAAGAGCAAGGTCGTGCCCGGCTGGCTGGCGCGTGACGACGACACCCTCACGGGTCGAATCTTGCGCGCGCCGGAGCCCGCCGATGCGGGCGCGCCCTTCGATCCCCTCGTCATCGTCGAGTACTACTCGCGTTAAGCATAACGGGAGGCCGGAGAATTGATATCTCCTCAACCCTTGGGTCCAGAGAGAGAAGGCGTCCTCAGCACTCAGCTCGCGATCCCGCAGATCGAGATCAAGGAAGCGACCGACACGTACGCGTGCGTCGTCGCCGAGCCGCTGGAGGCCGGTTTCGGCACCACCATAGGTAACGCTTTGCGCCGCGTCCTTCTCAGTTCGCTCCCGGGCGCCGCCATCACCTCCGTTCGCTTCGAGGAGGTGGAGCACGAGTTCTCCACGATCCCCGGTATCAGGGAGGACACGATGGAGTTTCTCCTCAGCGTGAAGGAGATACGCCTGCGCGCCCTCACGGAGCGACCCGGCAAGCTATACCTCGAAGCCTCCGGCGAGGGGAAGATCAGCGCCGGCGATATCCCTGCCACCGCCGACTACGAGATCGTCAACGCCGATCTGCATCTCGCGACGCTCGACTCGCCGGACGCGCACCTGACTGTCGAGTTCACGGTCGAGCAGGGGCACGGCTACCTGCCCGCCACCGAGCACGAGCCCATGCCTATCGGCGTCATCCCCGTCGACGCCATCTTCACGCCGATTCGCAGAGTCAACTACCACGTCGAGCGCACGCGCGTGGGCCAGGTCACCGACTATGACCGCCTCGTGCTCGAAGTGTGGACGGACGGCACGATCACGGGCGCCGAGTCCGTGAGCCGCGCCGCCGGTCTCATCATCGACCAGCTTGTGCTGTTCAGTCAGATCGGCAAGCCGCAGCCCGCTATCGTCGAGCGCGGCCTGGGCGTCGGCGCCGCCCTCTCGCCCGACCGTTACAACACGCCGATCGAGCAGCTCAGCCTCTCCGTCCGGGCCTACAACTGCCTGAAGCGCAGCGGCCTCATGACGGTTGGGCAGGTGCTGGAAAAGAGCGAGGAGGACCTCCTCGCGTTACGCAACTTCGGCCGCAAGTCCTACGACGAACTGCGCGCCAAGCTGATCCAGATGGATTACCTCCAGCCTGAGCCTGAGGGCGAGGAGATGCCCGCCGGCTACGAGGAAGTAGAGGAAGAAGAGAGCGAATCGATGGGCGCCCTCGGCGCCGCCCTTTTCCAGGCCCTGCGCAAGGCCGGCGAAGATCTGCCCCTGGGCGAGATCGAGGAGGAGGAAGGCGAGGAGTCGCCGAAAGAGAAGGAAGAGGAGTAACGGGGCCGGCCTGGGAAGCGCCCCGATAGCACATGAGACACAAAATAGCCGGTCGAAAGCTCAGGCGGTCGTCGCCGCAGCGCCAGGCGCTATTTCGCGGCCTGGTGACAGACCTCCTTCGCTATGAGAAGGTCCGCACGACCGAGGCGAAAGCCAAGGAGGTGCGCGGCATCGCGGAGAAGGTGATCACGCTGGGGAAGGACGGCACCCTCCACGCCCGTCGGCAGGCGCTCCGCGTCGTCATCGACACGGATGTCGTCAAGAAGGTGTTCGACGACCTGGGGCCGCGCTACGCGACGCGACCCGGCGGCTACACGCGCATCGTGAAGCTGGGACGCCGCGTCGGCGACGGCGCGGAAGTGGCCCAGTTGGAGCTTGTCTGAAGGCAGGGCCTTCGCCCGATAACATGACGTCGCAGAAGCCGGTCGAGGGCAACCAGAGGCGGATAGCCCTCCTCCTGGAGTACGACGGCAGCTGCTACGGCGGATCGCAGATTCAAAAGAACGCCCCTACAATCCAGGGCGGCCTGGAAGGGGCAATAGGGAAGCTGACCGGCGAGACGGCCCACGCCGCCTTCGCCGGCCGCACCGACGCCGGCGTTCACGCCCGCGGCCAGGTCGCGTCGTTCCTGACGCGACGCCCGTTCGACGCCACGGTCTTCGTCGACGGGCTCAACTACTGGCTACCGGACGACATCGCCGTTCGCGCGGCCCGCGAGGTCGCGCTCGACTTCGACGTGCGGCGGCGGGCGCGCAGGCGGCTGTACCGGTACCTGGTCCACGATGACCGGGCGCCTTCGCCGCTGATGCGAGAGCGGGCGTGGCACGTAAAGGAGCGGCTGGATGCGGCGGCGATGCAACAGGCGGCGGCCTGTCTCGTGGGCAGGCACGATTTCGCCGCATTCGCCGGTCGCGTGGAGAATTCGCCGGCCGGCAGCGTCCGCACGATGCACCGATTCGATGTGCGGCGGGTCGACCGGATGATGATGTTCGAGGCGGAGGCCGACGCCTTCCTGCCGCATCAGGTGCGGCGCACGGTCGGCGCCCTGGTGGAGGTGGGTCTGCGCAGGCAGACACCGAAATCGTTTGAAGCGCTCCTGCAGACGGGCGGGTCCGCCACTGCCGGACCGGCGGCGCCGCCGCAGGGGCTATGCCTAATACGGGTAACCTACCCTGATCTGGATTTTGACGAAGAGACGGATAGCGATGAAGACCTACAGTGCTAAAGCGAAAGAGATAGTGCCGCGCTGGCACGTCGTCGACGTGGCGGACCAGCCGCTGGGGCGGGTCGCCACCCGCATAGCCTCGCTGCTGCGCGGCAAGCACCGGCCGGAGTTCACGCCTCATCTCGACATGCGTGACTTCGTGGTCGTCGTCAACGCCGAGCGCGTGCGCGTCAGCGGCAACAACAAGATGCGCGATAAGATCTACTACCGCCACACTCAGTACCCGGGCGGCCTGAAGAAGACGACCCTTGAGAGGATGATGGCGACTCACCCGACGCGCGTCATCGAGCACGCGGTGCGCGGCATGCTCCCGCACAACCGCCTCGGCGCCAAGCTGCGACGACACCTCAAAGTCTACGTCGGGCCGGAGCACCCGCACCAGGCGCAGACCGGCGGCGCGCCCAAGAAACCGAAGCCACCGAAGCCGCCCGCCGAGAAACCGGTCGCTCAGGCCGAGACGGAGCCCGTCGTGGAGGAAGTGGCGGAGCCGGAAGCGATTGCCGAGGAGCCCGTCGAGGCCGTGGCCGTC
>DATLAX010000005.1:0-8352 GCA_035527215.1 Dehalococcoidia bacterium
GGAGAATACGGGATGACTCCGGCAGCGCTGAGAGCGGAGAGCCCGCGCCCACGTTGATCCCTGCCATCCCCAGGGCCGTCTGTATCTGCTCGTGTGTCAGCAGGTAGGCCGGCAACTCTCTCTCCTAGAACCAGCTCCGGACGTAGTCATAGGCGGAGCCCGCGGCGTTCGTCACCGAATTGGCGGCCGCATCGTACGTCTCACCGCCCAGCGCCCACGCCCCCTCCGCCATCTCACTGGCGAAGCCGGTCACGCCCTGCTCCGCGATACCGCTGAATACCTGGTGGTAGCCGTCGTAGATCTGCGCCGCGACGGGCGTGTTCTTGATCACGCCCACCGTTTGGTTCAGCGATTCATCCCAGAAACCGTCGCCGACGCCGTAGTTATAGATGTTCTTCACATCGTCGACGAACTGGCCGATCGTCGTCGTCGGGTCGGCGACTACTTCCGCCGCCGCCTGTGTCAGATAGTTGACTCCCTGGAGCGGCGCCCCGTACTTGCCCGCGTCGACGTCCTGCTGGAAGCTGCTCATCGCCTCGTTGGCCACGTCGACGCCGGCGCCCGTCTCATATATCTGCTGGAGATCGCTGACCAGGTTGCCGCCGTCCGCCCTCGCCGACTCCTCGCCGACTAGTTGTGACACCTGGGCGTAGCCGGAGAACGGGTCCGCGCCGGGCCGGTTGGCGACATCCTCGGCAAAGCGGTCGAAGGCGCTGGTGTCCAGCTCTCCCGCGCCCATGCTGGTGCCGATGCTCTCGCCCAGAGCGCTGAGAGCGCCGTAGCCGGTGCCCACCCAGCTCTGGACCGCCTGGTCCGGCATCACGTTGCTCATAGCGCCGGGCAGGAGCGAGCTGAGCGCGGCGCCGGACAGGGGGTTGGACACGCCGGGTATGGGAACAATGTCGCTGGCGATGTTGCCGGCGCCCGTCTGGGTAACCGCGAGGCTGAACGCCTCCGCCGGTGACATGCCGGCAGCGATGTGCTCCTCGTAGCGCTGCTGGATGTTCTGGGCATCCATGATCCGGTTGAAGGCGCCGCCGGCAAGCCCTCCCGCGCCGCCGTCTTCGGCCGGGCGGGTCGCGCCTTCTCCGTCGGCGGCCGTGGTGCGAGTCGCCTCACCCGCCTCCGCGCGCGCCGGCTCCGTCGATGGACGCACGGCGGGCGCCTCTCCCTCCGCGCCCGACGGACGGGCTCCACCGCCTTCTTCGGCCCTCGCGCCGGCGCCCTCGCCTTCCGCGGCTCCGGCGCGGGCGCCCTCAGCGGCGGGTCGCGCTCCGCCCTCGTCCGCCGCGCGGCTCTCGCCGCCTTCGCTCCCCTCCCGGATCGTCGTCTTTCCCCCGTCTTCTGCGCCTTCGGCGCCCTTCGATCCCTCCGCGTCTTCGGTGCCCCTCGGGCCTTCGTCGCCTTCCACCCCCTCAGACCCTCGCTCGCCTTCGACGCCATCTGCGCCTTCGGGCCCTGTGAACGGCTGGTCCGACGCCTTGGTGCCCGCCCGCAGCGCATCCCGCACTTCAGGCGCGAAGTGTCTTTCTCCCCGTCCTCCCTCGATTTCCGTGCCCGGTTTGACCTCGCCGGGCGGCAGGGGATGACCGGATTCCGCAACAGTGGGGGCCTGCTGCATGGCCCGCTGCGCGTCGATGCGGCTCCACTCGGCCTCCGACAGTGGCCGGAATGGCTGCCCATCGGGCATCTGCGATGGTTTGTAGCCTCCGCTTGCCTCGTCCCAGGCCCAGTGCTGGCCGTCGGCGGTGTTGAACCAGCTCAGCCGGCCTCCGTCGGGGAAGGACGTGCCGCTGATCGCCCTGCCGTCGTGGGTTGTCATGGTCCCGTCTGCGCCGATCTGGCCGATGACGCTCCCGTCCGGGGCCCGCATCTCACCGTTGGGGCCGGCTCCCACAGTCTGCCAGCGCGCGGCTGTCTCGTCGCTGAGCGGCAGCGGTGGTCCCTTGGGCTCCGGCAGGTCGGCGGGATGATATGTTCCACCGCGGCCGTCCGCGGACGGCTCGAAACGCTGAAGCCCGCCTCCGAAGGAAGGTCTGATGTCGTTTCCGTTGGCGTCGATGTATCCATTGACGACGTGGGCGCCGGGCGTGTCTGCGAGATTGACCGACTGCACCGGCGCGCCGCGGAGGTCGGTCACGCTTCCGTTGGCGTCGACGTTGAGGACGTGGTTGCGGTTGGCGTCGTACACTCTTCCCTCGGCGTCGGCCTGCAGCATTTGCCAGCGGTCGTGCGCCTCCTGAGTGACCGGACCACGCGGCCCTTCGCCCCCCTCGGGCGCTGCCGGCCGGAAGGTCTCGCCCTCAGCCCTTGATGGCTCGGCCCCTTCTTCGGCTGAGGAAGGGACGCTGCCTTCTATCGTCAACCTCGGCCCTTCGCCCTCAGCGATGGAAGGCCTCTGGCTGTCCGCCCCCGGCTCGCCCCCTTCGGTACCCGCCGCCCGCGTGCCGAAGCCGCCGAGATATGGCCCCTTCGAGGGTCCGCCGCCGCCCTCTTGCTGCTCACTCGTCATCTGATCGAGGGCCGATGATACTGAGTTGGCGTCTATCGGGGTACCGTCGGCGTTGGTGAAGCCGAGGCTGTTGAGGAAGTTGGCCAGAGTGCCGGAATCGGGGAGGGTGTATTCGCCGCCCTCGCCCCCGCCGTCAGCCCGCGGGATGCCGCCGCCCTGCTCGAGCCCGTGGCAGAGCTGGCCGAGGGAGATGGCGCCCAGGAGGCCGGCCAGCAGCAGTGCGGAGCCTGCCGCCAGACCGCCGTTGCCGACGCCGTGCTCTATTCGCTCACACCAGCTGCAGGCGCCTTCGCTTGCATTCTCGCCCATGCAGACGCTCTGGCAGCCGCCCTGCGCCTCGGCGCTCGGGGCCGACGCGGCGATGAGGATAGAACCGGAGAGGCTCATGAGTAGGCAGGCCACCTGGCCCAGCCTGCAGACCCTGATGAGCAGCCGCCTGGAGAGGCGGATGCCCGCCAGACGAACAGGCCGGCCTTCGGGCTGCCGCGGCGGGCGGATTCGCCTTGCGCCGGGCCGTCTTGCCTTTCCCAAAGAGTGGTTTAGCATCCTATCGCGGTCTTTTTGGCCGGCGTCCCTATCACAGGTCGCCGCGCCGCGCGACGTCCTTGCGCGCATTCTGCACAGGGCAGGCTTGGTTGTCAATTAGCGTGATCCTGGAGTCCTTTGGGGTTTCCTGGGCTTCTTTTCGGCCCGCTTTCCCCGGCAGAGGGGAGCTTAAAGGTGTCTATCTTGAGACACGGATGTTCATGAGGTCGACCGTATCTTCAGTTCGCGAGCCCAGCGGGCCGAAATCGCACGTCGAGAGGCGCAGCGTGTGTTGTCCTTCGGGCAGGCTTGACATGACGATGAGGCGGTAGTCCTCCACTATCGTCGCGCCTGGCCGCCGTCTGGGGCTGGTAGCCCACGGCCTTCACCTCGAAGCTTACGGGCCCCGCGGCCGGAACCGTCACCGCCGCTTGATCGAAGGCGTACATGCCGCTTGCGTCGATGTACTTCGCCTCGGCGCCGGCGCTGGCGCCGACGGCTGCACGATGTACACCGACGAAATGCAGGACGGGGTGACTAACCCCGCGCCCATCGACGGCAACGGCCTCCAGGCGCAATACGCCGCCGACGATGGCGGATACCTCCGGCTACGGGCGCGGACTACTACCGGGCCGGCCCGGTTCCACTGACGGCGACCCCTTAGCCGACAGACGTTCAGCCTCCTCTGCAGTTGACCCGCGAGAACGCCGGAGCGTATCTTGAGGCTTAAGTTCGAGGCTCTGGAGAGGACACGCCGATGAACGAGTTAAGGAATCGACAGCGCTTGCCCGTGCGGCGCCTTTCGCGGCGAAAGGCCCTCAAAACGGGCGCCGCCGGTCTCGGCGCAGCCGCGCTCGCGCTTGCCGGTTGCCGCGGCGACGAGCGCGAGCAGGCCCCGAACGGGAGCGCGACGCCCTCTGAGACCGATACGCCGCAATACGGCGGAGACGAGATCATGGGGCTGATGGCCGATCCGGGCGGCCTCGACGTCATGCAGAGCGTCACCGGCTTCTGGTGCTCGGCGCTCATGAACGGCTACCTGCATAGCGTCAGCACCCAGGACCAGTCGCTGGAGCTGCAGGTGGCGGACAGCGTGGAGGTCGTCGACAAGACGACGTACGTCTGGAAGCTCAAGCAGGGCGTCAAGTTCCACAATGTCGACCCGACCTGGGGACGAGAGGTCACGGCCGACGACGTGGTCTTCAGCATGCAACGCCGTCGCGATGACCCGACGATCATGAACGACAAGCAACTCCTGCGCGACTTCACCGCCCACTTCGAGGCGACGGGCAAGGACACGTTTAGCCTTACCACCACCAGACCCTATGCTCCCGCCCTCGATGAGATCGGCAACCCAAGCTATCCCATCATCCCGCACGAAGCGATTGAGAAGTGGGGCGACCTGAGCCAGCACCCGGTCGGCTGCGGCGCCTTTGTGCTTGGCGACTACGTGCGGTCGGAGCGGCTCAAGGTCATCAAGAACCCAAACTTCTACATGCCGGGCCGGCCGTTCATGGACTCCATCGAGTGGATCATCATGACCGATGAGGCCGCGCTCTTTCAGTCGTTCCGGACGAAGCGCCACGACTACTGCGGCGCCCCTCTGGACAAGCTGAAAGTCGAGGAGTTGAGCGGGATCAACCATGTGTCGGTGAAGAAGACACCCAACTACTGGGTCCGCTCCTTGCTGCTGCGCGTCGACAGGGACCCGTTCGTCGATGAGAGAATGCGGCAAGCCGTCGACCTGGCCGTCGACCGGCAGGACCTCATCGACAAGGTAGCGTTCGGCGAGGGCCTCTTCAGCGGGCCGGTCTCCCCCTCATTGGACTTCTGGACGCTCCCCCAGGACGAGGTGCGCGACTTCTACAAGGTCGACCTCACGGAGGCGAAGAGGCTAGTGTCGGCGGCCGGCCACGGCGACGGCGTCGAGATCGATGCGCCGGTAATGAACACCAACGCCCTGACGAAGGACGCCGCTATCGTCAAGGAGCACCTCGCGAAGATCGGTATCACCCTGAACATTCAGCCAAAGGACATCGCCACGTTGCTGGCCCAGTACCTCTACGCGGGGAACTTCCAGATGCTGTGGTTCTACAATCTGCCGTACGTGGAGCCCGACCGGCCGATCTGCCAGTGGTTCAGCAAGGGTATCGCAGGCATCAGCTTCACCGGCTACAACAGCCCGGCGATGGATGAGTGGGTGTGGAAGGAGCGCTCCGAATTCGACCCACAGAAGCGGCGGGAGATCGTCCTTGATGCGCAGCGGGCGATGATGCGGGAACACGGACCCCAGATCAACACCTATTCGCCCCAGACGTGGACCGCTTCCTGGGACTGGCTGCACTCCCTCACGCCGGAGCGAGGCGTGGGGCTGACCAGCCGCACGTTCATGGGCATCGACGGCTGGATGACGGAGCGCAGCTAGTCGAGCGGCGGAGATATCAAAAAGGGCCGCGCTGCACCCGAGTGCTCAAGCAATAGCTGTAACGGTTCGAGGCGCGCAAGCCCTAACCTAATAACGCGAAGATCGCGTTTGTCGTTACAGCACCTCGCGCCCGCAATCAGCCGGAGCCCTTCGAGGCTGCTGCCCTTCCTAACAGCGGCGGGATGCGCGAGTTCAGCCCGTGCAATCTCGCCTGCGCGAGGATTGCCAGCGAGCGCAGCCGGCTCATTGGCACCATGTCCAGCGGCCGCACGCCCATCAGCGACGTCAGCGCCGCGGTTATGCCGCGCAGGTCGTTGTGGGCGTTGACCTCGATGACCCGCCGGTCGGGGTAACGCCGCCGCAGTTCCGGCCCCTTTTCGTTGATCGCGCACGGCCCGACGATCAGGACGTCGCCGGGCAACCCATCGAGATCGGCATCCTCAAAGCCCTTGCCGAAGACGATCGAGAAGCCGCCGTGGCTGGGGTAGTCGTTGCTCAGGATCTCCAGAACGCACTCCGTATTCCCCTTGCACCCCTCGACGCAGGCCCGCTCCCGCCCCTCGACGATGCGCACGTCCGGACGGAAACGCCGCAGAATCGAATAAGGATAGCGCGTCTGGAAGCGGCCGAGGTCGCCGGCAACGTCGATTTCGTCGAGCCGCCCCTCGCCCAAGCCCCACTCGGCAGCGAGGCGCAGGTGCTCCACCTCCTCGACGGAGTAGCCCAGCGCCTTGGCGCCGACGGCATCCACAGCCACCGTATCGCGGCCGCCGATAAGGACATCGAGTCGCGCGCTGCTCTCGTCGAGCAGAGCCCGCGGCGGCACGTGGCCGTTGAACGTGGCGGTGACTCCTTCGATGATGCAGAAGTCCGGCCGCACCATCCGGTAGAGCCGGGCCAGCCGCGGGTGGAGAGTCTCGTGGTTGTGGAGGTGCATGCGGTCCTCGTCGATGGGGAACGCCTGCTGGCCCTTCACGCCTAGAGTCACCGTCGCCATCGAGTGTGTCTTCAGTTTGGGCAGGCTGAGGTAGAAGTTGCCCGGTCCTCGTGCGGGGTCGACGAACGTCTCGTAAAACCTGCGGGGAATGCGAATCGGCGCCGGCTCGTCTTCGAGCGTGTAGGGGACGGTGTGTCCCTCGTCCAGGTAGACGAGCTCGACGCCGTGACGGCGGGCGATGCGGTCATAGCCGGTGACGGCGAAGACAAGCCGGGTAGCGATGCCGTGCGTTGCGTTCTCCATCATCGCGAGACGTCGATAGCCGTGGTCCCGAAGCCAGCCCAGGAGCGCGTCGATGACCGCCGGGTCGGTGTAACTGCCCGGCGAAAAATGGACGGCGTTGGGCTTGACATAAACCTTGCTGCCGGAAGGGATGACGGCTTCGACGCCTCCGTGCGGCGCAAAGATGGCCTCGAAGGCGGCGGGCAGGCCGCCGGTCGTGTCCGCGACTACGACTGTAGGTCGCATCGTCCTTCTCCTCGCGGTACCCGCGCCGGCGAGCTCCTTCGACAATACGCAGCGGTTTTTGACGGGGCCGCTGAGCCAATAGTACAATCTTTGCATCTGTTGTGGCACGGGTGTGGATGTGATGATTCGGCGGCGCCCTCGCAGCTCTTCTTCCCCGAACGACGCAACGGCTCCGGCGGGGCGTCGCCTCTCCTATCAACCCGCCCTCGATGGCATCCGCGCCCTGGCCGTAGCGGCCGTACTCGCCTATCACGCCGGGCTGCCCTGGGCCCGCGGCGGGTTCCTGGGCGTCGACGCCTTCTTCGTCCTCAGCGGCTTTCTTATCACCAGCCTGCTCTTGGCGGAGTGGCGCTCGCAGGGCGGCATCGGTCTCATGGTCTTCTGGTCGCGACGGGCGCGACGTCTCCTGCCGGCGCTGTTCCTGATGATAATCGGCGTCGCCGCCTACGCCGCGTTCATAGCCCGGCCGGAGGAGCTCGACAAGTTGCGCGGCGATGCGCTGGCCACCATCGGCTACGTGGCCAACTGGCGCCCGGTTTTCAGCGGGCAGTCCTATTTCGACCAGTTCTCGGTCCCGTCGCCGCTGCGTCACACCTGGTCGCTGGCGATAGAGGAGCAGTACTACGCTGTCTGGCCCCTGCTGCTCTTGTTCCTCCTGCACCTGCGACGCGGCTCAATGCGCTTACTGCTTCCCGCCACGCTGGCGATGCTCGCGGCCTCGGCACTTCTGATGGGCCTGCTCTTCCAGCCCGGGCACGACCCGTCTCGCGTTTACTACGGGACCGACACGCGGGCGCAATCGCTGCTCGTCGGCGCCGCGCTGGCGATGCTGCTGCTGCGTGTCGGGCCGGTGCGCGGCGCCGTGCCGCGGGCGACGCTCCAGATCGTTGCGCTTCCCTGCGTTGCCGGCCTGGGCTGGGCCTGGATGACAACCTCCAGCGATAGCGTTCTGCTCTATCGCGGCGGCTTCCTCCTGCTTGCGATGGGCGTCGCGGTCGTCATCGCTGCCGTCGTGCAGCCCGGAGGCGGGCCGGTTGGCCGTGTGCTGTCGCTGCCGCCGTTGCGTGGCCTTGGCCTCATCTCGTACGGCGTCTACCTGTGGCACTGGCCGGTCTACATCGTGCTCACGCCCGATCGCGCGGGTCTCGATGGCTACGGTCTGTTCCTGGCGCGAGTGCTGGTCACGGTGGCGATTGCGATAGCCTCCTACCACGTCGTCGAGATGCCGGTGCGACGCGGTGCGTTCCGCAGATGGCGCATCTCCTGGTCGCTGGCGCCGGCCGCGGCTGCGGGCGTTGCGATCGCCCTGGTCCTCGTCACGCGAGGCGGCGCGCCCGCCTTCACCCTGTCGACGGTGCCGGGCGCTCCCATGCTATCGAGCCCCTCTTTGCCTTCGACGGTCGCGATTGAAGATGTGACACAGAG
>DATLAX010000006.1:0-6077 GCA_035527215.1 Dehalococcoidia bacterium
ACGCTTGTCCGCCGTTCCTCCTGGTCGAAGACGCTCCACAGTCCCTCGATCAGCGCGTCGGCTTCCGGATCGTTCGCCAGGCTGGGGCTGACGTCGGCATTCTGCCCGTTGCTGTAGTACTCGCGGAGAATGATGTCGGGCTCCTGGAACGGCTGGTTGGTGAATATGCAGATGTCGAACTGGTGGCCGTAGAGGGATTGGGCCAGGAATGTGCCCAGGTCTTTCGGCTCGATCTTAGCGGTCACACCGACCCTGCTGTAGTGTTCCTGAATGACCTGCGCGGTCTTCGGCAAGTCGCCCATTCCGGGGAGAGGGAAACTGAGCTCCAGCCCGTTGTCGTAGCCGGCGGCGCTGAGCAGTTGCCTAGCCTTTTCGGGGTCGTACTTCAAGGCGGCCTTGAGTTCGTCCTGCGGCAGCGCCCAGTATTCGAGCGGCCAGGGTATAGGGCCGTTGTAGCCGCCGTCTCCGAAGTACAACTTCTCAATCAAGTCGTCACGGTTGATGGCGATGTCCAGCGCCTCGCGCACACGAGCGTCGCTGAAGGGCGGCCCGTCGACGCGGATGCGGCAGTCGGTCGTCCAGAGGGACGGCGCTTCGACCAGGTAGAATGACTCGTCCCCTTCGATCTCCTGTCGCTTGTACTTGTCGACGTTGATGGCCGCATAGTCGATGTTCCCCGTCTTGAACGTTTGCCAGAGGGTGCCCAGGTCCGGGATGATCAGCCACTCTTCTTCGTCGGGGTACGGTTTGCCGCTCAGGTAGAAGTCCGGGTTCTTGCGCAGGCTGATTCGCTCGGAGCGGGAGTAGTCGGTCAGGATCCAGGCGCCGCAACCTGAGGCGTTCGTGGCAAGTTCGCCGCCCCATTTCTCCACCGCCTCACGGGGGAGGATTGAGTACGCGTAGCTGCCCGCCTGGTCGATTGTGGGCGAGAAGGGTATCTTGGTGCGCAGCCGGAAAGTGCCGCTGTCCACCGCCTCGTAACCGTCGGCGCGGAGGGTGAGCAGCTTCCTATCATTCAGCGTCGGCCCGGCCTTGAGGCGGTCAAAGCTGTAGACGACATCATCGGCGTTCAACTCCCGTCCGAAGGTAGGGTCGATGTCGTGGAACTTCACGCCCTTCCGCAGTGTCCACACATACGTCAGCTGGTCCGGCTGCTCCAGCTTCTCGGCCACCAGCGGTATGAACTCCTCGGTGGACATGTCGACGGTGTGCAGAGGGTTGTGAATGAGGGAGGAGATGAAGCTCGATGCGACGTTGCGATGCGGGTCGAGGCTGCCGGGGTCGGCGGCCACGCCCAACTTGACCTTGCCGCCGGCCTTCGGCGTGCTCACCGGCGGAGCCGTTGGGATGTCGGATGCGCCGTCCTGTGCGCCCCCACCGCAGGCGCCGAGGGCGAGTCCGGCGACGCCCAGTCCGGCGGCGCCTCCTGCCGCGAGAACGCGACGCCTGGAGACGCGGCGCTCCGCGAGTCGTTGCCGGTAGGATGAGTAGGTCACGATTGCCTCCCGCGCTGTGTCGTGGTTCCCTGGATGCCGCATTATAGCGCCGCAGCACCCGTCGGGGAAGGGCATCCTCTCATTTCTTGGGCAAGATCGGTCGTGGCAAGCCGGAAAATGCGACACCCTGTGCCGTGTCGGCGAGCAGGCGACTGCACTACAATTACGTTGACAGGCCCGCCGCGCGGGTAGTACATTCGTGTTCGTATCAGCTATCAGGGGTTGCGGTGATCGAGTGGGCCTCTCTCTACGCGGGAAAGAAGCGGGGAACGCTCACGAGCGCCGTCTGCCCTATCAGCCGGCGCTGGATGGGATACGCGCCCTGGCCGTCGCCGCCGTCCTCGCCTATCATGCGGGCCTGCCCTGGGCGAGCGGTGGCTTCCTCGGTGTAGACGCCTTCTTCGTCCTCAGCGGCTTTCTTATCACCAGCCTTTTGCTCGTCGAGTACCGGGCGAAGGGCAGGATCGCGTTCACCGCATTCTGGGCCCGCCGCGGGCGACGGTTGCTGCCGGCGCTGTTCCTCATGCTCATCGGCGTCGGCGTGTACGCGGTCGTTTTCGCGAAGCCGGACGAGCTAAACCGGCTGCGCGGCGACGCGCTGACGACGATCGGATACGTCGCCAACTGGCGGCCCATCTTCGCCGGCGATTCCTACTTCGAGCAGTTCTCGGTGCCGTCGCCGCTGCGACATACGTGGTCGCTTGCCATCGAGGAGCAGTGGTACGCGTTCTGGCCGCTGCTGCTGTTCGTGATGCTCCGATTCCGGCGCGGCTCGTTGCGGGTGACTCTCGCCGTGTCGCTGGCGCTTGCGGCCGGCTCGGCGTTGCTGATGGGCCTGCTCTTCCGGCCGCTGCATGATCCCTCGCGGGTCTTCTACGGCACCGACACGAGGGCGCAATCGCTGCTGGTGGGCGCGCTCCTGGCGATGCTCCTGACACAGCGAGGCCCGGTGCGCAGCGTCCCCGGCAAGGTAGCGCTGGAGGTGGGCGCAGTGCTCTGCGTCGTCTTCCTCGGCTTCGTGTGGGCGCGCGCCGGCGACGATAGCACGCTCCTCTATCGCGGCGGATTCCTGGTGCTGGGGATGGCAGTGGCAGTGGTGATCGCCGCCTCCGTGCAGCCGGGCGTGAGCGTCGTCGGCAGGGTGCTGTCGCTGCCGCCGCTTCGTGGTCTGGGACTCATATCGTACGGCGTCTATCTCTGGCACTGGCCCGTCTACTTGATGCTGACGCCGGGCCGCGTCGGCTGGAACGACTACCCGCTGTTCGCCGTGCGCGTGGCCGCCACACTCGCGATAGCCTTCGTCTCGTACCGATTCCTCGAGATGCCGGTGCGACGCGGCGCTTTCCGGCAGTGGAAGGTATCGTGGACGGTTGCGCCGGCGGCGGCGGCGTGCGTCGCTATCGCCCTGGTCGTCGTGACGCGCGGCGGCGCACCGACGTTCGCCGTCCCCGCGGCCTCGTCTTCCGATTTGCCGCCGACGCCACCGGTTGTCGCCACGAGCGAGGCAACTACGCCGGGCGCTGTGGCGACGCCGTCGGGGCCCGTCCGCGTTCTCATAGTCGGTGACTCCGTGGCGGTGACGCTGTCGGAAGGACTGGAGCGGGCGCAGGCCGAATGGGACCTCGCCGTCTGGAACCAGAGCGTGCTGGGCTGCGGGCTGGTCGGCGCCGACGCGAAGCTCTTCCAGGGCGAATGGGTCGACCAGGGGACCGAGTGCCGCGACTGGCGTGAGCGCTGGCAAGGGGACGTCGATACGTTCCGGCCCGACGTCGTCCTCGTGCTTAGCGGCGCCTGGGACACGTACGACATGAACGTCGAAGGCCGGTCGCTGGAGTTCGGCGCGCCGGAGACGGATGCCTACGTGCTGGACGGTCTCGAGCAGGCGGTCGACGTGCTGTCATCGCGGGGCGCGACCGTCGTCCTGCTCACGGCACCCTACCCCGAGAAGCGCGACCTGGCGCTCGACGGCCGGACGAACCGCGTCGACCCGAAACGCATCGACGTGCTTAACAGGCTGTACCGGACGGTCGTAGAGGAGCGGCCCAATGAGGCGACCGTCGTCGACCTGAACGGCTACCTGGGCTCGATGGGCAACCCGGACGCGGTCGACGGCATGGACCTGCGCATCGACGACCTGCACTTCACGCCGGAAGGCTCCGACATGATCGCCGGCTGGCTGGCGCCGCAGCTCGTCAGCATCGCCAGAGGAAACGGCGCGGCGCCGTAGACGCTATCGCGTCGACACCCTATCGTTCGGAGCATGACGAAGACCATCAACGACGGCATCGACTCGATGCAGGCCCCTGAGCAGCCGCGGCAGGGATCGTCCCGGCAACACCTCCTGTTATTGGGCGCCATCCTCCTGTTGGCGCTCGCCCTGCGACTGGCGTGGATAGCCTACGCGCACCCCAATCCGGACGACGGCCGCTTCGACGATACGCTGTTCTACGACCACGCCGCCCAGGCGCTGGCCGCCGGAGAGGGGTTCCCCGGCTTCTTCGACGCGCAGACGGCGGGCTGGCCGCCGGGCTATCCGCTGCTGCTGGCGGGCATCTACAAGACGTTCGGCCACGACTTCCTGGCGCCGCGGCTGCTGAACGTCTTCGCGGGCGTCGCCACGTGCCTGCTCGTGTACCTGATCGGCGCGCGCGTCTTCGACCGGCGGACGGGCTTGATCGCGGCTTTCCTGCTCGCGGTCTTCCCCAGCCACGTCTACCGCACGACGCTGCTGATGACGGAAGTGCTGACGGGCGCGATAGTGGCGCTGCTGGCGTACCTGCTGCTCACCTGGGTTTTGAAGAAGGGCGGGCCGTCGCGCTGGCAAGCGGTGGCGCTGGGGGTGCTGTTCGGGGCCTTCGCGCTTACGCGCGGCGAGGCGCTGGCATTCGTGCCGGTCGCGCTCATTGCCTGGAAGCTGGTCGAGCCGTCGTGGCGTCGCTTCGCCGGCGGCGCGGCACTGATGGTGGCAGCGTCGGTACTGGTCATCGCGCCGTGGACGGTCCGGAACGCGATAGCGATGGACGCCTTCATACCGATCGCCAGCGGGCTCGGACATACGTTCCTCGCCGGTCACCAGGACGACCCCTACGACACCTACAGCGTCTTCCCGGAAGCGAAGATAACCGTACAGTACTCGTATCTACCGTACCCGGAGCGCGAGATGAAGGTGGAACGCGAGGCGCTGCGACAGGGGCTCGACTTCGCGAAGTCGCATCCGGGCTACGAGGTCCAGCTCGTGTTCGAGAAGCTGTACAACATGTACCGCTCGGACGACGATGCCATGCCGTGGATCGGCGGCGGCTGGATCGACGCCAGCAAGGCGCCGTGGCTGGAAGGAAGCTGGGTGCGGTCGCTCGACGCCGTCGGCGCGCCGGTCGTCACGATACCGCCTGACGCCGAGCGCAACTGGAAGCACCTGGCGAACGGCTACTACTTCGGCGTCCTCCTGCTGGCGGCGGCCGGCGTCTTCGCCTGGTTCTCGATTCGCGACCGCGCGAAGCTGCTGCTGGTGCTGATCGTCGCGGCGTGGACGGCGCTGCACCTGGCGTTCATCCCCGGCTCGCGCTATCATGCGCCGCTGCTGCCGCTCTTCGCGTTGTGGGCAGCCGTGGGCATCGTTTTCGTGTGGAACGTCGTTAGCGGCGCCGTCCGGTCGATGTTGCGGGCGCGGCAGGGCTTTCGCTGAATCGAGAGAGCGCGGTATCCTTTGCGGGCGCGCGCGTCGAGTCGTTTTCTCGCCGCGGAAGGAGGGCAGCATGGAACGAGCGAATGCATCGAGCGAAGGCCTTGCCCCCGGCACGCTGGCGGCCCTGGCGGCGGCGCCGGCGGTCTTCGAGGCGCTGTTCGCCGGGCAACCGGACGCGGCGCTGGAAAGGCGCGGCGTCGAGGGCTGGTCGGCGAAGGACGTGCTGGCGCACCTGGTATCGATCCAGCCGCTGACGCTCGTCGAACGGGTCAGGGCCATGGTCGAGGGCGACGTCCCGTCGCTGCCGGACATCGACGAGCACGTGACGCTGGAGCGCTCCGGCCTGCGTGACCGACCGGCGCCGGAGCTAGTCGCGAAGTTCACAGAGGAGCGCGCTCAAGCGATGGTCTTCCTAGACAGCCTGACGCAGGACCAGCTGCGGCGTCGCGGTCGCCACGAGGTGGCGGGCGAGATCAGCGCCGCCGATGCCATCCACCACGTGGCCTACCACGACCTGCTCCACATCGCCCAGGCCGCGAACCTGCTGGCCGAACCCATCGAGCGGAGTCGAGGCGCCATGCGCACGGCCTTTCCCATCTAAAGCTGTCGAGAATCACAAGGGGAGTGTCTCATGCAGGACCAGCACGGAAACACAGCGCAGTTGCCCGAGGACGCCAGGCAGCAGGTTGTCGGCTACCTCAAGCACCAGGCGTCGAAGTCGAATGCCGACCTGCTGACGCTCGTCGACCGCGCGGCGGGCTGGATCGAGAAGTCGCTGGAGGGCGTGAGCGAGTCGCAGGCGGGGTTCTGCCCCGAGCCCGGCGAGTGGTGCATCGCGGAGGTGCTGCGCCACGTCGGCACGTCGATGGGCGGCACCGCGCGGGTCATTGAATCGC
>DATLAX010000007.1:0-2296 GCA_035527215.1 Dehalococcoidia bacterium
GCAACATGAGGCATTGCTGGGTGCTTTTGTAGGCAGCGCCGAATGTGAGGCCGGGCAGCAGGAGACGGTCTACGTAACGATGCTCTATCTGGGGTTGCTGGAAAGACCGGCTTCTGATCCCGAGATCAGTGGTTGGGCAGACTCAATTCGAGCTGGCAACGCCCTGCAGACCGTAGTCAACGCGTTCTTGAATTCTGAGGAATACCGCATAGTAACAGCTGTCGCCAAGAGCGGCGCAACAGAATGTATGACATCTATGGGTTCCGAGAATTCGAAGGAACTGCTTACTGCCGGTCCAGCCCAACGAAACAACGGCGCACAGATTCGGAACGACGAATGGGAGGAACTGGGTGACGGATTGGCGGCAGCGATGCTGGGGCCACTCCGAGTTCTGTAGGCTAGGGTAATCGGCAGCTTGCTTGTTAGTTGTCTTCGGATCTGAATGTGCAACGAACTACCAATGGGATTATTGTGGAATTGGCCCCATGCGCTGGTGGGGAGGAGTCCTTACACTGCTTTTCGCAGTGTCAACTTGCCGGAAACCATGTCCTGTTCCTCAGAAATGAAAGAGCGGCCCCGATGTCCCGGAGCCGCTTCTCCTGTACCTTCAGTCTTCAGCCTGCCGTTCTCAGCCTGCCTCTATGGTGATATCGAGTTCGACGGGGACGCCCAGGGGGAGTTCGGCGACGCCGACGGCGACGCGTGCGTGACGTCCCCTGTCGCCGAAGACGGCGATGAGGAGGTTGCTGGCGTGGTTCAGGACGCCCGCCTGAGCGGTGAAGCCCGGGGCCGACGCAACGTACCCGGTAAGCTTGACGATGCGCTTCACCCTGTCGAGGTCGCCGAGAGCCGCCTTCATCGCCGCCAGGGCGTTCAGCGTGGCGACGCGCACCGCCTCGGCACTGCTCTCGACGGTGAGTTCGGCGCCGAGCTTCCCGGTGACGACGGGCTTTCCCGCACGCATCGGGATCTGTCCCGCGAGGAAGACGAGGTTCCCCGAGCGCACCCAGGGGACGTAGGCCCCTACGGGCTGCGGGGGTTCGGGGAGCGCGAGGTTGATTTCGCGGAGTTTCTCTTCGACACTCATGACGTTTCCGGTCCGCCCGCGGCTTCGGCGACCTGCGCCTGGATGGCGGTCACGCACGCGGTGTTGGCGATGTCGATGACGCTGCAGCCGCGCGACAGGTCGTTCCCGGGCTTCGCCAGTCCCTGCAGGATCGGTCCGATGGCCTGCGCCGCTGCCAGCCGCTCGACGAGCTTGTAGCCGATGTTTCCGACGCCGAGGTCGGGAAAGATGAGCACGTTGGCGCGACCGCCGACGGGACTGCCCTTGCACTTCCGTTCGGCAATCGCCGGGACGATGGCGGCGTCGGCCTGCAGCTCGCCGTCGCTCTTGATTTCCGGGTGGGCCTCCGCGAAGAGCCGCGCCGCCTCGCGCATCTTGTCCACCCCCGCGCCCTTGCCGCTGCCCTTCGTCGAGTAGCTCAGAAACGCCACCATCGGCTCGACGTCCAGGAGCCCCCGACACGTCTCGGCCGATGCCGCCGCGATGTCCACCAGCATCTCCGGTGTCGGGTCGGGCACCAGCGCCGAGTCACTGAACACGAACGCCCCGTCCGCGCCCAGATCGTGCGCGTGCGTCACCATGATGAAGCTGCTCGATACCGTCTTGATCCCCTCACGCGGACGGATCACCTGCAGCAGCGCACGGATCAGGTCGGCCGTCGACGACACCGACCCGCCGACCATCCCGTCACACCGCCCCTTCCGCACGCACATCGCCGCGTAGTAGATGTGCTGCAGCAGGGCCTCGTCGGCCTGCTCGCGCGTCATGCCCTTGTGCTTGCGCAGTCCGTAGTAGGTCTCGACGTACTCTTCACGCCGCGGGTCGGTCTTCGGGTCGACGATCTCGGCGTTCGACAGGTCAACGCCCAGACGCGACGCGTCCTTCGCAATCGTCGCCGGCTCGCCGATGAGCGTGACGCCCGTGAGGCGCTCGCTCAGCAGCACGTCGGCCGCTTCGAGCACGCGGTCGTCGAACGTCTCCGGCAGACAGATGTTCCTGTCGGCCTGTCTTGCACGCTCTCTGATGCGTGGCAGTACTTCCACCGTTTCCTCCCGTCCGTCACGTCGCGTGGGCCCGTCGGGTCCCGCCGGCGACGACGCCGTCCCTCTACGTCTGTCCGCCCAGGTACTTCGCCTTGGCCTCGTTGAAGATCTCCATCGTCACGCGCTCGACGCCCTTCTCTCGCGCGTAGTCCTCCAGACCCTTGCGGGCCATCGACCGGAAAAACGC
>DATLAX010000008.1:0-4848 GCA_035527215.1 Dehalococcoidia bacterium
CTTTCTTCTGGGACTGCTCGTGGGCTTCAATCTTGCAATGCTGTACCTACTATCGCGCTTCATGAACGACGACGGGGGGAGCCGTCATGCATCGCGCTGATCTGATTTCGCTCCGTATTTCTTTCGACACCCATAGCGCGCCGGGAGAGCGCCCACTCTGCAGCAAGGGAGGCTGAACCAATGACCGACGAGCGAGACGTTGTTGCGTTTGAAGAGGTGGGAAGGGGTGACATCGCCCTGGTCGGCGGCAAGGGCGCCAACCTGGGTGAGATGCTGCGCGCGAAGATACCTGTGCCCGGCGGCTTCATCGTGACGGCCGATGCCTACGGCCGCTTCATCGAAGAGTCCGGCCTGCGACCGAAGATCGAGGCGATCCTCAACAGCCTCGACGTTCACGATAGCGACGCCCTCCAGAAAGCCTCACGCGACATTGAGCAGATGATCATCGATACGCCCGTGCCAGACGATATCGCCGGCGAGGTCAAGCGGCGCTATCGCGAGATGGGCGAGCCGCCCGTGGCCGTTCGCAGCTCGGCGACCGCGGAGGACTTGCCCGAGGCGTCGTTCGCCGGACAGCAGAGCACCTTCCTCAACGTGGTCGGCGCCGACAGGGTCGTGCAGGCGGTGAAGGAGTGCTGGGCGTCGCTCTTCGAGGCGCGCGCCATCTTCTATCGCTCCGAGAACGCCTTCGAGCACATGAAGGTGAAGATTGCCGTCCCCGTGCAGAAGATGGTGCAGTCCGAGTCCTCCGGCGTCATCTTCACCGTCGAGCCCGTTACCAGCGACCGCTCCAAGATAACCGTGGAGGCGATCGTCGGTCTGGGCGAGGGGCTCGTCTCGGGCGAGATCAGCCCGGACATGTACATCGTCGACAAGGGCACGATGCACATCGTCGAGAAGCAGCTCGCACCGCAGGACCGGAAGCTCGCCCGCACCACGGTGGGCAGCGGCAAGGGCATCGCGGACATCTCCTGGCAGGAGGTGCCCGGCAACCTGCGCAGCGCCCAAAAGCTCAGCGATGATGAAATCGTACAGGTCGCCGAGATCGCCAAGCGCATCGAAGAGCACTACGGCTTCCCGCAAGACATCGAGTGGGCGAGGGAGGGCAAACAGTTCTACATTGTCCAGACGCGTCCCGTCACGACGCTGGCCGAAGCGACCGCCGCCCCGGCAGAGGCTCTGGAAGAGAAGACACCGGTCCTGCTCAAGGGGTCGGCGGCCAGTCCAGGCGCTGCGGCCGGCGAGGTGAAGATCATCCTCGACCCGTCCCAGATCAGCCGCGTGCATGACGGCGACATCCTCGTCGCCGAGATGACCACGCCCAACTTCGTGCCCGCCATGAAGCGAGCCGTCGCCATCGTCACCGACCGCGGCGGCCGCACGGCGCACGCGGCCATCGTCAGCCGCGAGCTGGGCATTCCCTGCGTCGTCGGCACCGGCGAAGCGACGAAGACGCTGCGCGAGGGGCAGATCGTCACCGTCGACGGGGCCCGCGGCGTCGTCTACGATGGGCGCGCGGAAGCCACGCTCGCGCACTTCGAGCGCGAGAAGGCCGCCGCTACCGCTTCTTCCGCCAAGACGAAGACGCGTGTTTATGTCAACCTGGCGCAGCCAGACCTCGCCGACCGCGTGGCGACGCGCAACGTCGACGGCGTCGGACTGCTGCGCGCCGAGTTCATCGTCGCCGACATCGGCGAGCACCCGCGCTACGCCCTGGAGCAGGGCCGCGGCGAGGAGTTCACGGCCAAGATGGCCGAGGGGATACTCCAGTTCGCCCGCGCCTTCGACCCACGGCCGGTCGTCTACCGTACGACCGACTTCAAGACCAACGAGTACAGCGGCCTCAAGGGCGGCGAGAAGTACGAGGAGTCGGAAGAAAACCCGATGATCGGCTACCGCGGCGCCTCCCGCTACATCCGCGACCGTGAAGTATTCCAGCTAGAGGTGGAGGCCATCAAGCGGGTGCGCCAGGATCACAAGAACCTTCACGTCATGATCCCCTTCGTGCGCACGCCGGAGGAAATGGCGGGCGTCAAGAAGGCGCTGGAAGAGCTCGGCCTCAAGCAGTCGCCGGAGTTCAAGCTCTGGATGATGGTGGAGGTTCCCTCCAACGTCATCCTCCTCAACGAGTTCATCGACGTCGGCATCGACGGCGTCTCCATCGGCTCGAACGACCTGACGCAGCTCACGCTGGGCATCGACCGCGACAACGCCGTCCTGGCTAAAGACTTCGATGAGCGCAACCTGGCCGTGACGCGGTCGCTGGAGCAGATAGTCACCACTTGCCGCCAGCGCGGCGTGACCTCCAGCATCTGCGGCCAGGCGCCATCGGACTACCCGGAGCTGACCGAGAAGCTGGTCGAGTGGGGCATCACGTCCGTCTCGGTCAACCCGGACGTCATCGACCGGACGCGAAAGATCATCGCCGCCGCGGAAGCGAAGCTCGGCATCAAGCCCGGCTAGCGAACTACGTTACGCGACATCTCGAGGCGGGGGCGCTCGTGAGGCGCTCCCGCTCTCGTTTCCGTCGACAAGGCGCCTCCGTCCTTGACACAGAACGGCGTCCGGCTTTATCGTTTTAGATACTTCTGAATTGACTAGGTTGGTATATTGACTCGACGTCCTCGGTTCCTGCTTCTCGCGACACTCGCAGCGCTCTCTTTCGGCTTCCTTTTCGTCACTGTCTCCTGCGGAGGTGGCGGGAAGAAAACTCTGGAGAAAGAGCTCATCATCTTCCAGACCGAGCGCGACCAGGCAGACAGGGACGGAAACTCCGAGATCTACCTCGTCGATCCCGACGGCAGCAACTACGCCAACCTGACGAACACCGCCGGCGGCGACTATTCCCCCTCTTGCTCCCCCGACGCCTCACGCATCGCCTTCACCTCCGACCGCGACGGCAAGCTTCGGGTCTACGTGATGAACATCGACGGAACGGACCAAACGCCTATTACGAGCGGGGAAGGGAGTGACTTCACGCCCGTGTGGTCGCCCGACGGGTCGAAGCTCGCCTTCGTTTCCAAGCGCACGGGCAAGCAGCAGATCTGGGTCATGAACCCGGACGGCAGCGAACAGACGAATACCTCCAACAGCTCAGCTTCCGACCGCGGGCCCTCCTGGTCGCCTAGCGGCGACAGAATCCTCTTTTTCAGTGACCGCGACGGCAACCAGGAGATATACGTCATGAACGCCGACGGCTCCGAACAGACGCGGGTCATCAATAATCCCGCCTCAGACTGGGACCCGGTCTTGTCTCCGGACGGCTCCAGGACCGTCTTCGTTTCGGACAGGGACGGCGACCCGGAGATATACGTCATGGAAGCCGACGGTTCGGAGCGTAATCTCACCGTTACCGCCTCCACCGACTGGTCCCCTGCCTTCTCGTCCGACGGCTCCAAGATCGTGTTCGCCTCTGATCGCGACGACAACGCCGAGATCTACACCATGAACGCCGACGGCTCGTCTCCGACGCGCTTGACCGGCAATGCCGCCAATGACCTGACGCCCGAGTGGTGCGGTAAGCCCTGAGCCCTTCCGATATGTCCCACAGCCAGGAGGTTAGAGCGGCTCTCGAACGGCGCGAAGCGTCGCTATCGCCGTTTGCGGCGAGAAGCGGCGAGAGCCGTGGACGCGAGCGCCCGGAACAGCCGTCTCCCGTCCGACTGGAGTTCCAGCGCGACCGCGACAGGATCATCCACTGCAAATCGTTCCGACGCCTGAAGAACAAGACTCACGTCTTCATCGCGCCGACAGGTGACCACTACGTCACCCGCCTGACGCACACTCTGGAAGTCTCCCAGATCGGGCGCACGATTGCCCGCGCCCTCAATCTCAACGAGGACCTCACCGAAGCGATCTCGTTGGGGCACGACCTGGGCCATACGCCCTTCGGCCACAGGGGCGAGGATGCGCTCTCCGAACTGCTGCCGGATGGCTTCTCTCACGACGAGCAGAGCCTGCGCGTCGTCGAGCGCCTGGAGCGAGGCGGACAGGGGCTGAACCTCACCTGGGAAGTCTGCGACGGCATCGCTCATCACTCCAAGTCGCGTCAGGGGATCATGGCGCCCGCCTCTGACCTGCCCGCGACGCTGGAGGGGGAGATCGCGCGCATCGCCGATGCCATCGCCTACCTCAACCACGACATCGCCGATGCTGTCCGCGCCGGCCTCCTGAGCGACGACGACCTGCCGGAGCGGGTGCGTCGAACGCTCGGCAGCCGCCACTCGCAGCGCATCAACACGCTGGTCTGCGATATTGTGGACCACTCGTGGGCGGCCACCGGCCTGCTCGGCCAGGACATCACACCCGCCGTCGAAATGAGCCCGGAGGTGCTGGCCGCCACGGACGAGTTGCGGGAGTTCATGTTCCAGCGCGTCTACCTCTGGGAGGACGCGCAGCCGGCGGCAGCCACGGCGCGGCGACTCGTCCGCTTCCTTTTCGAGTACTACCTCGCTCACCCCGACGAGATAAGCTCGGATTTCACGCTGCCCGCCGATCCGCCGTGGCGACGGGCGGCGGACTACATCGCCGGAATGACGGATACGTTCGCCATCGACCTCGGCCCGCGCCTAGGATTCGAGACGTAGGCGTTTCACGACGCAGACGCGTGCGGGCAGACAGGCAAGTCTACTGCTGACGCCCGCGTTCTGCTAGAATATGCCCGCCTGCCTGCAAGCGGACTTGACCCGGCGCCCGAACTTGCTGCTGATGCCATGAGACAACCCCTGCGACACAACTCAACATCCATCCTCCACAACCCCGTGGCCGTGGGCGGCCTTGCCGCGATAGCCATCGCGCTGATCGTTGCCATCACCGTCATTCTGACAACCGGCGGTGGAGGCGACGGTG
>DATLAX010000009.1:0-6029 GCA_035527215.1 Dehalococcoidia bacterium
CGCGGCGGCACGGTACGCGGAAGAACACCGGCAGCAGATAGCCGAGCATGGCGTCGGCATCATGGAGCAGATGGAATCAGAATGGTTATCGCGCCTTGTCGCGCTGGCCCTTGGAGGTGAATGACATGGCAGACCTTATCAATAACAGTCTTCGAATGCTTGCGGAGACGCCGTGGCTTCTTGAGCCGTCGGTGCTGGACGCCATGACGCGGCGGGCGATAGTGGGGGCGGCGGCTATTGAGGCTGCTCCCATTGCTGCGCGGCCGATGGCGCGGCAGGGGAGCGTGGCCGTGCTGCCCCTCTATGGCGTGCTCCGGCAGCGTGGTCCGACGCTCACCGACAGGCTCTTCGAGGGCGGCGGTACAAGCACCGATGCCTTTGCCGCAGCCTTCCGGCGCATGATGGAGGACAGTACCGTCAGCGCGCTCGTGATTGACATTGACTCGCCCGGCGGGTCCGTCTTCGGCACGCCGGAGCTCGCGGACGAAATCCTGAAGGCGCGTGGCACGAAGCCCATCATCGCCGTGGCGAACAGCCTTGCGGCTAGCGCCGCCTACTGGATCGCATCGGCGACGGACGAGATCGTAGCAACGCCGTCCTCGATGGTAGGCAGCATTGGCGTCTACACTGTCCACATGGACTTCTCCAAGATGGACGAGCGGGTAGGCGTCAAGTTCACCTACGTCAGCGCCGGCAAGTACAAGGTCGAGGGCAATGAGGACGAGCCGCTCGGCGAAGAGGCGCGGGCTGCGATCCAGGAGCAGATTGACGAATACTATAGTTCCTTCGTCTCTGCCGTAGCGAAGGGTCGGGGCGTTCCCGTCTCGACCGTGCGCAGCGGCTACGGTGAGGGACGAATCCTGACGGCAAAGCAGGCGCTCAAGCTCGGCATGATCGACCGCATCGGCACACTGGACGCGACGCTGGCGCGGTTCGGGGCATCTATGGACGGCGCAGTGCGCATCGAGGAGCCGCTGGAGCCTGACATTCAGGCAGAAGACGAGGCGGAGATCGAAGCGAGCGAGGACGACGCGCCACCGGAGGGCAAGGGTGACTCGCTGGACATCAGGCGGCGGCGGCTGGAATTGGCGCGATGAGGGAAGGGGGCTATTTAGCGTGCAGCCATGCGAGAAGAGCCACCCGACTTGACAAGAGCGAGTAGGCACCTTATCATCTAAGTAGACACATGACCTAGTGGTCTTCAGCCTGACGGCTTTGGCGAGTTCTGAGGGCTGAGGGCGACGCAGAGATACGGCCTTTGGCGAGGCCGCGTTCCCTGTAACCGCAAATGTGCGGTGCGCAGGGCGCGGCTTTTTTGTTGTCCTTCGCACCGATAGCGAAGGAGCAGCAACATGGCCACCTTGTGGCAGAAATTGACGCAGGAGAAGGTCGAGCTCGTCGCCCGCGGCGCGGCCATCCTTGACCTGGCTGAGAGCGAAGACCGCGAACTTACTACTGAGGAGGAGTCCTCCCTCGACACCATCGACGCTCGGATGAAGGCAATCGCTCCCCAGATGGAGCGTGTCGAGCGTCAGCGGGAATCGGAGCGAAACCAGCCGGGCGCAGCCGAAGGCGATCCGGTACCCCGCAGCGACGGCGCAGGTGACGACTTCCGCAACCTTGGAGAGTTCTTCGTGGCCGTAGCGCATGCAGGGATGCCCGGCGGTCGCGTCGACCCACGTCTCTACGGTCCCTCCGCCGATGCCTCAGGCCTGAATTCCGGCTCCGGCGCGGACGGCGGCTTCCTGGTGCGAACCGACTTTAGCACCGCCCTACTGGACAAGGCGCGAGAGCAGTCGGTGCTCTTGCCGCTGTGCAACCGCATCCCCATCGGTCCTGACGCTGACGGCATCGAGGCTCCCTACATCAGCGAGACCAGCCGTGCCAGCGGCTCGCGCTGGGGCGGTGTGCGAGTCTACCGCGCCGCCGAAGCGGACTCCGTGACGGCCACCAAGCCGAAGTTCGAGAAGTTCAAGCTGGAGTTGGAGGACCTGAAGGGCCTCTGCTACGCCACCGAGCGGCAACTGCGCGATGCTACCGCCCTGGAGTCGATCATCAGCAACGCCTTCGCTTCCGAGTTCTCCTTCGCCATTGACGACGAGATCATCAACGGCACGGGCGCGGGCCAGTGCGAGGGCATCCTGAACTCCAGCGCCCTCGTGAGCGTAGCCGCTGAGGGCGGGCAGGAAGCGGCAACCATCGTCGCGAAGAACATCATCAACATGCGCTCGCGGGTGTGGGCGAAAAGCCGGTCTCGTTTCGTGTGGTTGATCAACCAGGACATTGAGCCGGAACTGCACACGATGGCCCTGGCGGTCGGCGTGGGCGGCGTACCGGTATTCATGCCCGCCGGCGGGCTTTCGGCCCAGCCCTACGACACCCTGTACGCCCGGCCCGTCGTCCCTGTCGAGCAGTGCGCGACGCTGGGCACCGTCGGCGACATCATCGCCGCCGACCTTAGCCAGTACATCATCATCGAGAAGGATGGCTTGCAGTCGGCCTCCTCGATGCACGTGCGCTTCGTCTACGACGAGATGACCTTCAAGTTCCGGATGCGCATCAACGGCAAGCCGAAGTGGCGGTCGGCGCTGACGCCATACAAGGGCGGCGCCACCAAGACGACCAGCCCCTTCGTGGCGCTGGCGACGCGCTCGTAGGCAGGCGAAAAGAGATAGCTGAAAGCAAGGAGCGAACAAATGAGTAACCGACTTTCTGAAGAGGCCGTCCTTACCATCCTTGAGACGGCGGACATCGGCGGCACCAACACGGGCGCCGTCGGCAACTGGGCCACTTACCTGGACATGAAGGGCTTCCAGCGCGTGACAGCCGTCGTGGAGCTGGGCACCTGGAACGTCGGGGATGACCTGGATACCTGCAAGTTTCAGCAGTGTACGCAGGCTGCAGATGCGGGAGGAGACGCCAAGGACCTGACGACCTCCGCCTCCGGTGGTAACTACGACACCGATGCGCCTCTCGACGCCGACGGCGATCAGGCGATCTTGGAGGCCCGTGTGGAGGACCTGGACGTGGCCGGCGGTTTCCGCTACGTGCGGGTCTACTGCGCAGAGGCCGGAAATACTGGCACAGACAACATCTCGGGCGTCATCGTCCGCCACGGCGCGGCTGAGCAGTACGCGGAGCGCCACGTTGCGGCATCGGCGGGCAGCAAGGTCTACGTGACGCCGGAGAGTTAGAGGGCGAAGTAGCCAAGAAACGGAGAGAACGACATGAGGAATCCTTCACAGGGCGCGGCTATCCGGGAGGTCACCCTGGGCATCCGCGTCGAGAAGACGCTGGCCACGCTGGCCTCCGCCAACATCTTCACCACGTATGGCAGGATTCGGATTACCCGTCTCATCGGCCAGGCTACGGCTGTGGGCGATGGCGGCGCGACGACCATCAAGCTCCAGGAAGAGACAAACAGCCAGGATTTGTGTGCCGCGACCACGATCACGAGCGATGCGATCGGCACGATGTACTTCCTGACGGGTGAGCTGGCCGTGATCCTGAACGGTACCGGCAACACGCCCATTATCGACATTTGCGCGGATCTCACGGGTATGCCGTCAAAGCCGATAGATTTTGGCCGTGCGGATACAGCCAACGCCATCCAGCTCGTGCAGACTGGCGACGACACCGACGGCGAGATCAACTGGGTGCTGTTCTACATCCCGCTCGACGAAGGCGCTTACGCCGAAGCGGCCTAGCGGGCTACAAGCTGAAAGGATAATCAACATGGGACAGAAATTCGTTGGGCCGCAGTTCAAGGAAGACGGCACTACCGGCGAGGGTCGTATCGGGAACCTGGGCGACGTGATCGCCTCGCTGCTTCACGGGAACTACTACGAGCAGGCGAAGCGCGGCAACTTGATGATGGGCGCGACCGCCGTCACGGGTGTAGCGCCGGGCACGGCTATCGGCACGACCGCCGCCTTCTCGCTCTACAACCCGAAGAACTCGCCGGTCGACCTCGTGATCCTGAAGGCGCGCATGTCCTACATCTCCGGCACGCTCGGCATCGGCGTTGTCAACTGGGTCGTGAATACCGACCCGACCGCAGCGGCAACGTCGGGCACCGCGATCACCGTGGTCAACGGGCTACTCAACCGAGATGCCGGACACGGGAAGCCACTAACCACGGCGACACTGCCGGCAACGCCGACGCTGGCGCGGCTGGCTTTCAACCTGCCGCCCATGCTGGCGACTTCGGTTCTCGTTCCCTGGCACGCAGACGACGACGTTGACGGCGCAATCATCGTAGCGCCCGGCTGCACAGCCTCTCTGGAGGGTAC
Source organism: Dehalococcoidia bacterium (assembly GCA_035527215.1). Classification (GTDB taxonomy): domain Bacteria; phylum Chloroflexota; class Dehalococcoidia; order DSTF01; family JALHUB01; genus JALHUB01. The sequence continues at coordinate 4,293 of DATLAX010000009.1, forward strand.
CGCCGCCGCTGGCACGTCACCGCTCGTCATCTTCGGCTGCCTGTACGAGGAAGTTCGGCGGCAAGCCTAGTGAACTAACAGCGGGGAGAGCGCGCTAGTACCCGCTGTGAGACCGCCCGGGGTCGAAATTGGGGCTTAGCCGGGTACGATGCCCCAGCCAAAGACAGGAGGCGCTCATGGTGCTCTCACTCGTAACGGGCCCGGCCACCGAGCCGCTGACCGTCGCCGAAGTCAAGGCGCACCTCCGGCTCGATACCGCCTACGGTGAGCCCGCGCCGACTGCGCCGACGGTAGCGCTGGTAGCGCCTGCTGCACCGGGCAACGTCGATGACGGTGTGCACCGCTATCGCGTGACCTTCGTAACGGCTGATGGTGAGACTGAGGGCGGTGACATCTCCGCCATCGTGACGGTTGCGGACAAGGCCGTCAACGGCAAGGTGGCAGTCTCCGCCATCCCCGTGGGCGGCAGCGCCGTAACATCACGGAAACTCTACCGGACCGCCGCAGCTGGCGCCGACTACCTTTTCCTGGCGACGGTCGCGGACAATACAACCACGACCTACACCGACAACATCGCGGACGCCGATCTGGGTGCGGCCTGCCCCACGACGAATACCACGACTGACCCGCAGTTGAACGCGCTGATCAAGGTGGCGCGTCAGCAAGCCGAGACCTTCACCCGTCGCGCGCTCATCACTCAGACATGGGACCTGCTGCTCGACTGCTTTCCGACCGAACTTATCCGTCTTCCGCTACCGCCGCTCGTGAGCGTCGAGAGCATCTACTACATCAACCAGGCGGGCACATCGACGCTGTGGGATGACTCGCTGTACAGCGTCGACATTCCGGCGGGCGATCATGCTGAGCGCGGGAGCATAACGCTGGCCTACGCCGAAAGCTGGCCGACGACGCGGGGCATCGCGAACGCCGTCACCGTGGAGTTTACCGCTGGCTACGGCGCGGCGGCGGCGGTTCCGCAAGGAATTAAGCAGGCGCTGCTCCTGATGATCGGCCAGTGGTACGACAACCCGGCCGCGCAAGACGACATGCCCGCGGCGGCGAAGGCGCTGCTGTGGGGCTACCGAGCGCTGGAGGCGTAGGTGAACGCCGCTACTCTCGACCGACGGCTCACGATAGAGCAGTACACGGAGACGCAGGACGGCTATGGCGAGCCGGTCAAGACCTGGACCGTGCTGGAGACCGTCTGGGCGCAGGTAACGCCTGTGCGGGGCACGGAGCGTTATGTGGCGCAGCAGGTAAGTGGAGAGGCGGAGATGCGCTTCCGCATCCGCTGGCGCGAGGACGTGACGGACAAGATGCGGCTCTACTGCGAGGACGTCTATTACAACATCACCGCCGTCCTGGAGATCGGCCGGCGGGAGGGACTAGAGATCATGGCGAAGGCGTTTGTCCCGTGATAGACACGAGCGTCACCATCGAAGGTTTGCCCCACATGCGGGCGCAGTTCGTGGAACTGAGCGACAAGGCGCAGCGGGCCGTCATGCGAAAGGCGCTGAAGCAGACCGGCGCGATAGTAGTCAAGGCGGCTCGGGCGAAGGTGCCCGTGCTGACTGGCACGCTCAAGAAGTCGATCAAGTCGAGCGTGAGCGTGAAAGAGCGTGGCGGGTCCTATGTCGACATCGGTTGGGGCCGGAAGGCGTTCTGGGGGCTGTTCATCGAGAAGGGCACGAGCCGCCGAGCTGCCCGCCCCTTCTTGCGACCGGCAGTCGACGAGAA
>DATLAX010000010.1:0-19445 GCA_035527215.1 Dehalococcoidia bacterium
GACCGCTCTGGGCGAGGGGTTGCCACTTCGCCTGCCGGTCAGCCTGCGCAACTATGACGCCGGCCCCCTTGTCGAGCGCCGCGTCGATGAAATCGTGCCCGTCGCGGCTGCGCGGGGGCAGGGCGCCCGGCACGGCGACGAAGACGCACCCGGGTGTCGCCAGGCGCGAGTCGTAGTGGACGGCGGTGACATCGTCCGGCAAGTGGCCATACGTCCGAGCGTCAGGCAGGACCGATCGCCAATCGATATGCGTGTTTCGACCTCCGGGCCGAGTTGGCTCCCATTATAGCTCTCCCGCCGCACGGCCGCGACAAAAGGGAGGCCCGCATCACCGAAGTGATGCGGGCCATGCATGCGCCAGCGGACCTGTAAGCCGAGTTCTGTTTCCGCTCGATGCGGATGGTGACCATCTATCTGGGACGGCGGTTGCCCACCGCCTCTAGCGACCAACCCGAGGACGGGGCCGGGCGTGCCCATTGTCCTCCTATTCGGTCTTGCTCCGGGTGGGGCTTGCCCGGCCAGCCGGTCGCCCGACTGCCGGTGAGCTCTTACCTCGCCATTTCACCCTTGCCCTGCAGAACAGGGCGGTATGTTTCTGTGGCGCTTTCCGTAGGGTCGCCCCTCCTGGGAGTTACCCAGCACCCTCGCCCGATGGAGCTCGGACTTTCCTCCCCCTTAGTCTGCGAGCAGACATGCAAGGGCGGTCACCCGGTCCGCTGGCGACTCAAGTATACTCGCGAATTCGGCCGCCGTCAAGGAGTATCGTGTGCGAGAAGCTACGGGGAGCGGTCCAGCGCCTGGTTGGCCAGGACGTCAGCGAGGCGATTCGATCCTCGGGGCACGTTGCGGAAGGTCACCGACTGAAAACGACTGCGCAGGTCGAGGAGACGGCCGTAGAGCGGCGCCAGACGCGGATTGCGCACCCTGTAGCGCCCCGTCAGTTGCCGGACGACAAGCTCCGAGTCCATTCGCAGCTCGAGGTGCGACGCGCCCAGACCCAGCGCCGCCTCCAGCGCCGCGATGGCCGCACGGTACTCGGCCTCGTTGTTGGTGCCGTGTCCGGTGCGACGCGATTCGCGGTGTACTTCCCGTCCGGCGGCGTCGAAGATGACGACACCGATCGCAGAGGGCCCGGGGTTGCCGCGCGATGCGCCATCAGCGTAGGCGACGTAGACCACGCGGTCCCGCGGCTCGCTCACGGGCGAAGCTGCACCTTGATGCCGTCGTCGGCAACGATGATTCTATCGACGACGTCTCGCACAAGCGAACGGCGCGACGGGAAGTCGAGCGAGTCCCAGCGCTCACACAGCCGGAGCAGCGCTTCCTCCTGCGCCCGACGCCGCACCGCCACCGAGGCCTGCTCCTCGACGCGGCGCTCCGTTGCCACCAGGCGCGCTTCAACGTCCAATCGCTCGGCCGCCAACGCGAGGCCGAGCGACTGGAGTTTCTCCCTGCTCAAGCGACCGCGCGCGGCGGCATCCAAGTGGCGCTCCAGGCGCTTGTCGAGCAGCGCCAGACGGCGGCGTAGCTCGCGGCATTCCTCCTTTGCCTCGCTGAGCACGGCCTCCTGGTCGCCGGCCTGCCGGAATGCACGTCCGGCGGAGAGATCAAGCGTCGAGAGTGTCTGCCGGACCTCGCCGTCGAGGTCGTCCGCGCGGTGAGTGTGATAGTCGCAGAGGCTCTGGTTTGTGCGCGACTGGCACTGGTAGTAGCGATAGGACGCTTCCGCCACCGAGCCGTCCTTCTGCCTCTTCCAGCTCTGGCGGCGGCTGACGCCGATCATCTTGTTGCCGCAGTAGCCACAGTAGGCGAGCCCCGACAGCAGGAAGGGTGATGCCTGCGGCGTCGAGTAGCTGCTGCGACGGGCCATCAGGCAGTCCTGGACACGGCGAAAGTCATCGGGTGAGATGAGGGCGGGGTGGCTTCCGGGCACGCGAACGCCGAAGCGGCTGTAGGTGCCCAGATAGGCGCGATTGCGGAGAATGTCGCGGATGCTCACCATGCTCCAGTTGCCGCCGCGACGCGTCTTGAGTCCTTCCTCGTTCAGGCAGCGGGCGATGCGACGGATGCCCAGACCCTCCTGCAGGTAGAGCCGGTATATGTAGCGGACTACGACGGCCTCTTCCGGCACCAGCTCCAATCGACGGCGGCTGCCGACGCGATAACCATACGGCGGGCGGCCCAGCACTTCGCCCTTTACGGCTTTGCGGCGCATGGCCGATCTCACCTTGTCGCCGGGGCGGCTCTCAGAGTTCTTCGACCAGGCCTGCAGCAGGAGGCCGGTAGCATCATCGCCGCCGTCCATGGTCAGCACCTGGGCGCCCAGTCCCTGCAACTCGAACCAGCTACGGGCCGCCTCCTTGAGGTCGCGTCCCAGGCTGTTGATGGAGGGAGTGACGACCATGAGGAATCCCTTCTCGGGGCGCCTCAGGAACTCGACGAGTTGCTGAAAGCCCGGGCGCCTTTGCTCAGCAGCGGCGCTGCCGTCAACAAATGACGCGACGACTTCGTAGCCGCGGTCATGGCAGAATTCGAGGAACGTCTTGCTCTGCTCGGCAAGCGATGGTTCGCCGCGCTCTGCCGCGCCCATCTCCCGGAAATAGCCTACCGCTCTCATCCGATCAGCTCACATACAGTATTCGTTCGCAACTGCTGCACTGGACGATGATGTCCGCTCCGGCCCGCGCCCTCTGGAGAAGCGCCATCGGCAAGGAGATGCGACAGCCTCCGCAGGTCCCGCGTTCCACCTTGGCGACAGCCCGCCCCTGGTGCTTCGAACGAAGGGCATCGTAAAGGACAAGGGCATCACCGTCGATCAGTGCCCGTTGGGCCGATCGCCGACCGTCCAATTGCTCTATCTCACCCGTCAGGCTCTCCTTCTCCTTGTTGAGACGTCGCTGCTCCTCCTCCCAGGAGGCGACCAGCGCCGCGTGCTCCTCTCGAGCCGCGGCGAGAGCCTTCTCGGCATCATCCGACTCCGACATGACCTCGAGTTCTTTGTCCTCCAGGACACGCTTGCGCGCCTGGATCGAGTGAATGTCCTCCTCGAGGCTTGCAAGCTCCTTCGGGATGTGGACGCTTCCGCCGTAGAGCTTCTTCTCCAGCGGCTTGATCTTGTTCGTCAGCTCTTCGACTTCCCACTCGGCGGCGCGGAGCTTCTTGTGTAGCTCCCCAACCTCAGCTTCCATTTCCTTGATCGCCCCGGCTGCGGACTCGATCTCCTCGGACCCGCCGAGCCGGCTCTCCGCCTCGCTGAGGGCGGTGCGCTTGGCGTCAATCTCCAGGTCGGTGTCCTGCAGGTCGAAGAGGTCGGATATTCTCGTCATTTGGCAATTAGCAGTGCGGGCGCCCTCGGTGTCGGGATGGATGTTGAAAGACGACCTTCGGCGACGTTGCCGGGGCCGCAAGCAGGATTATAGAGCCAGGGGCGAAGCACCCGCAAGGCGCATCGCTCCCGGCGGAGTTCGATTGACCCCCGCCGAGGCGCCTCTCTATAATGAGATGTAGATTCACGCAAAGGGTCAAGTTCAACTTATGCTTTTCGATACAGCATCCTTTCTTCGCCAGTCTGCGGGCGCCACGCGCGCTTTCCGGTTGAGCGAGCGCCAGGACGAGTCTCAGGAGTTGCCGGCGACCGACGTCACCGGCACGGTCTCCTTCTTGCGCACGAGCGAGGGCATCCTGGTCAGCGTTTGCCTTTCGGTGGGCAGCGACGAGACGTGCAGTCGCTGCCTTGAGCCGCTGCGATTGTCCCGCGATATCGATTTCCAGGAGGAGTTCGCACAGACCGTGGACGTCGATACCGGCGCCCGCCTTTCGCCGCCCGACGACGTTTTTGCCATCGATGAGCGCCAGGTGCTCGATCTCAACGAAGCGATCCGGCAGTACCGGCTCGCCTCGCGCTCAATGCAGCCTCTGTGCAGCCCGGATTGCCGGGGCCTTTGCCCCGATTGCGGCGCCAACCTGAATCTGGGCCCTTGCGCCTGTCCGATCAAGAGCGCAGACCCACGTTGGCAAGGGCTCGCGGATCTGCGCCGGATCAAAGCGCGAATTAGCGATGAGGAAAGGGGTAGTTAAGACTTGCCACCTCTACCAAAGCGGAAGTATCCAAAATCCCGCCAGGGGAAGCGACGCAGCCACATCAAGCTCGATACTCCCCGGCTGACGGAGTGTACGCAGTGCCACACGCCGCGTCTGCCTCACCACCCTTGTCCCGTGTGCGGGACTTATCGAGGGCGCGAGGCGATCAAGATCGAGGGGGCGCGTCTCGGGGAGTAGGAGACGGCCTCGCATTTTCGCCGCACGAGTGAACGGAGGCAGTACCAGCGGTGGAACCCTCGATAGGCAAGGTGGCCTGGCTCTTCCCGGGACAGGGTTCCCAGCAGGTTGGAATGGGCCAGGCTCTGTCGGAGAAGTCGGCGGCGGCTCGCGAGGTGCTCGACAAGGCGGACGCCATTCTCCGGCGCTCTCTCTCGGAGATCTGCTTTCGCGGGCCGGAAGACCTCCTTCGCCAGACCATCAACACCCAACCCGCCATTCTCACCGTCAGCCTCGCCTGCCTCGCTGCGGCCAGGGAGCGGGGCATGCTGGCGGAGATGCCCGATTTTGTCGCCGGGCACAGTCTGGGCGAGTACACAGCCGCCGTTGCCAGCGGCGCTCTCTCTTTTGAAGACGGCTTACTGCTCGTCCAGGAGCGCGGCCGTTTGATGCAGGCGGCCAGCGAGGAAAACCCCGGCACAATGATCGCGATCCTCGGGCTCGATGAGGCGGCGGCACGCGAGCTTTGCACGGCAAGCGGGGCTCAGGTCTGCAACGTGAACGCGCCCGGCCAGGTCGTAGTGGGCGGGGACCTCGATGCGGTCGCGAGGGCGGCGGAGATGGCGCGCTCGCACGGCGCGCGACGGACGGTACCGCTGAACGTGAGCGGCGCCTTTCACACCAGCCTGATGAAGCCCGCGGCGGTGGGCATGGCGGCTGCTCTGGCCGGCACCGCCTTCCGCGAGCCGCAGGCGTCCATCGTCGCCAACGGCACGGGGATGCCGCTGCACGATGCCGCGTCGTTTCGGCAAGAGCTGTCTTTTCAGCTCACTCACCCCGTGCTCTGGCAGCAGTCAGTGGAACACATGCTGGCGAGCGGAGTATCCACTTTCGTCGAGTTTGGACCCGGACAGGTGCTTTCCGGCCTGGTCAAGCGTGTGGCGCCCGCGGCGACTGTGCGGAACGTCGGCGAGGACGAGATCCTGTCAGAGAGTGCATGAGTTACTGGTCAGATCGAGGGGTTGCGTAGGGTGGAGTCGAATGCCTACTAGACGGCGACAGTCCCGGATTCTGGCCCTTCAGACGCTCTATGAGGCGGACACGACCGGACATGATGCCGAGGAGACCCTGGAGCGTCTCCTCGAGGGAGGCGACACGACGGAAGAGGTCAAGGTCTTCGCCCGAGAGCTGGTAGCCGGCGCCGTGGCCGAACGCCAGCATCTGGACGAAGTGATCGCTCGGGTTGCGCCTGCCTGGCCCATAGAGCAGATGGCGACGATAGACCGGAACATCTTGAGGCTTGCAATCCTGGAGATTTTGCTCAATAATAGGACGCCAGTGAAGGCAGCCATAAACGAGGCCGTTGAGTTGGCCAAGAGCTTCGGCAGTGACAACTCCGCGAAGTTCGTGAACGGTGTGCTCGGCTCGGTCAGTTCGATGGCGGCCCGTTAGCCCCCGGTGTTTGCGCAAGAAGAAAGGAGTTATAGGTGGCAACAGTCTTCGAGCGGGTACGTAAGATTGTCGTAGATCAACTGGGTGTTGAGGAGAGCCAGGTAGTGCCCAACGCCTCGTTCGTTGATGACCTGAATGCGGATTCCCTGGACCTGGTCGAGCTCATCATGTCGATGGAGGAGGAGTTCAGCAAGGACGGGACCGCGCTGGAGATATCCGACGAGGACGCCGAGAAGATCGTCACCGTGCAGGACGCCATCGACTATCTGAAGGACCTCGGAATAGAGGATAAGTAGGATCATCCTCGCCACCCCGGGATAAGCACTGCATACCACGCACAGTCGCGGTGTGGCACGTTCCCCCTCTAGAGCGCATAATTAGTAGAGAAGTTCTGTCTCTGTATTCTCGATAGACGACATGGGATTCTTTGGAATTGGCCTGCCGGAGCTCGTCGTGATCCTCGTCCTCACGCTTATCGTCGTGGGGCCGCAGCGACTGCCCGAGGTGGCTGCCCAAATCGGGCGCACAATCCGCGAGTTTCGCCGCTACAGTTCCGGCGTTACGAAGGAGCTGATGGATGCCGTGCAGGACCTGGAACGCGAATACCAGGACCTGCGAGGAGAGCTGAAGTCGGTGAGCGGCGAGATGCGCGCGAAGGCGGAGGCTTTCGGGCAGGAGTTGACGGGTGTCGCCGACGATGTGCGAGAGAACCTGCAGATCGAAGAGTCGACGCCTGAGAGCCCGGCCGCGATGCCGCCGCCGGGCGATAACGGCGCCGGGGAGGGAGTGCCCGCGGCGCCGGCTTTGCAGGATGCCCAGGAGGAGACCGTAGAGTAGTGGCGGCGATCGCCCCGGAAGCTAGTAGCAGCGGTAGCGGCAAAGAGCTCACGATCCTGGAGCACCTTCAGGAGCTGAGACAGCGGCTTATGGTCTCCGCTGCCGCCATCGTCCTCGGCTTCGCGGCCTCGTTGTTCCTCACGAAGAAGTTCCTCGAATGGATTACGGTGCCGGCCACCAATGCGGGCCAGGACGTCTCGATAGTCTTCACCGACGTCCTCGGCTACTGGGGAGCCTACTTTCGGGTTGCGCTTCTGGCCGCAATAGCCATGGCAATGCCCATCCTCGTCTATGAGGTGCTGGCCTTCGTCAGTCCGGGACTGACAAAGCAGGAGCGGCGCTGGGTCATCCCTATCGTGTTGGGCGCGTCGTTCGCATTTGTCGCAGGCGCTGCCTTCGCCTACTACGTTGAAATGCCGCCAGCGTTGCGCTTCCTGCTGAACTCCAGCGGCGACATCAAGCCGATGATCAACGTCACGGGTTATGTCGACTTCGTCACGCGTCTGATGCTCGTCACCGGGCTTGTGTTCGAGTTACCGCTGTTCGTGATGGGACTCGCGAAGCTACGTGTCGTCACGTCACGCAAGCTCCTCGGCTGGTGGCGCTACGCCATCGTGCTCGCGTTCATCGTTTCGGCCATCGTCACGCCGTCCATCGACCCGATCACGCAGTCTGTGGTGGCCGGGCCGATGATCGTCCTCTATTTCGCCGGCATAGCGCTGGCGAAGCTGGTCGAGAAGCCGTCCAAGCCGGCTACGAATAGCTAAACGGTCTTCTCCCATTATCATTGACTTTCCCCTTTCGGCATGCTATCATCCGGCGAGTGGCGAGGTGTAGCTCTGAGGTCGCGCCTGGATACTAGTGGGTATGTTGGGATGTCAGAGAAGGCGACCTCCGGCTCTGGCGACGAGAGCGCAGGGCCCAGAGTTGCCTCGCCTCCGGCATTTGTGGAGTGTCAGCGATGATCGCGATTGACAAGAGATCCGCGCTGGCGGCGCTGAATGCCGAGATCGCGGCGTGCGCCGGGTGCGAGCTGTCGACGACGCGCACGCGGACGGTGCCCGGCGAAGGGCGCTTCGACGCGGAGATCGTCTTCATCGGCGAGGCGCCGGGCTACTACGAGGACCAGCAGGGACGTCCGTTCGTCGGACCGGCAGGCCAGTTCCTGGAGCAGCTGCTCGGCTCCATCGGGCTGCGACGTCCGGATGTGTTCATCGGCAACGTCATCAAGTGCCGGCCGCCGCAAAACCAGGACCCGCTGCCGCACCAGATCCGCTCATGTGGGGCCTGGCTTCAGCGCCAGATCGAGATAATCGAACCGAAGCTGATAGTGACGCTGGGGCGCTACTCGATGGCGAAGTTCTTCCCCGGGCAGTCGATCAGCCGGATTCACGGGCAGCCGCGTCGCGTCGGCGAGTTGTTTGTCGTGCCGATGTACCATCCGGCAGCGGCGCTGCACCAGGGAAGCTTGCGCCGCACAATAGAAGACGATTTCAGGACGCTGCCGCCGGTCCTGAAGAGTGCGCTGAAAGATGAGAAAGAGGAGCCCGCTCCGGAGACGCAGCAGATGAAGCTGTTCTAGGCCAGCGAAGCATAGGGAGACGGCACGGCGGCGTAGAGGCCGCCATCAAGGAAGAAGGGCCAGTTGGCCAAAGCAGGCATGAGGTCACGATCGGGCGCGAATAGGCCGGCCAGCCTGGCGCCCCGACGGGCTGTGGGCAAGCAGTTGCCACGCCGTCGCAGTGCCGGTAGGGCGCGCGGCGGCCCGTCCTTCTTCTCAACGCTACGTTCGCTCATATTCCGCTGGGAGGCGCTGGGCATCGCGCTGGTCGTCGCCGCGATAGTGGCGGTTCCGTGGCTCGTGCCGGTAACGACGGGCCTGTCGGAGGCGCGCGATACCCTGGTCGAGACCCTCGGCGTGGGCATCTTCTTCCTCATCCTGCTTATGGTCCTTGTCGGCTGGCTCATAATACGCCGCGCCCTGCCGCTGGCGTTCTACCTGTACTGGCGGCGGTGGCTCGTCTCCCTTTTCATCGCGGGGTTCGGCCTGGGGCTTCTCGGGCTCTTTCGGCCCGATTGGAGGCTCGGCGGCGCGACGTTGTCGGATGTCAGCGCGGGCGGCAACTGGGGACACGCCCTTGTCGCCGGTCCGATCGGCATCTTGGGATGGCTATCGCTGGTGCTGGCGACAGCCGTGGTCGTGTGGCCAAGAGAATCGCTGCATCTGGCGCGGCGAAGCCCTCGCCTGACGATCGTCGTCTGGCGCTGGCGGCTGCCGCAGCGGACATACCGGCTGGCGCGCCGGCTAGGCGAGGCAATCTTCCCGACGAAGGTGGAACCAGAACCGCCGGCTCCCGTCTCCCTGGACACACTGATGTGGGCGCGTACCGCTTCTCCTCCTGCGGAACAGGCCACGACCGCTGATGCTGCCGGCGCCGTCGCGACGACCACGCCCGCGGCGTCGCCGGAGCAGGAAGTCGCCAAGCCGTGGCAACCGGCGCTGCCTATGGGGATCGAAGGCTCCGGCGAGAGCGCTCCCGTGGCGTCGCCCGGCAGCGGGCGATGGGAGATGCCGCCCGTGGATACGCTGCTGCCGGCGGGCACGGAAGCGGCGGAACGACCCGATAACGCGGCGCGCTCCCGTCTCATCGTCGATACGCTTGCCAGCTTCGGCGTCGATGCGGAAGTGGCGCAGATAAACGAAGGCCCGACCGTCACCCAGTTCGGCGTGGAACCCGGCTGGGAGATCAAGACACGGACGGCGCAGGAGCGCGACGGCGCCGGTCGTCCGGTATTCGACCGCAACGGCCGGCCCAAGATGAAGACGGAGGAGGTCTCGCGGACACGGGTGCGCGTGAGCCAGATCACGTCACTGGCCAACGACCTGGCGCTGGCGCTGGCGACGCCTTCGATTCGCATCGAGGCGCCGGTGCCGGGGAAGCCGGTCGTCGGCATCGAAGTGCCGAACGTGACGACGTCGCTGGTGACGCTGCGAAGCGTCATCGAGAGCACGGCGTTCCAGCGGCTGGCGGGTCGCTCCAAGCTGGCGCTCGCGCTCGGCAAGAGCGTTTCGGGAGAGCCGGTGGTCGCGGATCTGGCAAAGATGCCGCACCTGCTCATTGCGGGCGCGACGGGCAGCGGCAAGAGCGTGTGCATCAACTCCGTGATCGCTTGTCTGCTGATGCAGTCATCCCCCGACGACGTGCGCTTGGTGATGATCGACCCGAAGCGGGTGGAGCTGGCGGCGTTCGCGCCCATACCGCACCTGGCGTTCTCGTCGATCGTCATCGACATCGACAAGGTCGTGGGCACCCTCCAGGCGGTGATCCACGAGATGGAGAGCCGCTACCGCCGCTTCGCCTCGCTGGCGGTGCGCAACATCGACGCCTACAACCGCCACCCGAAGGCGCACGTGAAGCTGCCCTACTGGGTGGTCATCATCGACGAGCTGGCGGACCTGATGATGGCCGCGCCCTATGAGGTGGAGCGTCAGGTATGCCGGCTGGCGCAACTGGCGCGGGCGACGGGCATCCATCTGGTCGTCGCGACGCAGCGCCCGTCGGTGGATGTGGTCACGGGTCTGATCAAGGCGAACTTCCCGACGCGCATCGCCTTCGCAGTGTCGTCGCAAGTGGACTCGCGGACGATTCTCGACGGCGGCGGCGCGGAGAAGCTGCTGGGTCGCGGCGATATGCTCTACCAGCCGACGGACGCGGCGAAGCCGAAGCGGCTGCAGGGGGTGTACGTCTCCGACCAGGAGATCGAGCGGCTGGTGGAGTTCTGGACGCAGGCGCGTTTCAAGGACCTGCAGCGACAGGTGTACGACGACCTGCTTCATGAGTCGAAGGCAGAGGTCGACGAGCTGTTCGGGGCGGACGATCCGCTGTACGAGCGGGCGCGGACGCTGGCGATGGAGCACACGCGGATGTCGACGTCGATGCTGCAGCGGCGGCTGCGGGTGGGGTATCCACGGGCGGCGCGGCTGATGGACATGCTGGAGGAGAAGGGCGTCGTCAGCGAGTCGGAGGGCGGCAGCTCGCGGAAGGTGCTGGTGCGTGGTGAGGAGGAGGACGAAGGCTTCTAGTCACCCTCTGTCGGGGAAATGACGCGCCACCGGATTCGGTCTGGCGCGTCTTTGTTGGCTACGTCTGCCAGGCGACTTCGAAGATCTTGTAGCGGCCGGGGAAGCCTTTGATGCGGCGCTTCCCCCGGCTGGTGGACTTGAACCCCGGGTAGGGCCCCACAAGCTCCTTCACGAGCTCCGACATCAGTATCTGGTTCCCCTTCGCCTTCTCGGCGATGCGCGCCGCCAGGTTGACGGCCGCGCCGAAGAGGTCCTGCTCGTCGCGGAGGACGTCGCCGGCGTTGAGGCCCATGCGCAGGATCAGAGGCCGTCCGGGATTGTCGCGGTTGTGGTCGGCGATCTTGCGCTGGATGTCGATGGCACAGAGCACGGCCCGACGGGCGCTGGGAAAAGCGACCATGAAGCCGTCGCCCTGGTACTTGATCTCGGCGCCGCCGTGGTTCTGGATCTGGGCACGGACGATCTGGTTGTGGCGCTTGAGAGCGTCGAGCGCCTCCTGATCGCCGACGGAGGAGGTGAGGTTGGAGAAGCCCTGGATGTCGGTGAAGAGGACCGTGACGGTCGCCTCGGTGGTCGTCCGCATCGGCAGGCCGAGGGCGCGACCGCACTGGCCGCAGAAGCGCGAGCCTTCCGGAACGACGCCGCCGCAGTTGGAGCAGATGATGGGCGTCGGCGGGGTCGCGCTGTACTGGCCGGCGGGCAGAAGCGAGCCAACGTGATGGTCGATGTCCTCGACGCCGGCCGGCGGAGACACAGGATCGTCGGACGGTGACACGATACGCTTCCTCGGCGTCAGGCATGAAAACGGCCTGACATTTCAAAGTAGCATGGGGCTACAGGATCGTCAAACGAGCAGATGGTCCGGCGGGCGCGCCAGAGCCCTCCTGAGACTCCGATGCGACAGCCTAGCGGCGGTAGGGGCGACGGCCGCGGCGATTGCCGTCGCGGAAGAGGGGTTGGCCGGCGGCGACGGCGAACTCGTGGAGAATGTCCGACTCATCGAGAAGCCGCTTGCGTAGCTCAAGGATCTCGTCGCGCAGAAGCGCCGCTCGCTCGAACTCCAGCTGCTTCGCCGCCGCTTTCATCTGACTCTCCAGGTCGGCGATGACGCGCGGCATCTCCTCTTTCGGGATTGCGCCTGCGACGTAGGGCGCCTTCTCCTCGGCAACCTTCTTCACTCGATCCGTTATGTCACGTATCGCCTTGCGGATGCCCTGCGGCGTTATGCCGCGCTCCTCGTTGTAGGCGAGCTGGATGCGGCGGCGGCGGTACGTCTCGTCGATTGCCTGGCGCATCGACTCCGTGAGCGCGTCGGCGTACATGATGACGTGGCCGTCGATGTGGCGTGAGGCGCGGCCGATGGTCTGGATGAGGGAGTCGCGGGAGCGCAGGTAGCCCTCCTTGTCGGCGTCGAGGATGACGACGAGGCTCACCTCCGGCAGGTCGAGCCCTTCGCGCAGGAGGTTGATACCGACGACGACGTCGTGGACGCCGGCACGCAGGTCGCGCAGGATCTCGACCCGCTCCAGGGTGTCGATCTCCGAGTGCAGGTAGTGGGTGCGGACGCCCATCTCGATCAGGTAGTCGGAGAGGTCCTCGGCCATCTTCTTCGTCAGCGTGGTGACGAGGACGCGCTGGCCGCCCTCGACGCGGATGCGTATCTGCTCGATGAGGTCGTCGATCTGGCCGGCGGTCGGTTTCACTTCGACCGACGGATCGATAAGGCCGGTGGGCCGCACGATCTGCTCGACCACCTGTTGACTGTGCTCGCGTTCGTAGGGCCCGGGCGTCGCCGAGACGTAGACGACCTGGTTCACGTGTTCTTCGAACTCGTGGAAGTTGAGCGGCCGGTTGTCCAGCGCCGATGGCAGGCGGAAGCCGTAGTCGACAAGCGTCTGCTTGCGCGAGAGGTCGCCGAAGTACATGCCACGCACCTGCGGGATGCTGATGTGCGACTCGTCGATGAACATGAGGAGGTCGTCCGGGAAGTAATCGAGCAGCGTCCAGGGGGTGCTGCCGGCCGGGCGACGCGCCAGGTGGCGGGAGTAGTTCTCGATGCCGGAGCAGTAGCCAGCCTCGCGCAGGCTCTCCAGGTCATAGCGGGTGCGCTCTTCGAGGCGGGCAGCCTCCAGCAGCTTGTCCTGCGCCCGCAGCTCGGCGACGCGCTCCTCCAACTCCTTCTCGATGTCCTCGATGGCGGCGGTGAGCTTGTCCTGCGAGGTCACGAAGTGCTTCGCGGGGTAGATGTCGACGCTATCGCGCTCGGCGAGCAGCTCACCGGTCAGCGGGTCGAGCTCGATGATGCGCTCCACCGTGTCGTCGAGGAAGTCGATGCGGACGGCGGTCTCCTCGTAGGCGGGCATGACCGTGAGGGAGTCGCCGCGCAGCCGGAAGTGGCCGCGGGTGAGGGTCATGTCGTTGCGGTCGTACTGCATGTCGACGAGGCGGCGGACGGCGCGGCCGCGGTTGAAGGGCTCGCCGGCGCGGAAGGTGAGGGTGAAGCTGTGATACTCCTCCGGCTCGCCGAGTCCGTAGATGCAGGAGACGGAGGCGACGATGAGCACGTCGCGGCGCTCGAACAGCGAGCGGGTGGCGGCGTGGCGCAGCTTGTCTATCTCGTCGTTGATGTCGGCGTCCTTGGCGATGTAGGTGTCGGTGCGCGGTACGTAGGCCTCGGGCTGGTAGTAGTCGTAGTAGCTGACGAAGTACTCGACGGCGCTCTCGGGGAAGAAGTCCTTGAACTCGGAGGCGAGCTGCGCGGCGAGCGTGCGGTTGGGCGCGAGCACGAGCGTAGGGCGCTGGACGCGGGCGACGACGCTGGCCACGGTGAACGTCTTGCCGCTGCCGGTGACCCCGAGGAGGGTCTGGTGCTTATGGCCACGCGTCAGGCCTTCGACGAGCTGGTCGATGGCCTGCGGTTGGTCGCCGGTGGGCTGGAAGTCGGAGACGAGCTTGAAGTCGGGCATGGCATATCCAGTTTACCCGACCTTGGCCGATCCCTCCATCCCGACAGGTGGTGGAGAGCCGTGTCGGGTACGGAGCCCCGACCCTAACCGGTGAAGGACGAGAGGGCGAGGCGGATCTTGTCTTCCAGCGATAGCGTGCCGTCGGACGGAAGGCGAGAGGCGGCGGCAGAGGCTTCGGCCTGAGTGTAGCCGAGGCTCACGAGGGCGGCGATGACCTCTTCGTCGGCGCTCAGGAGCGAAGCCACGGGAACGCCGGCCGAGACGTGCTCCGGCAAGCGGCCCTTGAGGTCGATGATGATGCGGCTCGCGGTCTTGGCGCCGATGCCCGGCACGCCGCGGATGCGCTCGACGTCGCCGCCGGCTATAGCCTCCCATATCGAGTCGCCGGGGAGGCCGGTCAGCAGCGCCAGCGCGGCCTTCGGCCCGACGCCGGACACGCCGATGAGCAGATGGAACAGCCGCAGCTCGTCGGCGGTGGCGAAGCCGTAGAGGGCGACGTCGTTTTCGCGGGCCTGGAGGTAGGTATAGAGCGATACTTCGCGGCCGGGGACGCCTATGTCGTCCCGGGTGTGGCCAGGCACCTGGACGAGCAGGCCAAGGCCGGTGCCATCGACACGAACGGTGATGCCCTCCGGGCCGGAGTCTTCGACGACGCCCCAGATGCGGCCGACGGCGCTCATGGGCTGGCGCTCCTCTCGATCAGCGAGCGCGAGCGCGTGTGGCTGGCGTGGCACAGCGCAACGGCGAGCGCGTCCGCGGCGTCGAACGGTTCGGGCAGGTCGCGCAGGCCGAGCTGAAGTCGCACCATCTCCTGCACCTGCTCCTTGGGGCCGCGTCCGTAGCCGGTGACGGCGCGCTTCACCTCGGCGGGCGAGTACTGCTCGACGGGCAGTCCGGCGAGACCGGCGGCAAGGACGGCCAGGGCGCGCGCCTCGCCTATCGCCAGGGCGGAGTGGGCGTTGGCGCCGACGAAGGGCTGCTCGATAGCGACTTCCGACGGGGCGTGCCGGGCGATGACTTCTTGGAGACAGCCGAACAGAATGGCGAGTCGCTCTGATAGTGGGAGTCGCGGGTCGACGGCGAAGCAGCCGTAGTCGACGGCTTCGAGCGCGCTGCCCGACTGGGCGACGAGGCCGTAGCCGGTCGCCCTCAGGCCGGGATCGATCCCGAGGATGAGGGTACCGTTACGTTCGACCCGTTGTTTCGCGCTGTGAGCCATCTAGCCCGTATATGCCTCGAGCACTTCGTCGGGGAACTCGGCGTTGGAGTGCACGCGCTGCACGTCGTCGAGCTCTTCCAGCTTGTCGAGGAGCTTGAGGGCCTGCAGCGCCTCCTTGTCGCCGAGGTTGATGGTGGTCTTCGCGACCTTGGTGAGTTCTGCGGACTCCATCTCTATGCCCTGCTCTTGCAGCGCCTGCCGCACCTTCTCCAGGTCTTCGGCACGCGTGTAGACCTCTAAGCGGCCGTCCTGGATATCGACGTCCTCGGCGCCGGCGTCGATGGCGGTGAGCGCGAGGTCTTCGCCGTCGGCTTCGCCGGCGTTGATGGCGATGAGCCCTCTGCTATCGAAGAGCCAGGCGACGGATCCGACCTCACCGAGGTTGCCGCCGGCGCGGCTCATTGCAGAACGAATTTCGGAGACGCTGCGGTTGCGGTTGTCGGTTACGACCTCGATGAGGACGGCGACGCCGCCGGGGCCGTAGCCCTCGTACGTAGCCTCGATAAGCTCGGCAGCGTCAGGGCCACTGGCGCCGCGCTTGATGGCGCGGTCGATGGTGTCGTTGGGCATGTTGCTATCGCGAGCGCGCTGGACGGCAAGGCGAAGGCGGAAGTTAGCCACCGGGTCGGGGGCGCCCTGGCGGGCAGCGACGGTGATCTCGCGACCGAGCTTGGTGAACACCTGACCGCGCTTGGCGTCGGCAGCGCCTTTCTGGCGTTTAACCTGGCTCCAGTGGGAATGGCCTCCCATGCGCGCCTCCTGTCATGGTGATTGGCGTCCACATTTTAGCATCGAGGCGACGGCAGGGCAAAGGAGAGAAGAGATAGGGTCGGGCGTCCC
Organism: Dehalococcoidia bacterium; assembly: GCA_035527215.1. Taxonomy (GTDB): domain Bacteria; phylum Chloroflexota; class Dehalococcoidia; order DSTF01; family JALHUB01; genus JALHUB01. The sequence continues at coordinate 15,656 of DATLAX010000010.1, forward strand.
TGCCCGATTCAATACCAGAGGTGAAGGCCGGCTGATAACGTTCGCTACTTGCCGGCGGGCTGGTCCAGGACGATGGCCGGGCGCTTCTCGCCGACCGTCAGGTTATCTATGAGGCGCGTGACGCCGATGCGGATCGCCAGTGAGATCAGCGCCGGCCCCTCGATAGTCTCTAGTTCTTGCAGGGTGTGCGGGTCGGCGATGCTTATGTAGTCGACATGCGCCAGCGGCTCGCGGGCGACGAGGCCTTCGAGGCGACCGCGCAGCTTGCCTGCATCGCGCTCCCCCTGACGGTGCAGCCGCTCAACCAGGCTGAGGCAGCGGAAGAGGACGAGGGCGGCACGCCGCTCATCCGGTGACAGGAAGACGTTGCGACTGCTCATCGCTAGGCCGCCGGTCTCGCGTATCGTGGGGCAACCGACGATCTCGACACCCACGTTCAGGTCCTGCACCATCTTGCGAATGACGACGACCTGCTGGGCGTCCTTCTGGCCGAAGTAGGCCCGATGCGGCTGGACAGCGTTGAACAGCTTAAGAACGACGGTCGCGACGCCGCGGAAGTGCCCCGGCCGGAAGGCGCCTTCCAGGACTTCGGTGACCTGGCCGACGTCGACGTAGGCGTTGAAGCCTTCGGGGTACACGTCGAGGGCGGAGGGCATGAAGACGATGTCGACGTTCTCCTGCTGGAGGAGCGAGAGGTCGCGCTGGGTGTCGCGCGGGTACTTCTCGAAGTCTTCGTTGGGACCGAACTGGATCGGGTTGACGAAGATGCTGACGACGACGAGGTCGTTTTCGGCGCGGGCCTTTCGCACGAGCGAGAGATGGCCCTCATGAAGATAGCCCATCGTCGGCACGAAGCCGACCTTGCGCCCGTTCGTCTGGTAGCGTAATCGACGCATGCCGTCGATCGTGGAGACCACCTGCATTGTCTTGAGGCCGCGAATCGTTTCAGAGAGTGCCATGTGTCACACCGCCATCTGTGAGAGCTCTGCCACGACTGCCTCGTCCATGGAGAAGCTCTCTCTAGCAGTCGGGAAATCTCCCGCCTGCACCTCCCGCTGGTAACGCTGAACGGCGCCCTGTATCTCCTGCGCGAGATGGGCGTACTGCTTCGCGTGTCTGGGTGAGAAATCGGGGTCGAGGCCCAACAGGTCGCTCAGGACCTGCACCTGGCCGTCGCAGTAAGGCCCGGCGCCGATGCCGATGGTCGGAATCGAAAGCCTCTCGGTGACAAGCTTGCCGAGGGCAGCGGGCACGCATTCCAGGACGACGGCGAAGGCGCCTGCTTCTTGCAGGGCGGCGGCATCACTCAGGAGCCGCACGGCGGCGGCGGGCGTCTTGCCCTGCACCTTGTGGCCGCCGAGCTGGTTGATGGACTGCGGCGTGAGACCAAGGTGGCCCATGACGGGGATGCCGATGGAAACGAGCGCGCGAACGGTGTCCACGACCGGGGCGCCGCCTTCGAGCTTGACGGCGTGGGCGCCCGCCTCCTGCAAGAAGCGACCGGCGTTGCGGATCGCGTCCGAAACGCCGGTCTGGTAGCTCATGAAGGGCATGTCGCCGACGATGAGCGCGTCTTGCGCGCCACGCGCGACGGCCCTGGTGTGGTGGATCATGTCGTCCATGGTTACGGGCACGGTGGAGTCGTAGCCGAGGACAGTCATGCCGAGGGAGTCGCCGACGAGGATGATGGGGATGTCTGCCGAATCGATGAGTTTTGCCGTGGGGTAGTCATAGGCCGTGAGCATGGCGATTTTCTCGCCGCGGAGCTTCATCGCCTTCAGGTCGTGTACCGAGATGTGTGCCATGGCCGCAACCTCCCGTCCCGCCGCCGGCGGAACGCGGTTCCTAGTTGAAGACGCTCCAGTGGTCGATGACGCCGAAGTGTTCGACCGGCGGGTCGATGCGCTTGATGCGATTGCGCTCGTCGACGTGGACGACGATGGGCCGCAGACGCCGCGCGTCCTCTTCCGCGTAGTCGGCGTAGGTGAGGACGAGGACGACGTCGCCGGGATGCACCAGGCGAGCGGCGGCGCCGTTTATGCAGCATTCGCCGCTACCGCGCACGCCGGGGAGGGCGTAGGTGGTGAGTCTGTTGCCGTTGTCAACGTCCAGGACGTGGACCTGCTCGTACTCGATGATGTCGGCGGCTTCCAGTAGCTCAGGGTCGAGGGTGATGCTGCCCACATAGTTGAGGTCAGCCTCCGTGACCGCTACACGATGGATCTTGCTCTTTAGCATCTTCCTCAACGCGCTTACCTCCTACGTAACCTCACGGCGGCGTAAGAAACGCCTGACAAAAAACCCTTCCGGCCGAGACCGAAAGGGCAGAAAGCACACCGTACAGCATCTGCACCGTCTCGGTCGCCGAGCGATCCAAGCGGTATGTCCCCGAATTGTCAGCGAGGACAGCTTTGTGGAGCCCTCCACGCCGGTTGCCGCCCCTTAATGGGGGTCGACGCCAGCGCCAGTATAGCAAAACCTCCGCAGTTGTCAATAGCTAGTGACGAAATTCACGCGAGTTCTTTGCGAAAAGTGCGCGTTTTCCGCCAGGAAAGAGCGCGTGATGCAATGCGCAGAATCAGCGGGCGTCGCCGGCAGCCAGCCATTCGCGGGCCGACGGGATGCCGGCAAGCCCCGTCGCGGCATTGACGGCGCTGATGATGGCGCGCTCGACGGCGCGGGCGGCAAAGGCGCCGATGGCGAGGACGTTGTCGGGCTGCTGACGCTCGCACGTAGCCAGGGCGAAGAGGACATCGCCGTCGACGGGCGAGTGGGCGGGCCGCACGCCGCGGGCGATGCCGTCGTGGGCCATGTGCGCGACGGCGGTGGCCTGGGTCTTCGTCAGGGTCGCGTTCGTCGCGATGACGCCGATGGTCGTGTTCGTGAGCGGGAGCGTTGCAGACGTCCCGGCGGCGCGGATGAGGTCGAGTGTGCTGTCGAAGCGACCGGGGGCGCCCCGCGGCCCGGCGACGACGGTGTCCCCGTCGGTGATCTCGCCGAATGCGTTGACGGCGACGAGCGCGGCCACCGTGAGGTCGCCGATGCGCTCCACCGCACTGCCGACGCCGCCCTTGAGGCCGTGCTTCACCGTCCGGATCTTCGCCACCGTCGCGCCGGTGCCCGCGCCGACGCTCCCCTGGGCGACGCGCCCGCCCTTCGCGGCAAGGCAGGCGCGATAGCCGCTGTCGGCGGTGGGACGGACGTCCGCGCGGCCGATGTTGAGGTCGAAGAGGACGGCGCCGCAGACGATGGGGACGGTGGCGCCGCCGTAGGCGAAGCCGATGCGCCGCTCTTCGAGGTAGCGCATGATGCCGGAGCCGACGTCGAGGCCGAAGGCGCTGCCGCCGGTAAGGAAGACGGCGTGGACCTGCTGGACGATAGCTTCCGGTCGGAGGAGCGACGATTCGCGGGTGCTGGGCGCTCCGCCGCGGACGTCGATGCCGGCGACGGCGCCCTTCTCGCAGAGGACGACGGTGCAGCCGGTGGCGGCCCGCCGGTCGGTCCAGTGGCCGACGCGTATGCCGGCGATGTCAGTTACGGCGTCGTTCAATCGCGGCATTGTCTTGCGTGGTTCTTCCCACCCTCCCGCCCGGAGAAGTTTAGCTGGAATCAAGGGGACACCCCTTGAACCCCGCCGGAGGGGGCCTGCCCCCTCTGGACTCCCCCAGACGTCTGGGCCGCTACTATCTCGAAGACCGATCCTGCGTGACCGGAGCCGGCTGGCAGCGGGGGCAGAAGTGCGTGCTCCGGCCAGCCACCTTGATGCGAGCTATTTCCGCGCCGCAAACAT
>DATLAX010000011.1:0-4335 GCA_035527215.1 Dehalococcoidia bacterium
TTGTTCACGCCAACCTATTGGCCGCGCTTGACCGCCACTTGGCCTCTATCAAACCATGAAATTCAGCCACACTCCCTCGCCGTAGGATCGCCGTCGCGAAGAATGGCTGCGGCGATCTACGGCGTCGGCGCTGGGGTTGCGGACGCGGGCGCAGGCGTCGCTGATTCGTCGACGTAGCGGAGCCAGTCGCCGGCAACCCAGCCGCTGCGACCCTCCGGACGCCACCACTGGTAGCCGTCGGCCTCCACCGGACCGTCCTCCAGCACGATCTCGGTGCCGTCGGCGATGCAGTCGACGGCCGCTTCCTTGATGCCCGGGGCGACGCGCACGTTCAGGCAGGTCCCCGTCCCGCCGACGACGACCTTCGCGCCCTTCTCCAGCGGCCAGGGGGCACCCGGCGCGTTCACGGTCTCCGGCTTCACGGGCAGCGTGCTCTCGACTTTCCAGACGCCGTTCTGTTTGCGCATGAAGACCCATAGCTGGTACTCGTACGAACTGGGGCCGACGAGGAAGGCCTTTCGGTTCGCGCGCTCGCCTCTCGCGGCCGAGCACAAGCCCTTGATCTCCGGCATTAGCGCGGCCGTGCAGTCGCCGGCGTACTCCTGGCCTAGCTGCGTCGTAATGTAGTCGGCCAGGGCCTGCTCCACGCCGACCGTCTCCGCCGGCGTGCCGGTCGCCTCGCCGCCCTGTGTGTCGCTGCTGTCTCCGTTGTCTCCACCTCCGCCGCCGGTCAGCCGGCTGCCCGCGAAGGCGGCGAGTGCAACGAGGCCGATGATCCCGACGATCACGCCTGCCCAGACGGCGCGACGCTTCAACGGCGAAGGCTCCCCCAGTGGTGGCATTCTGTTCGCCATGTTATCAGCCCTCCCTCTTTGCGGGTCGCTCGTCGCGCCACGGCCTGCCCGCGGCCAGACGCAGGAAGTCTTCATGCACCGACGGCCCGCCGGCGATCGCGCCCTCGCTGTAGAGACCGATGGCGCCGCCCTCGCGGTCGGTGATCACGCCGCCGGCCTCCCGCACGAGGAGGATGCCCGGCGCCAGGTCCCAGGGGAAGAGGAGGTTGTGCGTGAACAGGTCATAGCGACCGCAGGCGGCATAGGCGAGGCCGAGCGCGGCGCTGCCGGGGATGCGTATCGCCTGCATGCCGGGCCAGAGCTCGCGCATGAGGTCGAGCATGTGGCCGGCGCGGGCGTCGTCGTAGCCCATGTCGAAGCCCATCACCGACGCCTGCACGGACTCCTTCTTCGAGACGCGCATGGGCTGGTCGTTCACCCAGCCGCCGCCGCCCTTTGTCGCCCGGAAGAGCTCGTCGTGGACGGGGTCGAACGTCCAGCCGGCGACGGTCTCGCCGCCGAAGCAGAGGGCGATGTTGACACAGAAGAAGGGGATGCCGCTGACGTAGTTCCGCGTGCCGTCGAGGGGGTCGACGACCCACGTCCAGCCCTTGAGCGCGCTGACCGACGGGTTGCTCTCCTCCGAGAGGATGGCGTGCTCCGGGAACTCCTCGGTGAGCGCGTGCTGGATGCAGGTCTCGATGGCGAGGTCGACCTGCGTGACGAGGTTGCCGCGCCCCTTGACGCTCACCGACTGCGGCCGGCGGAAGCGCTCCATCGCCAGGCGACCGCCCTCGGCGAGGCAGCGACGGGCGACTGTCTCGGCGTCGTCGCCGCTGCGGGCGACCGGCAGCTCGATGGGCGGGTTCGACATGACGGCAACCTATCTGAGGGCGTGAACATGGGAGCGCCTGTCAGACGGGGAAATCGTAGCATGCGCCAGGGGCTCCGGCAAGGAGACGCCGGGACCTTCCCCTGCCGCTTGACTTTCCGCGGGATGCGTGATAGAGTTAGTGTAACTTGGACACTAAGTCCATTCCCGCCGGACGGGTGGACGCTCCCGCCAGAGCAGAGGAGGCTCCAGCGCAATGGTAAAAGAAGCGCTTCTCCCCACCGCCGGCCTCCTCCTGCCCTGCGACCCCGTCGCGACGGTGCCCCTCAATGGCCAACTCGCGTTTTCCCACTGGCAGCAGGACATCCCCCGTGAGTACCGCTCGCTCGCCGCGCCGGAGCTGATCGGGCGTATCAGCGCGGCGAAGGCGAAGCTGGCGGAGCGACTCGTCATCCTCGGCCATCACTACCAGCGCGACGACATCATCCGGTTCGCCGACCAGCGCGGCGACTCCTTCAAGCTGGCGCGATGGGCGGCAGGCACTCAGCAGGCAGAGTATGTCGTCTTTTGCGGCGTCCACTTCATGGCGGAGAGCGCCGACATCCTTTGCGCGCCCCATCAGAGCGTTATCCTGCCGAACATGACCGCCGGCTGCTCGATGGCCGACATGGCGTCGCCCGACGAGGTGCTCTCCTGCTGGGACGAGCTCGTCGCCGCAGGGCTGACCGACGACACGCTGCCCGTGACCTATATCAACTCGACCGCCGCGTTGAAGGCGTTCTGCGGCGAGCGCGGCGGCGTGGTCTGCACGTCGTCTAACGCGCCCGCCGTCTTCCGATGGGCGCTGGCGCAGAAGCGGCGCATCCTCTTCTTCCCCGACGAGCACCTGGGCCGCGTCACGGGCCGTGCCCTCGGCGTCGATCTCAGGCAGATGTCCGTCTGGGACCGTCGAGTCTCGAAAGGCAGCCTGGGTGGAAACGACCTCGCGACGCTGCGCGACAGCCGAATCATCCTCTGGAACGGTTACTGCGGCGTCCACCAGCGCTTCACCGTCGACCAGGTAGCACGCGTGCGCGAGCAACACCCGGGCATTCGCGTCGTCGTGCACCCTGAGTGCCGGCTGGAGGTCGTCGAAGCGGCGGACAGCGACGGGTCGACCGAGCACATCATCCGCGCCGTCAGCGAGTCGCCGGCGGGCAGTCGCTGGGCGGTGGGCACGGAGATCAACCTGGTGAGCCGGCTTGCCCGCGAGCACCCGGACAAGACCGTGCTCTCGCTGGACCCCGATCCGTGCCCCTGCTCGACGATGTACCGGATCCATCCCGCCTACCTGTGCTGGGTGCTGGAGCGGCTCGTCGAGGACGAGGTCGTGAACCGCGTGACGGTGGAGCCGGAGACGGCCCGCCGGGCGAAGGTCGCCCTCGAACGCATGCTGGCCATTACTTGTTGAGGCCGAGGCTTTCCAGCCTCGGCTACGGTGTTTCTGAGACCCCGAAAGGCGTCAATTTGGAACGGTACGACTACGTGATCGTCGGGTCGGGCATCGCCGGGCTGTTCGCCGCCCTGCTCGCCAAGGACCACGGCAGCGTACTCATCCTCACCAAGGACTCCATCGACGAGTGCAACACGAAGCACGCCCAGGGCGGCGTCGCCGCGCCGGTCGGGCCCGACGACTCGCCGGACCTGCACTTCCGCGACACGATTGCCGCGGGCGCCGGCCTGGTCGACAAAGAAGCGGCCCGCATCCTGACGAGTGAGGCGACGGAGCGCATCGCCGACCTCGTGCGCTTCGGCGTGCCGTTCGACAGCGTCGAGGGTCACGTGGCGCTCGGCCGCGAGGGCGCCCACAGCCGCGCGCGCGTCCTCCACGCCGGCGGCGACTCGACGGGCGCGCACATCGAGCTATCGCTGAGCAGCCTGGCGCGCATGTCGGCGGTCACCGTCCGCGAGTACTGCCTGGTCGAAGAGATACTGACCGATGACGGCGTGGCCCGCGGCGTCCGGGCTATCGACGCGCGCTCGGGCGACCGCGAGCGCTTCGACGCCCGCTTCGTGATCCTGGCGACCGGCGGCGCGGGCCATCTCTACAAGGTCACGACGAACCCCGACGTGGCGACGGCCGACGGCGTCGCGCTGGCGTATCGCGCGGGCGCGGAGATAGCGGACATGGAGTTCATCCAGTTCCATCCGACGGCGCTGCGCCTGCCCGGAGTGCCGGCGTTCCTCATCTCCGAGGCCGTGCGCGGCGAGGGCGGCATCCTACGCAACGCCGAGGGGCGCGCCTTCATGAGCGACTACCATCCGCAGAAGGACCTGGCGCCCCGCGACGTCGTCGCCCGGGCAATCGTCGCGGAGATGACGCGCAGCGGCAGCGACCACGTCGATCTCGACGTGACGCACCTGCCACCGGAGAAGGTGAGCGCCCGCTTCCCGCAGATCTACCGCTTCTGTCTCGACCACGGCGTAGACATCACGCGACAGCCGATCCCCGTCTCGCCGGCGGCGCACTACATGATGGGCGGAGTCCGCACGAACACCTGGGCCGAGACGAACCTGCGCGGACTCTACGCCTGCGGCGAGGTCGCCTGCACGGGCGTCCACGGCGCCAACCGGCTGGCCAGCACGTCACTGCTGGAGGGGTTGGTGTGGGGGGACCGCGCCGCGCGGGAC
>DATLAX010000012.1:0-5097 GCA_035527215.1 Dehalococcoidia bacterium
CTGCGCACGGCGGACGACGTCGCCGCCTGCGTCGAGGGGCTGCGCGACGGCACTATCGACGCCATCGCGACCGACCACGCGCCGCACGCGCCCGTCGACAAGCTGTGCGAGTTCGACAACGCGCCGTCGGGCATCAGCGGCTTCGAGACAGCGCTGCCGCTCGTCCTCTCCCTGGTGCATGAGAAGAAGCTGGACCTGGCGACGCTGGTGCATCGCATGACGGCGGGGCCGGTAGCGGCGTTGGGGCTGGAGCGTCACGAGGGACTCGCGGGCCTGGGCAGCCTATCCGTTGGCGCGCCGGGCGACGTGCTCGTCTTCGACCCGAATGCAGAGTGGACGGTGGACCCGGAGCAGTTCGCGAGCAAGGGCTGGAACACCCCGCTGGCGGGTCGCGTGCTGAAGGGACAGGTGGTTGCGACGGTTCATCACGGACACGTCGTGCATTCAGCGGACGGGGTGAAGGTCTGATGTCCGAGAAGGCGTTTCTGGTACTGGAGGACGGTTCGACGTACGAGGGCGAGGCCTTCGGCGCGGACACGGGCGCCGGCGGCGAAGTCGTCTTCGACACCGCTATGGCCGGCTACCAGGAAGCGCTCACCGACCCGTCGTTCGCCGGCCAGATACTCGTCATGACCTATCCCCTGGTCGGCAACTACGGCATCAACCGCTTCGACGTGGAATCGAACCGAATCCACGTCAACGGCCTGGTGGTGCGCGAGCACTGCGATATCCCCAGTCACTGGCAATCGGAGATGACGCTGCACGAGTACCTCTCCCGAAACGGCATTCCCGGCCTCTCCGGCGTCGATACGCGCGCCCTTACGCGCCGGCTGCGCATCTCCGGCGTGATGATGGGGCTGATAACACGCGGCGAGGACCCCGACGAGGCGCTGGCGCACCTTCGCGAGACGCCGCGCTACGGCGAGACCGATTTCGTGCGTCAGGTGAGCACGGACTGCACCTACGAATGGCCGGATAGCTCGACGGTGGCGAAGCATCACATCGTCCTCATCGACCTGGGCGTCAAGTACAACATCATGCGACTGCTAAGTCAAAAGGGGGCGCATGTCACGGTCGTGCCCTACCGGACGAGCGCGGAGGACGTGCTGGCGCTGCGGCCGGACGGCGTCGTGCTCTCGCCGGGCCCGGGCGACCCGGTGCATCTCGGCCACGTCGTCGAGACGGTGAAGGGGCTCGCCGGCCGGATACCGATGCTGGGCATCTGCATCGGCCACCAGGCGCTGGCGACAGCCTTCGGCGCGTCCAATTTCAAGATGAAGTTTGGGCACCACGGCGCGAACCATCCCGTGCGGGACCTGGCGACGGGTCGCGTCCATATCACCGCCCAAAACCACGGCTACGCCGTCGACCCTGACGGGCTGCGCGACGGAATGGAAGTCAGCCTGGTCAACCTGAACGACGACACCGTCGAGGGGCTGCGGCACGATGCTCTGGCTATCATGTCGATCCAGTACCACTCGGAGGCGTCGCCCGGGCCGCTGGACAACACGTATTTCTTCGACCGCTTCCTGGACCTTGTCAGCGAGTGGAAGGGACCCTAGCGTGGCCGGTAATCCGCCCAGCTTTCGGCGCGCGACGACGGATGACGCGGAAGAGATCGCGTCGGTTATCGACGCCGTCATGAAGGACGCGCATCCTGTCGGCTTCGAGCGCGCGTACTCCGCCGACGAGGTGCGCACCTGGCTGTCGCGCCTGGGCGATGCGGGCGCCGTCTTCCTCTGCTTCGTCGAAGGCAGCGCGGCCGGCTTCAGCGCCCTCGATTTCAACACGCAGGAGCCGGACACGGCGACGCTGGGCGTCTGGCTGCGGCGGCGGAATCGCGGGAAGGGTCTGGGGACGGATCTGGCGCGCCTGGCGCTCGACTTCGCGCGCGACCGGGGCTATCGACGGATACGCGGACGGCTGCCGGCGGGCAACGAGGTGGCGCTTAGCTTCCTATCGAGCATCGGGGCGCTGGTGCCCATCTACAATCCAAACATGCGCTTCGAGTTGCCGCTATGACAGAAACGGAGACCAACGACCGCGAGGAGCCCGAAACGGGCTCGCCGGACGTGAGCGGCGCCGGCCCACCGTGGATACGGCGTCGGCGACGCCCCCTGGTGCGACGCGTCGGAGGACGGGTCGGCGGCCATGTCGAGACGCGGGCGTCGTACGGCGTCCTTACGCTGAGCACGTTCGGGTTTACGGCAGGGGTACTGCTGGTCGTCATCGCCGTCGTCGGAGCGCTGGTGTACCTGGCGCAGGGGCGCCTGCTGCATGCGCTGGCGTTCTTCCTGGTCGGGCTCGGGTTGGCTGTCGTTGCCGGGGCACTCGGCTTCGGCGCGGGCTTTATCGGCCTGCCCTTCGCGGGCGACTGGTTCCTGGAGTGGCCGAGTCATGCCCTCGCCTGGGCACTCGCTCTCGCGGGCTGCGCCCTGCTGGCGGCGCTGGTCTTCCTGACACCGCTGCCCGCGTATGCAGGAGTCCTGCTGACGGTGGCAACGGTGTTCGGCGCGGGGTATACGCTCGCCTATGCGCTGCGCACGACGAAGCCGATGCCGGGGAGACAGGGCACGCGAAACAGAAAACGCTGATGGGGCCGGGGAAGAACTGACACTAGAGAGAGAAGATGGCTGAGAAACCGGGCAAGGTACTGATCATCGGCTCCGGTCCGATCATCATCGGTCAGGCGGCGGAGTTCGACTACGCCGGCACGCAGGCCTGCAAGGCAATGCGGGAGGAGGGCGTCACCTCCGTCCTCGTTAACTCCAACCCGGCGACGATCATGACCGACGAGGGCATCGCCGACGTCGTCTATATCGAGCCGCTGACGGTCGACGTCGTCTCCCGAATCATCGAGCGCGAGCGGCCGGACGGCCTGCTGCCAACGCTCGGCGGGCAGACCGGCCTCAACCTGGCGGTCGCCCTCGCCGAGGCGGGCGTGCTCGACAAGTACGGCGTCCGCCTTCTCGGCACGCCCCTGGAGACCATCCGCAAGGCGGAGGACCGCGAGCTGTTCCGGCAGCTCTTGAAGGACATCAGCGAGCCGGTGCCCCCAAGCGCGACGGCCACGAGCCTGGGCGAGGCGCGCCTCATCGCCGACATACTGGGACTGCCGCTCGTCGTGCGGCCGGCCTATACGCTCGGCGGTACCGGCGGCGGCATCGCCCGCACCCCCGAGCAGCTCGAGCAGATCGCCGGAGGCGGACTGGCCGCAAGCCCCATCAGCCAGGTCCTCCTTGAGCAATGCCTGCTAGGCTGGAAAGAGATTGAGTTCGAGGTGATGCGCGACGGCGCCGACAACTGTATCACGGTCTGCAGCATGGAGAATCTCGACCCCATGGGCGTGCACACCGGCGACAGCATCGTCGTCGCGCCGAGCCAAACGCTGAACGACAAGGAATACCAGATGCTGCGCTCGGCGAGCCTGCGGATCATCCGGGCGCTGGGCATCGAGGGCGGCTGCAACATCCAGTTCGCGCTGGCGCCGCGACCCGAGCTCGCCGACTGGCAGCACCAGGACGCTTCGGCGCCGCCCTACTTCGTCATCGAGGTCAATCCGCGCGTGTCCCGCAGCTCCGCCCTCGCCAGCAAGGCGACAGGCTACCCGATAGCGCGCGTCGCCGGCAAGATCGCCGTCGGCAAGACGCTCGACCAGATAGCCAACGCCGTCACGGGCAAGACGACTGCCGCCTTCGAGCCGGCGATCGACTACATCGTCGTCAAGATACCGCGCTGGCCCTTCGACAAGTTTGCCTTCGGCGACCGGCAGCTCGGCACACAGATGAAGGCCACCGGCGAGGTCATGGCGATAGACCGCTGCTTCGAAGGCGCTCTCCAGAAGGCCGTGCGATCGCTGGAAGTCGGCAGCCGCTCGCTGCTATGGGAAAGCCCGGCCTGGGCCGAGGAGGCGTCGGCGGAGGCCAAATCGCCGTACGACTTCCCGCTGGAGCCGAGCGACGAACGCCTGTGGGCGCTGATGGCGTCGCTACGGCGCGGCGGCGAGCCGGAGGAACTGGCACGCCGGACGGGCATCGACCCCTGGTTCCTGCACAAGATGGCGAACATCGTCGCCATGGAGAAGCGGCTCCTCTCCGAGCCCTTCACGCCGGACCTGCTGCGCGCCGCCAAGCGACTCGGCTTCTCCGACAGACAGATCAGCGTCCTCGCCGACCGGCTGACTGAACAGGTGCGCTATCTTCGCAGACAGTGGGGCATCCAGCCGGTGTACAAGATGGTCGACACCTGCGCCGCGGAGTTCGACGCCGCGACGCCCTATTTCTACAGCACGTACGAGCAGGAGAACGAGGCGCTGTCTGCGCCCGGGAAGAAGGCAATCGTCATCGGCTCCGGGCCGATACGCATCGGCCAGGGAATCGAGTTCGACTACTGCAGCGTGCACGCCGTCTGGGCGCTGGAAGAGGCCGGGTACAAGGCGTTCATCGCCAACTCCAACCCGGAGACGGTATCCACCGACTTCGACACGAGCGACCGCCTCTATTTCGAGCCGCTGGACGAGGAATCGGTCCGCGACATACTGGAGAACGAGGCCGATGAGAGCATGCCGCCGCCGTCGATCGTCCAGTTCGGCGGCCAGACGGCGATAAACCTCGCGGGGCTGTTGCACCAGGCGGCCGCGCCGATACTGGGTTCCAGCGCCGAGGCGATCGACCTGGCGGAGGACCGCCGTCGCTTCGAGGCGTTCCTAAGCGGCCTCGGCGTACCGCAGCCTCCAGGCGCCGGCGTCACGACGCTGGAGGACGCCCTGAACACGGCCAACGTCATCGGCTATCCGGTGCTGGTGCGACCGAGCTACGTCCTCGGCGGGCGCGCCATGGAGATCGTCCAGAACGCGACGGAGCTCGTGCGTTTCATGGGCGCCGCCGTGGAGATGAGCGGCGGCAAGCCGATCCTTATCGACAAGTACTTCGAGGGCAAAGAGGTCGAGGTCGACGCCATCGCCGACGGCGAGCGCGTCCTCATTCCCGGCATCATGGAGCACATCGAGCGCGCGGGTGTCCACTCCGGCGACTCGATGGCGGTCTACCCCGGCCTCAACCTGAGCCGGCACGAGATCGACACGATAGTCGACTACAC
>DATLAX010000013.1:0-25114 GCA_035527215.1 Dehalococcoidia bacterium
CCGGAGGCCCGCAGCTTCGACGCGTAGTCCGCCTCGGTCAGGGCGCCGGCGATGCACGCCGTCCAGCTCACGAGGTCGCTGCGCTCCTGCTCCGTCGGCTCACGCGCAAAGACGATGTCCGACGCCCGCAGCCGTCCGCCCGGCTTCAGCACGCGCAGGGCCTCGCGGAAGACGGCGTCCTTGTCCGGCGAGAGGTTGATGACACAGTTGGAGATGATGACGTCGAACGAGTCGGCGGCGAAGGGCATGTCCTCCATCTCGCCGAGGCGGAAGCGCACGTTCTCGGCGCCGATGCGGCCGGCGTTGCGACGGGCGAGCTGGACCATGTCGGCGCTCATGTCGAGCCCGACGACGTCGCCCTTCGGCCCGACCTTCTGCGCCGACAAGAAGCAGTCGAGGCCGCCGCCGCTGCCCAGGTCGAGCACTGACTCGCCCTCGTTCAGGCCGGCGATAGCCGTCGGGTTGCCGCAGCCGAGCGAGGTCAGCACGTCCTCCGGCAGATCGCGCAGATCCTCGGCGGAGTACAGCGCTTCCGCGACGTTGGCGTCGGCGAGGGGATCGGACTCGTCGCAGCAGGAGCAGCTCGCGGCATCGACCGCTTCTTGGGGCGCGCTGCAACAGGATGATGCGCCCATCTCCTGGAGCGCGGCCAGGCGTCGCTGGGCGTGCTGGCTGTAGCGGCTCAGGACCGCGCGCTTGATGTCTTCAGGGTTGTTCTCGGCCATGTCGGTTCTCCTTCTTCTTCTTATGTTAATCGCTGAAGCTCGTTGACGGTAGGGCCATCAGTTCCGGCATCAGCGCGTTCGCTCCCAGGCGCCCGCCGCGCTGAGATACGCCTCCTTGCCCTTCGCGGTGAGTCGACAGACATGCCGTCGCTCTCCATCGACCTCTTCCCGGCGGCAATCGAGGTAGCCGCCGTCGACCAGGTCGCGCAGGGCCGGGTAGACCGTAGCGTCGCGGTTCAGGACCGCCCGGCTAACGTCTCGTGAATCACTCATTTCGTGGCTCCTTTCGATGGCCGCGCGCAGCACGTTGCCTTCATCGCCCTCTTGCCTGCTGGCTTCAGCGCGGCGTCGACGGCGCGGTTCAACGGCCCCAGCATGTGCTGCCAGGCGGTCGCACCCGCGCGGTACGCTTCTTCGCCCTTGTCCGTGAGGTGGCAGACCTTCCGCGTGCGACCGGAGACGACTTCGTCGCGGCAGTCCACGTAGCCGCCGTCGACCATCTCGCGTAGTGCGGGATAGATCATGGCGTCGGTGGGTTCGCAGCAGCCGCCGCAGGCGTCACGGATGGTGCGGGCGAGCTCGTAGCCGTGCGTGGGGCGCTCGTGGAGGGCGAACAGGAGGAAGAACCGCTGGACGCTGCGGTTGATGAGCATCTCCCAGTAGTCGTTGCTTCGGGCTTCCACGATCTTTCCTCTTTCGCTCCCAATACCTAGCCTGGCTAGATACCTAGCTTAGCTAGCTATCGGCGGTTTGTCAAGGGGGTGCGCAGCTTTCTCCCGCCGATTTTCGTGGCGGCGCGCTTAGCGGCCGCTGCCGCTTCGCGAAGAAGACGTCCATTTTTCCACCCGCCCACCCACAGAGGATTTCTAGCAGATTGGGGGCACAGCCCCCAAACCCCCAGTCAGAGGGCGCCCGAGGCGCCCTCTGCACTCCCTATCTTCCCCGGTAGTTCTGGTCAGATGACGGCGGAGCGGCGGAGGTCGGCGATGTCTTCGTCGCTGAGGGCAAGGAGCTCGCGCAGCACTTCGTCGGTGTGCTCACCGAGCGCCGGCGACGCGCCGCGTATGCCGCCCGGCGTCCGCGAGAGCTTGACCGGCGTGTCGGGCAGCGGCAGCTTTCCGATGACCGGGTGTTCCACGTCGACAAGCATCCGTCGCGCCTTGACCTGCGGCTGCTCCGCCGCCTCGGCGATGTTGTTCAGGGGCCCGCAGGGAAGGCCGATGGCGTCGAACTCGCGCAGCCACTCGGCGGTCGTCTTGCGGCGCATCGCTTCGATGAGCAGCGGCTCCAGCTCGTGGTGGTGCTCCGTGCGCAGCGCCGGCGTGTCGAAGCGTGGGTCGTCGATGAGATCGTGGCGGCCGATTGTCGCACAGTACAGCTCCCACTGGTTCTCGACGCCCCAGCTCAGGGCGAGGACGATGTAGCCGTCCTTCGTGGGGAACGCCTGGAACGGCGTGGCAACGGGGTGGCGCGTCCCAAGCGGCTTCGGCACCTCGCCCGTGGCGAAGTAGCGGACGAAGGCGTTCTCCAGGACCGAAACCTGGCAGTCCAGCATCGACACGTCGATCATCTGGCCACAGCCGCTGCGCTCGCGCTCCTGCAGCGCCGCCAGGACGCCGACGGCGGTGAAGAGGCCGCCCGTTATGTCGCCGAGCGACGCGCCGGGGCGTACCGGAGGGCCGTCGGGCTCGCCGGTGATGCTCATGATGCCGCCCATGCCCTGCACGACGACGTCGAGCGCGGGACGGAAGCGGTCGGGGCCCGTCTGCCCGAAGCCGGAGGTGGCGGCGTAGATGAGGCGCGGGTTCCGCGCCGACAGCGCCGGATAACCCAGGCCGAGCCGCTCCATCGTGCCGGGCGTGAAGTTCTCCATCACCACGTCGGCCTTCTCGACGAGGCGAAGGAAGACGTCCCGGCCGCGCTCGGACTTCAGGTCAAGCGTCATGCTGCGCTTGCCGCGGTTGACGCTGAAGAAGTAGGCGCTCTCGCCGTTGACGATGGGCGCGGTGAGGCGCGCGACGTCGCCGATACCCGGCCGCTCAACCTTGATGACGTCGGCGCCGAGGTCGCAGAGGACCATGCTGGCAAAGGGACCTGCGAGCACCCACGTCAGGTCGAGCACGACAATGCCGTCGAGCGGTCCCATGTCTCCTCCTCAACATCGGGGTCCGATCTGGAAGCGGTGCTAACGCTGGAGGAAGTCGCGGATCGCCTCGCCGACCGCCTCAGGCTGTTCGAGCTCGGAGAAGTGACCGGAGTCCTTCACGGTCTGAAACGTAGCGTCCTGAAACAGATCGGTCGCCCCGTCGAAGTACCACAACGGCTGGGCCGGGTCTCTGTCCGCCTGGAGGAGCAGCACGGGAAAATCCATGGCGGAGAAGAGGTCGGCTCTTCCTTCTGCGGCGCCCGGCGAACCGAAGAAGTCGCGGAAGTAGCGCGGCACCGCCTCCGCCACGCCCTCGCGGCCGAACTCCCCGATGATGCGTGTCAAGTCCTCCTCCGGAAGCGGCTGCACCGTCCGGCTCGCGTAGACGCCGCGCACGAAGCGATCGGCGTCACTCAGGAGGTTTGTCGCAAACTCCTGATCGACAAAGAGAGCGAACTGAGGATGGTTGGCGGGGTCCATCTTCAAGACCGGCGCCTCCATCCGCACGTAGCGAATGATGCGGTCGGGGAAGCCGCCGGCAACGTAGTCGCCGATGAGAGTGCCCCAATCATGCGTAACGAGGTTGAACCGCTGAACACCCGCCCTGTCCAGCAATGCGATTATCTCGGCGGCGACGGTCCTCGGGTGGTAGTCGCCATCGGGCTTGTCGGACTGCCCGTAGCCCTTGAGATCGATGGCTATCACGCGGTGGTCTGATTGGAGCGATTCGATCTGGTTGTGCCATGAGTACCATGACTCCGGCAGCCCGTGGATGAAGACTATCGGTTCGCCCTTGCCGGCCTCGACGTAGTGCCACCGGAGCGTGTACGGCTCACCGTCGACGGGCTTCATCTCCACGTCGACCAGGTGGGAGCGCATCGTAACCCCGTTCAACTCAAAGGTGTCCACCTGCCCCACTTCACCGCCGCCGCAGGCGGACAAAGTCAGGGAGACGATCAACGCCAGCACTCCCGTCACGACAACCTTGCGCATGGCCTGGCTGCTCCTCCGGTACGTGTGCCGCCGACGTTCAGGTAGTATAGCATGCGCCCGCCGCGAGCAGGCCATCACCGCCCAGCCGAGGCCATCGGGCGGCGGCTGTTGATCCAGGCGGCAAAGGCGGTATTATGCCCTCGTACTCGCACACGGTTGGGAGCAGGGATTTGGGATATGAAGCGATCGATTGGGACGCGGCGACCCGCGAGGCGACGGACCTGCTCCGTCGCTATATCGCCGTCAACACCAGCAACCCGCCCGGCAACGAGCTCGCCGGCGCCGAGTTCCTGACGAAGGTCTTCGCCGAAAACGGCATCGAGAGCGAGACGTATTCCGTGTCTGCCGGGCGCGCGAACATGTCGGCGCGGCTGCGTGGCGACGGCAGCAAACGCCCCCTGGTTCTTCTGAACCACATCGACGTCGTGCCCGCCGAGCGCGACTTCTGGCAGGAGGACCCGTTCGCCGGTACCCTCAAGGACGGCGTGATCTGGGGCCGCGGCGCCCTCGACATGAAGTCGATGGGCGTGATGGAACTGATGACCGTCCTTCTCCTGAAACGGCAGGGGATTCCGCTCAAGCGCGACCTGCTGTTTCTTGCCTGCGCCGACGAAGAGCAGGGCGGCGCCACGGGCATCGACTGGCTGGACGCGCACCACCCGGAGCTGTTCGACGCGGAGTACGTCATCAACGAGGGCGGCTACGGCACCACGGAGATGTTCGGCGTGCGGCGTCCTGTCTTCTCCTGTTCTGTCGGCGAGAAGGGCCCGCTATGGCTGAAGCTGACCGCGCGTGGACTGCCGGGCCACGGCTCCGTGCCCCACGAGGACAACTGCCTGGAAAGGCTCGTTCGCGCCCTTCACAAGGTCCAGGCGTGGCAGAGGCCGCTAACGCTGCTTCCCGAGGTTCGAACGATGCTGGAGCGGCTCAAGAGCGCGGGTATCTTTAGCGACGAGATCTCCGAGCCGGCGCTTTGCGACCTCGCGGAGGGCAATCCGCTCCTCCGAGCGCTGGTGACGGACACGGTGAGCACGACGATGTTCAACGCCGGCGTCAAGTCCAACGTCATCCCGGCCGTCGCCGAGGCGGTTCTCGATTGCCGGCTGCTGCCCGGCCACGACCCGGCAAGGTTCATTGAGGACGTCGAGCGGGTCATCGACGACCCGCGGGTCCAGGTGGAGCAGGCCATGGAGTCGCACACACCGATCTCGCCGGTGGAGACGGACCTGTTCGCAACCGTCGAAGCGGTCACGCGAGAGGTCGTGCCCGATGCGGTCGTCATCCCGTCCATAGCTTCGGGCTTCACCGACTCGCGCGCCTTCCGGAGGCGCGGCGTCACCGCCTACGGTGTCGCCATCTGCCTGCTGGAGCTCGCGGAAATCGCCACCGTCCACGGCAACGACGAGCGCATTTCGGTAGAGAAGCTGGAGACGGGCCTGCGGATTCTGTACGAAATCGTGAGGCGCATGTGCACATAGGGCATCGTTGAGCGAATGAATCGGTCGAGACAAGGAGGGAGTATGAAGCCAGAGGAGATCAAAACGGTAGGCGTCATGGGCGGCGGCGTGATGGGCGGAGGGATCGCGCAGGTGCTGGCGATCGCGGGCTATCGAATCGTGTTGCGCGACCTTACGCAGGAGTTGCTCGATAGGACACAGGCGACGATCATCGACGGACGGTTCGGGATGCGCGCCGGCGTGGAGCGAGGCAAGCTCACGGAGCCGGACATGGGGGCGGCGCTCTCCCGGATGGAATTCACGACCGAGATGGCGGACCTCCGCGACGTCGACCTCCTGATTGAGGCGATCCCGGAAGACCTCGAGCTCAAGAGAAAGGTCTACGCCGAGCTGGACCGCCTTATCCGGCCGGAGGCGATGTTCGCGACAAACACTTCGGGCTTCGCCCTCGCGGACCTCAATCAGGCGGTCTCTCGAAAGGACCACTTCGCCGGCATGCACTGGTTCAGCCCCGTGGCCGCCATGAAACTGGTGGAGGTCATCTACTCACCGGAGACGTCGGAAGAGACCATCGCCTGCCTGGAGGCGGTCGGCGCAAAGGGGGGCAAGGTGACGATACGCGTGAAGGATGCGCCGGGTAAGTACGGCTTCATCGCCAACCGCGTCTACTTTGCCGCCGTTGCTGAGGCGCGGAAGGTATTGGAGGAGGGCATCGCCACCGCGGAGGATATCAACAAGGCGATGGTATACGGCTTCAACTGGCCGGTGGGGCCGCTGGCGATGGGCGCGGGCGCCCGTAGCGGCTGGGGCTAGGGGCTCGCCATCTCGCATCGCTTGAGAGGCGCCATCGGAAGCACTATCATAGACCGAACACGTATCGCGGAAGGGATGTTATGTCGAGTGATGCCTCGCTGGATGCCGGACTGAGCGACGCCGCGCGGGTAATCGCCTTCTCCAACTACGTCGTCGCACTCGTCGGGGCGGGCATCTCCGTTGAGAGCGGCATACCGCCGTTCCGCGGCCCGGGCGGCATCTGGACCAAGCTCGGCGAGCCGGTTGCGGACGGCTACCGGCTCTTTATGGAGGACCCGACTGGCTGGTGGGCAGAGCGGCTATCCGACCGCGACCGGCTGTCGGAGTTCATGAAGGCGCTCGAGGAGGCGAAGCCCAACGCGGCGCACCACGCCATGGCGGAGATGGAGCGTTCGGGCTTCCTCCAGCACATCATCACCCAAAACATCGACAACCTGCATCAGGTGGCGGGAAGCCAGGCGATCACGGAGATCCACGGCAACCGGCTGAAGCTCCGCTGCATCGAGTGCGACGCGCGCTATCCCCTCAAGGACTTCCCCCTGGACGAGGTGCCGCCGCGCTGTCCGCTCTGCAAGGGCATCGTCAAGACCGACACCGTCATGTTCGGCGAGCCGATCCCCGCGGACGCCTTGCAGTCCTGCCGCTACCACACCCAGCTCTGCGACTGCATGCTGCTCGTCGGCACGTCGGCGGTGGTCTATCCGGCGGCGGAGTTCCCGATCATCGCCGCCCGCGCCGGCGCCAGCCTGATCGAAGTCAACCCGATGGAGACGCCGCTCTCCGGACTGTGCCAGGCGGTGCTCCGGGCGCCCGCAGGGGAAGCGCTACCGGCGCTCGTCGAACGGTTGCAGAGGGCACGCAGTGCGCCGTCGTAGCGCTCGCGTCCCCGCGGTCAAGGAGGAGACGATGCCCAAGAAAGAGAAGCACGACGACACCGTCACCCTGGCCGTTGCGGCTATGAACGCCGCCCACGACACGGCGAAGAATCTCGCCAAGTACGCGTCGTTCATCGACGAGGCGGCAGCGCAGCGGGCGCGGCTGTTGGTCCTGCCGGAAGAGAGCCTCCAGGGCTACCTTTACCACCTTAACCACGAGCTATTGCCCGATGAAGCCAACTACCTCTACGAGACGGCAGAGCCCATACCCGGCCCGTCGACGCAGCATGTCGCGAAGCTCGCCCGCAAGGCCGGAATGTATGTCATCTTCGGCATGACGGAGCGGGTGGGGGTATCCAGCGCGGGCGTGCTCTACAACTCAGCCGTTCTCGTCGGGCCGCGCGGACTGATCGGCGTTTACCGCAAGGTGCACGCGCCGGGCGATGAGTACCACATCTTCCGCCAGGGTCGCGACTGGCCGGTGTTCGACACCGAGATCGGCCGCATCGGCATGCACATCTGCTACGACATGCGCTTCCCTGAGGCGGCGCGGGAGATGGCGCTCAAGGGCGCGGAGATCCTCGTGCTGCCGACGGCCTGGCCGCAGCAGGCGGGCTTCATCTACGACGTCCTCGACCGGGCGCGCGCCGCCGAGAACGAATGCTGGTTCCTCTCGTCCAACCAGGCCGGCGCCTGCGACCAGGGCCGGCTCACCTTCTACGGCCACAGCCGCATCATCGGGCCATTGGGCAACGTGCTGGCCGACAGCGGCGACGACGAGGGCATCGCGACGGCGGAGGTGCCGGCGGAATCGCTGCAACGGCGTCAGTGGGGGTCGATGAACATCTTCCACGACCGCCGGCCGGACACGTATCGCAGCCTGGCAAGCGAAGAGATCTACAACGCATACGGCAAGGCGCAGTCGGACACGCCGGCAATCCCTGAGCGATCGCCGGCGGCGGGGACGCGCCGCAGGCCGGCGAGCCGGCGGTGACCCCTGCACGCGATGGAGAGCATAAAGGGCAAAACGGCCATTGCGGGACTGGGCATCACACCCATGGGCCGCATCTACGGTCGCGATGCCGCTTCCTTCGCCGTCGAAGCCGTGCGTTTCGCCCTCGAAGACTCCGGCCTGGGCAAGGAGCAGATCGACGGTCTCCTCATAAACCAGGCCACCACCCCCTTCGGCGGCCTCGGCGGGCTTGCATTGCAGGAGTACCTGGGGCTCCCCAATCTGCGCTTCGTCAACTCCCTGACAATGGGCGGCGCCACGGCCGCGAGCATGGTGCAGATCGCG
Organism: Dehalococcoidia bacterium; assembly: GCA_035527215.1. Lineage (GTDB taxonomy): Bacteria > Chloroflexota > Dehalococcoidia > DSTF01 > JALHUB01 > JALHUB01. The sequence goes on from DATLAX010000013.1 coordinate 8,307, forward strand.
GCTCTGGCGGTGGCGCACGGGATGGCCAACTACGTCGTCTGCGTCTTCGCCGATGCGCCGCTCAGGGAGGACCGCGGCGGCGGTCAAGCGTACGGCGCATGGTCGGCCGGGCTGCGGCCTTACGGGCTTTCCGGCCTTCACCTGGCATACGGTCTCTTCGGCATCAACGCCCCCTACGCGATGGCGGCCCGGCGTCACATGGGCCTCTACGGCACTACGAACGAACATCTCGGCGCGATCGCCGTCGCCCAGCGGAAGTGGGCGGCGCTGAACCCGGCGGCACAGGAGCGCGAGCCCATGACGATGGAGGACTACCACCGCTCGCGCTGGGTCGTCGAGCCGCTGCACCTGTACGACTGCTGTCTCGTCTCCAACGGCGGCATCGCTGTAATCGTCACGACGGCGGAGAGGGCGCGCGACCTGCGACAGCCGCCGGTGTATGTCCTCGGCATGGGCCAGGGACATCCCGGAGCGCTGACAAGACCCGGTTGGGACGCCGATACGGTGACGGGCGCCGGCATCGCGAAGGAGACCGCCTTTGGCACGGCCGGCATCAGCGTCGATGACGTCGACGTCTGCGAGTTGTACGACTGCTACACCTATACGGTCCTCGTCACACTCGAGGACTACGGTTTCTGCGAGAAGGGCGAAGGCGGGCCGTTCGTCGCCGACGGCAAGCTGGGTCCCGGCGGCAGCCTGCCGACGGATACCGGCGGCGGCATGCTTTCGGCGTATTACATGTGGGGCATGACGCCCATCTCGGAAGCCGCAATCCAGGCGCGAGGTCAGGGCGGAGAACGACAGGCGCCGAAGAACGACATCATTCTCGTCACCGGCAACGGCGGCATTCTGGAACACCATTGCGCGATCGTGCTGAGTCCGCGTCCGGGGTAGGAGCGAGATGTCTGATTACGCCAAGCCGCTGCCTGTGCCGAGCCCAATCTCGCTGCCGTTCTTCGAAGCGGTGAAGCGCCACGAGCTGGTGGTCATGCGCTGTCGCTCCTGCGGGACGTGCCGGCTCATCGAGCGGGAGACCTGCCCTGAATGCTGGTCGAACGACTACGAGTGGGTGAGGGCGAGCGGACGCGGCAGCGTGTACAGCTTTGTGGTGATGCACCAGCGACTGCATCCCGCTTTCGCCGGGGATATTCCCTACAACGTGGCACTGATTGACCTCGAGGAAGGGCCGCGTCTCGTCAGCAACATCGTAGGCTGTCCAAACGAGGCACTGAAAGTTAGTATGGCGGTAGAGGTTGTCTTTGACGATGTCTCCGACGAGCTTACACTACCGCGCTTTCGGCCAACCTTCGCGTGATGCCTGACCTGCTCAAGGCCGCCATACTTGGAATCGTCCAGGGGCTGACGGAGTTCCTGCCCGTTTCCTCCACCGGCCACCTCGTTCTCCTGGAGAAGTCCCTCGGCGTGTCGCAGGACAAGCTGGGGCTCTCGTTCGACGCCGCGCTGCACCTGGGCACGCTCATTGCCGTCCTCGTCTTTTTCTGGGCGACGATCCTGCGACTGGTGATCGCGTGGCTGTCGAGCATTCGGGAGCGCCGGTGGGACGTGAGCACGGACTCGCGCCTCGCCTGGCTGATAGCGATCGGCACCGTGCCGGCGGGAGTCATCGGCTTCTTCTTCGAGAACACGATTGAGGAGAAGCTGCGTCAGCCGGTGACCATCGCGGTCATGCTCGTCGTCTTTGGCGGCGTCCTCGTGCTGGCGGAGCTACTGGGAAGCAGGAAGCTCCAGGCGACGGAACTGGGCGCGAAGAGCGCGCTTTTCATCGGCCTGGCGCAGGCGATAGCGCTCATTCCGGGGGTCTCACGCTCCGGGATTACGATGTCGGCGGGACTGTTCACGAAGCTGGAACGCGAGCAAGCAGCGACGTTCGCTTTCCTCTTGTCGGCGCCCATCGTGGCCGGCGCCGGCCTGAAGGGGCTCTACGACGCCATCGAGGCGGCTCGTGACGGCCTGCTGGGACGGGAGGACCTGGCGTTCTTCGCGGTCGGCCTGTCGCTGGCGGCGGTCACGGGCTACTTCACCATCGGCGTGCTGCTGCGCTTCCTGCGACAGCACAGCTTCTACCCGTTCGCAGCCTATCGCTTGGGCCTGGCGATTGTCGTCGTCGCCGTGGTGATCGCGACGCTGTAGCGCGCCGACAGGGATAGACCTTTCATTCGATCCGACGCTCGGGGCAGACCCGTTGCGGCTGATAGCTACACTGTGCAATCATTCCCCCAACCACGGCCCATGACCGTCTGTAGTGAAGGAGCATTCGATGAGCGCCTACCTAGACCTCAACCCCGCGCTGACGCCGACCCAGGAATCGCTCAAAGAAGAGATGCACCGCTTTGCCGCGGAGGTGGCCCGTCCCGCCAGCATGGAGCTCGACAAGCTCGCGGATCCGGAGGACGTCATCAAGAAAGGCTCTGTCTTCTGGGATGTGTTTCGCAAGTTCTACGAGCTCGGACATCACGTGGCCTCTCTGCCGGAAGAGAAGGGTGGCGCCAACATTCGCGGCCTGGATGGGCAGATCGTGGCGGAGGAACTGGGCTGGGGCTCCGCCGATTTCGGCATCGGCCTGGGAGTATCGGCCTTGCCGTTCATGATGGGCCTGCTCGGGGCGACGCTGACGGGCAATCAGCAATTGGTCGATGAGCTGGTGACTCCTTTCGTCCAGGACAGGGAAGCCAAGTACATCGGCTGCTGGGCCATCACCGAGCCCGGCCATGGCTCGGACTGCCTGGCGTTCGGGACAGGCGAGTTCAACGATGAGCGGACGGCCTTCGACACGAACGCGCGCCGCGACGGCGACGACTGGATCGTCAACGGCGCCAAGGCGGCATGGGTGTCGAACGGCACAATCGCGACCCACGCCATGGTCCACTTCGCCATCGAGCGCTCCAAAGGGATGGCGGGCAGCGGAATCGCCGTCATCCCGCTCAATCTACCCGGCGTCTCCCGGGGGAAGCCGCTGAACAAGATCGGCCAGCGGGCGCTGAACCAGGGCGAGATCTTCTTTGACAACGTGCGCATCGCCAAGGAATACGTCTTCGTCGAGCCGGAGATGTACGTCATGGCCGCCGACCTCATACTGTCGACCGCAAACGGCGGCATGGGATCCCTCTTCACCGGCGTTGCCCGCGCCGCTTTCGAGGAGGCGATGGCCTACTGCAAACAGCGTGTGCAGGGGGGGAAGCTCCTTTGCGAGCACCAACTGGTGCAGCGCAAGCTCTTCGACATGTTCATCAAGGTGGAATCGGCGAGGCAGTTGTCGCGGGCAGTCGCCGCGTACAACTCGGCGGCGATGCCCCCGCTGTCGAGGCTCGGCATCGGCTCCAAGGTGTATTGCACACAGGTCGCCTTCGAGGTGGCAAGCGACGCAGTGCAACTCTTCGGCGGAATGGGCCTGTCGAAGGAGTGCCTGGTCGAGAAGCTGTTCCGCGACGCCCGCGCCGCGCTTGTCGAGGACGGCTCCAACGACGTGCTGGCTCTGGCAGGCGCATGCCAGCTCATCGATAGCTACGTCTAGGGGATGCGGGGCTTCTAGAACAGATCGGGAATGAGATTGAGGAGGGCGAGGGGCGCCGGCTTCTTGTCCTCGGTCAAGTCGCCGAAAGGCGTCACCCGGACCTTGCCGTCTATCTCGCCGATGATGTGCCCCGTCTTGCCCTCAACGAGCGCTTGCACCGCCGCTATCCCGAACTTCGATGCCAGCAGCCGGTCGCGGGCCGAGGGTGTGCCGCCGCGCTGGACATGGCCCAGCACGGTTACGCGGTAGTCAACCGTGATGTTCTCACGCACTCGTTCGGCAATAGCGAAAGCGCCGCCGGCCGTTTCGCCTTCAGCTATGACGACGATGAGGCTACGCGAGTGGCGCAGTACCGCCCGATTCAGCGCCGCATCCAATTCGTCGATATCTGTGGCTAGTTCCGGCACCAGGATGGCGTCGGCGCCGGCGGCCAGGCCGGCATGGAGGGCAAGAGCGCCGCTTTGTCTGCCCATGACCTCGACGAAGAAGACCTTTTCCGTCGCCTCCGCCGTGTCTCTCAGTTTGTCCACGGCTTCTACGGCCGTGTTCACCGCCGTATCGAAGCCGATGCTCCAGTCCGTGCCCGGGCAATCGTTGTCGATCGTTGCGGGGATAAGGATGGCGGCGATGCCCTGCTCGTCGTGCAGCGCCTTCGCGCCGCACAGCGTGCCGTCGCCGCCTATGGCGATGAGGCCGTCGATTTCGAAGGAGCGCAAGACCTCGGCGGCCCGGGCGCGTCCTTCGGGGGCGTATAGGGCCGGACAGCGCAACGAGCCGAGAAAGACGCCGCCGCGCTGAATCATGTTACTGACGTCGTGCCGTTGGAGGGCGATGAGCCGGCGGTTGAGGAGGCCTTCGTAGCCGTCCTTGACGCCGAAGGTCTCGATGCCGCGGTGAGAGCCGACGCGCACCACGGCCCGGATGCAGGCGTTCATGCCCGGAGCATCTCCGCCGCTCGCGAGTACGGCTATTCGCTTCATTTGGGTCAACCCCATCCGGATCCTCCCCGCTGGAGTCAGGTAGGCCTAGAGTTCCGTGAGAAGACGCAGCCAGTCGGCGATGAGACGCGGCGTGAGGAAACGCTCGCGCACGCGTTCCTTGCCGCGCAGTCCCATCTCCTTCGCCTCGTCGGCGTGGTTCAGCAGGTAGAGAGCGCGGTCGGCGCACTCTTCAGTGCTGTCGACGAGGAACCCGCCGACGCCGTTTTCCATCTGGAGGGGAATGCCGCCGGCGCGATTGGCGACAACCGCCGCCCCCTTCCACAGGCTCTCGGAGATGATTAGCCCGAAGCCCTCGCGGATCGACTTCTGGATGATTACGTTCGACTTCCGCTGGAAGGCGTTGATCTCCATGTTGCTGACGCCGACCAGGTTCGTGCGGACGTGGATGTCGATGTCGTTCTTGGTCTCGGCAACTACGTCGTTGTAGATGGCCCACCCTTCGGGGTCGTCGAGCGCCATCGAGCCGAGGAGGGCGAGCTGCAGACCGGGCACTTTTTTTCGCACCATCTGGAAGACTTCGATGACGCCGAACGGGTCCTTCCAGGGGTCAAAGCGCGATACCTGGGTCATCAGCGGCTGCTCCGGGTTGACGCCCAGCCAGACCAGTATCTCGCGGCAGAGGTCGTCGGGCAGGTCAACGTTCTTCGGGCTCACGGGATCGATGGCCGGCGGGATGATGTACAGCTTCTTGTGCTCCAGGCCGGGCGGCACAAAGCGCTGCATGGTGAAGACCAGCGCATCGTATTCCCCGAAGTAACGGGACAGGAACGTGAGCACCTCCTCATTGGGGCTGGATGTATCGATGTGGCAACGCCACACCCACTTCGTGCCGTTCCCGCCCTTGAAGTGGCGTATCGCCAGCGGCTGCGGGTCGTGGATGACGACGAAGTCATACTCCTCGTCGAGGAGGTCGGCGTTGAGTTTGTTGTACATCAGGTAGGTCTCGCCGGCGAGGCGCGTCAGTTCCTCGGGCGCACCCTGTAGCGCGTTGTGGAACGACTTCGTGATCGCGAAGAACTGAGGGTCGCCGTAGATGCACTTCCAGTCGGCTTTGATCCCGAGACCGCGGTAGACGGGGACGACCGCCCGTAGGAGTTCAGAGACGCCGCCACCGTACGGCGTGGCGTTAACATGAAGGAGTCGTGCACCCTCCAACTGCGAGGAGCGCGCCCTTATCTCCTTCGCCAGCTCAGGGGTAGTGTAGGGTTCGTAGCTCGCGAAATCGACTACGCCAACGTCTACGTGGTCGAGCATTCCGCTAATCCTCCCCCTGATCGACGTGCAACTCTCGCGGCCGGAGTGGAGACTACCTGCTTCTTATATGTTTACGGCAGCAGCAGTGTCAAGCTGAATTGCCGCTGTTGAGCCGAACCGTGTCGGCCTAGCGTATAATCTATAGGAGAGTGAAAGGTAGGGGCAATTGATGCAGCCACGGACTAGAGATCTGAGGCGTTACGAGGCGGACGTCGTGCTCAAGGACGGCTCCAAAGTCCATCTTCGCCCTATCCGTCCAGACGACACGGATGCCTGGCTCTTCCTCTTTAGCCGCCTCAGCCCGCGGACCATCTACCTGCGCTTCCATCACGTGATCGCGGAGGTCACCAAGGCGGAGGCGGAGACCTACACGAACATCGACTACGAGAACAATTTCGCGCTCGTGGCCATACTGGGGGAGCCGCCGGACCAGCGCATCATCTCCATCGGCCGTTTCGCCCGCCTGGCGAACCCGGAGCGCGCCGAGGTTGCGTTCCTCGTCGAGGACAGCCATCAGGGCCGCGGCATCTCGACGCACCTCCTGGAACACCTGGCTATCGCCGCCCGCGAGAAGGGAATCCGCGTCTTCGAGGCGGAGGTGCTGGCCGAGAACAGGGAGATGATGGAGGTGTTTCAGGACTTCGGCTTCACGATCGATGCCAAGTACGCCGAGGGCACTTTCCACGTCGTCTTCCCCATCGAGCACACAGAGGAAATAGAGGAGAGGACGGCGCAACGAGAGTTGGTCGCGACGACGGCGTCGATCCGCGTCTTCTTCCACCCCGAGCGCATCGCAGTCATCGGCGCCTCGCGGCATCGCGGGACCATCGGCGCGGAGCTTTTCAACAACATCCTCAGCACCGGCTTCAAAGGTATCGCTTATCCCGTGAACCCGACGACCCACGCCGTCGGCGCCGTCCGCGCCTACGGGTCCATCCTGGACGTGCCCGACGAGATCGACCTGGCGATAATCATCGTGCCCGCCGAGCAGGTGCTGGATGTGGTCGACCAGTGTGGCCGCAAGGGAGTGAGGGGCATCGTCGTCATATCCGCCGGCTTCAGGGAGACGGGTCCGGAAGGGGCGGAGCGCGAGGCGGCTATCCTGGCGAAGGTCCGCAACTACGGGATGCGCATGCTGGGGCCGAACTGCATGGGCCTGATCAACACCGACCCGGAAACCAGTCTGAACGCCACCTTCTCGCCGGTCTTCCCACCGCAGGGCAACGTGGCGCTTCTCTCACAGAGCGGCGCTCTCGGCCTGGCGCTCCTGGACTACGCGCGCCAGTTGAACCTCGGTCTGACGACGTTCGTCAGCGTCGGCAACAAGGCGGACGTATCCGGCAACGACCTCATCCAGTATTGGGAGCAGGACCCACACACCGACGTCATCCTGCTCTACCTGGAGTCGTTCGGGAACCCGCGCAAGTTCGCTCGCTTGGCCCGGCATGTATCTGCGACCAAGCCCGTGCTCGCCCTGAAGAGCGGCCGCAGCGCCGCCGGCTCGCGGGCCGCGATGTCTCACACCGGAGCGCTCGCCAGCCTCGACGTGGCGGCGGATGCGCTTTTCCGGCAGGCGGGCGTCATCCGCATGGATACTCTTGAGCAACTCTTTAACGTGGCCAACCTGCTCTCGCATCAGCCGCTGCCGCAGGGCCGCAACGTCGCCATCCTCACCAATTCCGGCGGGCCGGCCATCCTTGCCGCCGACGCCTGTGAGGCGTACGGCCTGCACGTGCCGCCACTGCGAGAGGAGGTCAAGACGGCGCTGCGGGAGTTCTTGCCCGCCGCCGCGGGGCTGGCGAACCCTATCGACCTCATCGCCTCGGCGACGCCGGAGGACTTCGCCCGCGCTCTGCGCATATTGCTAGAGCAGGACGACATCGATGCGATCGTAATCATCTATATCGCCCCGATCGTGAGCATGCCCCAGGAGGTCGCCAGGGAGGTACACCAGGTGGCCCTCGACTTCCGGGACAAGAAAACCGTCCTCGCCTCCTTCATGGGCTCCAGCGGGGCGCCCCGAGAGCTTGCCACAGGCGGCTACGTTATCCCGTCTCTCGCCTTCCCCGAAGCGACGGCGATTGCGCTCTCTCGCGCCTGCGATTACGCCGACTGGCGGAGGCGGCCCAAGGGCATGGTCCCCAAGATCGCAGGGCTGCAGCCGGAAAAAGGGCACGCGATCGTGAAGCGAACGCTCGCCGGCGACAAGACATCGGGCGCCTGGCTCCCCACGGAGGCGTGCGCGGAGTTGCTCGACACCTACGGGGTCCGCAGCGCCGGCGTCCGATTCGCCACGACGGCGGAAGAGGCAGCGGAGGCAGCGAAGCTGATAGGATTCCCTGTCGCGGTCAAGCTCGCTTCTTCGACGATCACACACAAGACTGACGTGGGCGGCGTTCTCCTCGGCCTGCAGTCGGAGGAGGCCGTGCGGGAAGCTTTCGCGCAGATCCGCGAGCGGCTGCGCGCCGCCGGACGCCTGGTCGAGATGGAGGGCGTGATCGTGCAGGAGATGGTGCCCGGCGGTGTTGAGGTCATCGTCGGGTTGACCCAGGACCCCTCGTTCGGGCCCCTGATCATGTTCGGACTGGGTGGCATCCAGGTGGAGCTGCTCAAGGACGTCGCATTCCGGATTCACCCGTTGACGGACGTGGACGCGAGGGACATGGTCCGCTCGATCAAGGGCTATCCGCTGCTCAACGGCTGGCGAGGCTCCCCGCCCGCCGACGTTGAAGCGCTCGAGCAACTCCTGCTGCGAATATCGGCGATGGTTGAGGACTTACCGGAGCTGGCGGAGATGGACCTCAACCCGGTCAAAGTGCTATCGCCGGGAAACGGGTGCTGCGTCGTCGACGCACGCGTCCTCCTTCAGCCCATCGAATGACACCCCGACGCCAGACTTGCACGAGCACCGGCGGACTCCGGAAGAGACGGTTGGGCAGGACAGGGCTCTTTGTCAGCGAAGTCGGAGTTGGGGGGGCGAACCTGACTGCCGATGATGCCGGCGAGGAGGCGCTGCTGACCGCCTTCTCTCTGGGCGTGAGTTTCGTCGAGACCGGGCGCCTCTACAGGGGCAGCGAGTACCTGATCGGCGGAGCACTGGCGCAGGCGCCAACAAAGAGCGAAGTGCACGTCGCCAGCAAGACGCTGGCGCGCTCCCGGGACGGGGCCCTCAGCGACCTCGAACGCAGCCTCCAGCATCTGCGGCTACAGGCAATCGACATCTACCAGTTGAACAGCGTCGGGCGCGAGGACTGGCCGCAGGTGACGTCGGAGGACGGCGCGCTGCAGGGACTTCAGGAGGCCCGCCGGCAGGGGATGGTGCGGTTCATCGGCATCTCCAGTCACTCGTTGCGAGTACTTCGCCTGGCCATCGAGAGTGACGAATTCGATACCGTGCAGGTTAAGTGGGGCGCGTTCCATCCCGAGAGCGCCGCCCTCATCGACCTGGCCTGCAGCCGGGATATCGGTGTCATCGGCATGAAGCCGTTCGGCGGCCTGGGCATGTTCGGCTCTTTGAAGGGCAGCGAGTTCGAGAAGACGCTCACGGCGAAAGAGCTTCTGCGGTACGCGCTCGCCAATCCCCATCTCTCCGTCTGCATCCCCGGAGTACGGCGTCCGGCCGAAGTCAGAGAGAATGTCAACACGGCGGCATCCTGTGCCCCGCTGACTTCCACCGTCGAAGTCGAGATCGGCGAACACGCGAAGGACTTCCTGGCCAGCATGCGTCCTCAGGCGTAGGTAACGCCCTCTATCTGCCGCGTTCGTTCCTGTTTCGCTCTACCCTTCGATGGATACGGTGCCTGTCGCCCTCAACCGACCATTCACATGGACAGGCCTATTGAATTGGGAAAGTGTGTCCGATCATCTCTGGAGGACTATCTCTCGGTTCCCACCTCCTTGTTGCGTGGCAAACGGGTGTGTATGGCGACTGTAACAGGGCATCGCGGAACGTTTACGACAGGGACGATTCGAGGCCGGTCGGTGCTGGCCGGCGTTGCCTTTCTCATCGTGTTTGGGGGCATGGCAACGCTGGCGATCTGGCGTGCCGAGAGCGACAGGGATGAGCATGCGGCACTAGCCCGGAGATCCCGCGCGGTCGCAGCTCTCCAGGAAGCTCGCGCTCAGTTCTACCTCTCCAGCACTCTCCTCGCCACGGCGGCTATTTCCGAGAACCCCCTTCCCTTCCTCGCTTCATATTGGGAAGCGGAGCGACAGGGAGACGAATCACTGGGGGAGGCTGAGGCCACCTTCGTTGCAGACAACGACCCTCAGACCGTGCCGGCCGTGCAAGCGTTGGACGAAGAACTCGAGCAGCTACGGCCGATCCTCGATAATTTGATAGCCGGCGCTCTGGACAGTGGAACGGAAGCCGCGCGGAGCCAGGCCTACGAGTATCTCCCCAAGCTGTGGCCCTCGGCCGGCCTGATCCTGACCAACATCGGCGAATTGGCGCGCCTGGAGCAGGCAAGGCTGACGGACGCGACCGCCGAAGCGAACAACGAGGCGAATACAAGCCTGTGGATGCTGGTGATGTCCAGCGCCGCGGGGTTCCTCATAGTGCTCGCCGTGCTGGCGGGTCTAATTCGCTCTCTTGTACAGCCGCTGGCCTCTCTGCGGCAGAGCGTCCGCAGAGTGAGGTCGGGCGACATGGAGTCGCCCGCCGCAGCATCCGGTCCGGAAGAAGTGGCATCCCTGGCGACGGATTTCAACGAGATGATCGTTCAACTCACCGGCGCCGCAGAGCAGATGCGCCACCGGCTGGACGTGGAGTCCGCCGTGGCCCGCACGTCAGCGCTACTCGACAGTTCGGATGATATCGACGTCGGGCTCAACAGCGTTCTCAAGACGCTCGCCGAGGCCGTGAACGCCGAGCATGCGTACATCTTCATGTTCAAGGACGGCAACACGAAGATGGACAATACGCATGAATGGAATTCGGCCGGCATCGTCGCGCGAAAGGAACGCTTCACCAATCTCGATTGTGCAGTTTTCGGGTGGTGGATCGGCAAGCTGATGCGCAACGAAGAGGTTATCCTCCACGACATTTCCCAGTTGCCCGCCGAGGCGGCGGTGGAGCGGACGCTCTTCGAGGGCATCGGAGTGAAGTGCGCCCTGGCCGTTCCTTTCGGCCCCGCCGGCAAGCCAGATGGTTTCATGGGCTTCGGCGACAAGCGCTTCAATCACGTCTGGCAGGACGAAGATGTGAAGCTGTTGCGTCTGGCATCAGAGAGCGTTTTCTCTTTCATCAACCGGCAGCGGGCCGAGCACAACCTTCGTGAGAGCGAACAACGCTTCCGGTCGCTGAACGCAGCGGCCCCCATCGGCATCTTCCTGACCGATGCGACGGGAGCCAGCGCATATGTCAACGAACGGCTGCTCTCAATCTCGGGTATGAGCCTTGATGAAGCTCTGGGGCTCGGCTGGCTCAAGGCTATCCACCCCGAGGATCGCGACGAGGTGTTCGCGGGCAACGAGAAAGCGAACGCCGAGAACCGCGAGTTCGTCAAGGACTTCCGCATGGTCACTCCCAAGGGCGATGTCCGCTGGGTGAGCGTGCGTTCGAAGCCGACAGGCAACCTCGGCGAACGAGTGGGAACTCTCGAGGACATCACAGAGCGCAAACAGGCGGAGGACGCACTGCGCCAGGGCGAAGAGCGTTTCCGCACGCTGGGCGCGTCAGCGCCTATCGGCATCTTTCATTCCGACGCCGCTGGAAAGGCCCTGTTTGTCAACGAGCGCTTTGTGGGGATAACCGGCGTGTCCTTTTCTGACGACGAAGACCGCAACTGGTACGACGTCGTTCATCCCTCAGACCGCGACGACGTGATCAGGATGATGATCGAGGCGATCAAGGCACGAGGAGAGTTCGTGAGCGAGTTCCGCCTCTTGACACCCGAGGGAGTGACGCGTTGGGTGTCCGCCCGCGCAAAAGACATGCGTGAGGAGAGTGGCCGGTTCATCGGCCTCATGGGTACCATCGAGGACATCACAGAGCGCAAGCAGGCGGAGGATGCGTTGCGTCAAAGCGAGGAGAGGTTCCGCTCGCTCAGCGCTTCCGCTCCCGTCGGCATCTTCCTCACCGACGAGCATGACGTGCTTACCTACGCCAACGAATGTCTCCACGATATTGTCGGCGTTGACCAGAACGTGCGTCTGGAGGAGGCCAACACTGGTTATGCGCTGAGCACGTTCGTACACCCGGACGACCAGCAGGAGGTTGCTCAGGCGCACATCAAGGCATCGGATCGAGAGCCGTACGAGCTCCTGGAGGAATTCCGCATAGTCACCCGGCAGGGTGAAGAGCGCTGGATCCGGGTGCAGGTGATCCCCATCCTATCCAGTGACGGCGGCCGGCCGGGACGGGTGGGAACGGTAGAGGACATCACGGAGCACAAGACCCTGGAACAGGAACGCCAGAGCGCTTACGAAAGAACTACGCTGCTGCTGGCGATGGCGGCGGAGGCCCGCGATCCGTATACGGAGCACCACCTCTTCCGAATACGCGGGTATTCGGAAGCGATCGCGCTGCAGATGGGACTCAGCCCCGACACGGCGAAGAGGATAGGCCTTGCGTCGCTCTTGCACGACATCGGCAAGACCCGCGTGCCTGATGCCATTCTCACTAAGCCTGGTCCTCTCACGACAGAGGAATGGCAGCTCATGCGACGGCACACCGTCTGGGGTCAAGAGCTGTTGCCAACAAACGCCTGGTTCACGACGGCGCGCCAGATAGCACGCTCGCACCACGAGAACTGGGACGGCAGCGGATATCCCGACGGCCTCGCCGGTGAGAAGATACCCCTCGCGGCGGCCATCGTCGCTGTGGCCGACGGCTTCGACGCCATGACTTCAAAGAGGCCTTACAAGGCCGCCTGGCCACCCGCCCGCGCGATGCGAGAGCTCAGGCAAGACAAGAGCCACAGGTACAGCCCGGAGGTCGTCGAGGCCTTTGAGCGAGCGGTGACGGAAGGCGCAATTGCGCGCATCGCCGCGGTGAGGCGCAGTAACCTCTCCGACCTCGTGAGGGCCGCCTAGCTTTCTCCGGCGACGACGCCTGCACGTCGCCTCGCAGTCTTCTCCACAAAGGGACCCCCGGGGCAACGGAACCCGAACCGGACAATGCGTCGATATTACTTCGTCAGGAAATGCGTCCTTGGCGCGCGGGAGATAAGTCTGCCTTTCAGACGAAATGGGCGGCTTTCCGCATTCCCTCACCGGGCTCCGCGGCCCCATTATGTGAGCATCCTAGTCAAATGGGGGACGCTATGGCAAAGGCGGACGACGACAAGTTCAAGGCACTGGCACACCCCCTGCGGCGCGCGCTCCTCAGCGAAATGAAAGATGGTGACCAAAGACTGGCTTATCTGGTGCGGCGGACGGGGGCCTCGCCCTCACGCATCTCCAACCATCTCAAACTCATGGGGCAAGCACAGCTTGTCAGAGCGCGCCGGACGGGCAAGGGTAGAGTCTATCAACTAAGGAAGGAAGGCCTGCAACAAGTGCTGGCCTTCCTCAACGGCTTGATCGACTAGACCGGCCGCGCCGCACCGCGAAAGCAGCCGCTACCAGGGCGGGGGCAGGAGATCTCCGGACATGTCGTAGGTCAAGTCGATGGCATCCGCAACCGCCCAGCTACCGTCCGCGTACTGCTCCGTTAGGAACCACGAATCGTACTCGGAGAAGGTCGCGCCGGCCAAATAGATCACCATGCCGCCGCGGTCCTCGTAGGCAGTGGAACAGTACCTGCCGATGTCGTACGTCGCGTCTGCGTAGGCGCAGTCGCCGATGTACTCGATGTCGTAGTACCAGAGGTACTCCGCAATCGCGTCCTCGGGAGTCGGCCAGCCGAGCGGCTCGTTCGCAACCGGTGCGCGGGGCTCCCTCGACAGCGCCGGAAGGCCTGCCCGCGTCAGAAGGTTGCTCTGGGCGCCCGCGAGGGCGACGACGGTCTGATAGTCGAAGTCCAGGGTCAGCGAGAACACGCCGACTACTATCAGGGCATTGGCCTGCCGAAAGCCGACGAAGGCCAGCATCAGCGGGGACTCGTTTGAAGAGCCGACATCCTCTTCCGCGCCGTAAAGGCAGCTCTCGTCGCCGAGTTGCGGGTCGGAGACCAGCTCAGGCTCGTAGAACTCGAAGCCCATGTCGGTGACGAACTCCCACATCGTATCCAGGAATTCGCTGCAGTCGGAGACCGCGCCGGCAGCGCCCTGGGACGTCTCGTAGAGGTCGGTCTGGACAACGATCACCGTAGGCGTCACGCCCTGAGCATCGGCGCTATCGAAGTCATCAAACACGCGTCTCACGCCGCCGATCCGCCCGTAATCCTCGTAGAAGCTCAGCGCCTCATCGGGGTTCTCGTAGAAGGCGGCCCTGTCCTCATTGGTCAAGTAGCTTTCCCAGCTCAACACGAAGTTGGGGCTGAAATCGGCCTCGGAAAGGAGGGGCACGTCTATGCCCGCGCCACCGGCGCCCGGCTCTTCGAGCTGAGGGATGACGACGGTGGTCGTCGCTCTCGCGTCCCGCAGGAGCCCCGCGGCGAGATCGATGGGGCGTATCCGTCCGGACTCCTCGACGCCGAGTCCCTCGACGTAGTAGATGGCCGTGGGTATGCCCACGAGGTCGCCGTCCTCGTCGAAGGCGCCGCCGCCGCTGTTGCCGGCTGCGATGCGAGCGTCCGTCTTGATCCAGGCGTCCTTCTTCCCTTCCGCCGCCAGGAAGCCGCTCACGGCGCCCTTGGTCAGTTCTAGTGAGCCTCCGCCTATGGCCGGATAGCCGAGCACCGTGAGTGTTTCGCCGATGTCCAGGTCAGCCACGTCACCGATAGAGACGACTGGGAGATCGAGACCCTCGACGTCGATCTCAACGCCGTTCCTGTTCTCGGTAATCCGCACTACGGCCAGGTCCAGCTCTTTGTCCCAGGCAGCCAGGCCACCGAAGTAGGTGAGCGTAGGGCTTTCCTTGGGGTCGTCGGTGACGTAGATGGCAATGTCCTCGTAGGCGCCGACGCCCTCGGGATCGACGACGTGGAAGTTGGTGAGTATGAGCCCGCTCTCGTCGACGATGGTGCCCGAGCCAGTCGCCACGGGCTCGAAATCACCGCCGTCGAACGCGCCGGGCGCGACCATCACGACCGACGCCGCAAGGCTGTCGATGCCGCTCGTCTTCTCCGCCGTTTCCACCGGTCCCCTCGGGGGCTTGGGTGTATCCGCCGGTTGACCCTTTTCGCCTGAACCGCCGCACGCAAGCAGCGTCAGACCGATGGCGATAGCTGCCGAGCAGGCAATCAGTTTCAGTCTATTCATCTCTGCACCTCAGCCGGCCGCTGCTACCCAGAAAGCTGCTGGACCCCCTGGCAACGCGTAACGTCGACGCGCGATGTGCGTGCCGGTCTATGCTATTCTCGGCTTCGGATACGGTAACCGCCATACGGCTGCGGGATTACACCGCCACAATAACGCGACAACACGATCCGCGGCGCTCCTCCTGCCGCACATCTTCGATGCCACCCGTTGACACCAGTGGGCTTGATCTCTTGGGCGAACGCTGGGTTATTATCTTCTTAGCAGTTCGATTCGAAACAGTGTGCGCCAGGCGAAAGAGGTGGCTCTATGGAATACGCTCTCTTCTTCCTCATGTGGCTGGCCGTCGGCCTGCTCGGGATTCTCGGGCTGACCGTTGTCCTTGCCGCCATATCTGACCTCAGAGAGAAGCTCAGCAACCGATAGGCCGGCCGCCTGGTCTCCGGCTCCACCGACTATTTGACCCGCCAGCGTTATCCGCCCACCCCCCCAAGCGCCCGACCGTTGCGTCGCCATCCGCCCCAGCCACATGAGCTCGACTCCAAAGGTATTGCCCTTAAACAGGCATCGCCGTAGGCTCAAAGTGAAGTGATCGTGTCACCCACGGTTTGATTTGGCGCAGCAAGAAGGGTCTTTCGATCCGCGCCGGGAGCGACAGCAGGGGGACCCGGCCAACTTGATACCCCGGACAGAACGGACTCCCAGGGAACGCGTGCACAGGGTTTGAGAATAGCAGGTCATTAGTGAAAGTGAACACAAGCGCAGTCGGACCCGACCCAACCACCGTCCTTCCCCATCAGGAGGCTGCGCTGTGGAGAAACTGAGCCGAAGGAACTTTCTGAAGCTCTCAGCGGCCGGCGCGGGCGGCGGAAGCCTCCTCGTGGCAGCCGGACTTGCCCCCGCCGAGGCGACCGGCAACATCGACCTCCATAAGAAGATCGGCGAGGGTCAGACCATATGCCCTTATTGCTCCTGCGGCTGCGGCCTCATCGTCGCTACGGACGAAGAGGGCCAGTGCATTAACTGCGAGGGCGACCCTGATAACCCCATCAATCGCGGCCGCCTCGATCCCAAGTCGATTGCCCTGCGCCAACTCCTCAACAGCCCTCTGCGGCTGAAGCACGTGATGTACCGCGCACCCGGCGCAGCCGAATGGGAAGTCAAGGACTGGGACTGGGCCATCTCCCGCATCGGCGAGAAGATCAAACAGACCCGCGACGCAACCTGGGTGCCAAGCGTCAGGGTCAATGACAAGGATGTCGCCGTCAACCGCACCGAAGGGATCGCCTGGATGGGCGGCGCCGCCAACAACAGCGAGGAATGCTACCTGTCGGCCAAGCTGGCGCGATCCCTGGGGGTGGTCTACCTAGAACATCAGGCCCGTATATGACACTCGGCCACGGTGGCCGGTCTGGCCGCCACATACGGTCGCGGTGCCATGACGAACGACTGGGTCGACGCCAAGAACTCCGACGCCATCCTGGTCATCGGCGCCAACCCGGCAGAGAACCACCCCGCTTCGATAGGCTGGGTAAACGAGGCGCGCGACAAGAACGGCGCCAGGCTAATCGTCGTCGACCCGCGCTTCACCCGTACCGCCGCCACAGCCGACCACTACGCCCCTTTGCGTTCCGCAACGGACATCGTCTTCCTGGGCGGGCTCATCAACTACACGATCCAGAACAAGCTCTACAACGAGGAATACGTCAAGTACTACAC
>DATLAX010000014.1:0-3406 GCA_035527215.1 Dehalococcoidia bacterium
TGTACTTCATGCAGGTAGCGGGTGAACCCCTGCGATTGCGTTACGCCAAAGCACTGTACGGACCGTATGCCGAGAATCTGCGTCATGTGCTAATCAGTGCCGAAGGGTATTACACTTCAGGTTATCACGACGGCGGGGATCGGCCGGACAAGCAGCTTGAGCTCGTGCCGGGCGCTGTCGAAGACGCGCAACGATTCCTCAATGATCATCCCGCAATTCGGTCGCGGTTCGATCAGGTGGCCGATCTGGTCCAAGGGTTCGAAAGTCCGTTCGGATTGGAACTGCTGTCAAGCGTTCATTGGGTCGCCCAACGAGAAGGAGCTTCGACAGCAGATGAGGCGATCAATCGTGTGTACGCTTGGAGCGAGAGGAAGCACCGCTTCAGTGATGATCAGATCCGTCTCGCATGGGGCGTGCTTAGCGACAAGGGATGGTTATCGGCGCCGCGATCCAACAAGCGGCGGGGCGGACCGAGGGGAACGATAACGACAGCACATGGCTAATCAACGCCGGTGGCGGTCCACGAAACGCCGCATCCGCTCCAAAGCCTGCTCGATGAGCTCGTACGACTGCGCGTAGCACGCCCGCACGTGCCCCACGCCGCACTCGCCGAAAGCGGAGCCCGGCACAACCGCAACCCGCTCCTCCATCAGCAGCTCCTCCGCAAACGCTTCGTCCGATAGCCCCGTAGCGGCGACGGACGGGAAGGCGTAGAACGCGCCCCGCGGCTCGAAGCACTTCAGCCCGATATCGTTGAAGCCGCCGACGATGAGTCGACGCCGCCGGTCGTACTCCGACACCATGCCGCGCACGTCCTCCTCGCCGCTGCGCAGCGCCTCGACGCCCGCGTGCTGCGACGTCGTCGGCGCGGACATCATGACGTACTGGTGCGCCTTCATCATGCCTTCGAGCACGTTTGCGGGAGCGGCGGCGTAGCCCAGTCGCCAGCCGGTCATGGCGTACGCCTTCGAGAAGCCGCCCAGCAGTATCGTGCGGTCCCGCATGCCGGGCAGCGAGGCGAAGCAGGTGTGCTTCATGCCGTAGACCAGCCGGTCGTAGATCTCGTCCGAGATGACGAACAGGTTGTGCTTCTCCGCCAGCTCGGCGACGGCGAGCAGGTCGTCGCGCTCCATGACCGCGCCGGTCGGGTTCGACGGGTAGCCGAGCAGGATCGCCTTCGTGCGCGGCGTGATGCGTTCTTCGAGGCCGGCGGCCGTGACCTTGAAAGCGTTGGCGTCGCTCGTCGGCACCGGCACGAAGACCCCGTCGGCGAGGGTGACGCACGCCGGATAGGCCACGAAGTGCGGGTCCGGGCAGAGCACCTCGTCACCGATGTCCAGCAGCGTCTGCATAGCGATGTTCAGCCCCTCGCTGACGCCCGTGGTGACGACGATCTCCGTCGCCGGCTCGTAGTAGACGTCGTAGTGGTGCTGGAGGTGGCGCGAGATCGCCTGCCGCAGCTCGATGATGCCGTAGTTCGACGTGTAGTGCGTCTTTCCATCCTCGATCGACTTGATGGCGGCGTTGCGGATGATCGTCGGCGTCACGAAGTCGGGCTGGCCGACGCCCAACGAGATGACGTCCTCCATGCTGTCGAGGATGTCGAAGAAGCGCCGTATGCCGGATGCCGAGAGGCTCTGCACGCGCTGCGAGATGTTGCCGCGCCGGGTCACGTTCGATAAACTGCCGTCGCTCATTCCTTGCTCACTCCCAACCAGATGTCTCGATGCGGGTAATAGTACAGTATCAGTCGCCGTTTGTCTTCCAGCGTCACGTCGAAGACCAGCCGGTCTTCCTGACGGTACTGTCGGTTGATCCGCGCGACCGCGACTCGCCGGCCCTCGCGCTCCACCCACTGCGGCCGCTCGCCGTAGCGACCGCCCGAGTAGCAGCCCACGTTCAGCGGCTGCTCCACGTTCTTACGCCTCGAGCAGCTTCAACGTCTCGTCGTAGGCGAAGCCGGCGGCGCGCAGGCAGACACGCATCGGCACGTCGGAGTTGCGGAATGCCTGCACCCCCTCCGGCGTCGAGAGGTCGTGGCCCGTCAGCTCGCGGCAATCGATGCTCCCCATTTCCTGGCGGAACGCCTGCAGCAGGCTACGCGCGAGGGCGTAGGCCTCCACGTCCGACTGCTCCGGCTCTTCGCGGCCGTGCACGATGCCGATGCACATCAGCGCACCGACAACGGCGCCGCAGACCTCGCCGCTGCGTCCCATGCCGCCGCCGAAGGCCGTCGCGATGCGCGGGATCAGCGGACTCTCGATTCCCAACTGCCGGCTCACGGCCAGCAATACCGCTTCCGATCAGTGCTGGCGCTTCGCCATTAGCTGTTGCGCCGGGTTCAGTTCCACGACAGTCCTCCTCACGAACTAATACGATGATGATCGCCGCTCGCGGCAACGGAACGTCTGAGTCTAGAGTGAAGGGCGGGAGTCGTGCCAGCCGGTGGCCTGCTCGTAGGCGTAAGCTACACGAAATAGCGAGCCCTCGTCAAAGGGTTTCGCCAGCACCTGCACGCCGACCGGCAGCCCGTCCGAGAAGCCCGCGGGCACCGATATCCCCGGTATCCCGGCGATGTTAACCGGCAGGGTGAAGATGTCGTTGAGGTACATGGCGTAAGGGTCGTCGACCTTCTCGCCGATGCGGAAGGCGGGCGTCGGCGTGACCGGCGTGACCAGCGCGTCGTACTTGGCGAAGGCGGCGTCGAACTCGCGGCGGATGAGGGTGCGCACCTTCTGCGCCTTGAGATAGTAGGCATCGTAGTAGCCTGCGGAGAGGGCGAACGTGCCGAGCATGATGCGCCGCTTCACCTCGTCGCCGAAGCCGTACTGGCGCGTCCGCTCCATGTTGTCCCACATGCTCTCGCCTTCCTGGTACGAGAAGCCGTACTTCACGCCGTCGTAGCGGGCCAGGTTCGCCATGGCCTCGCTGGGGGCGATGATGTAGTACACCGCCAGCGCGTAGGGCGTCGTCGGCAGCGAGACGTCGCGGTCGACGGTCGCGCCGAGCGACTGCATGACGCCTATCGCCTCCTCGACGACCTGTCGCACGGACGTGTCCATCTCCTCCGGCAGGTACTCCTTCGGAACGCCGATTCGCATTCCCTTGAGATCGCGCTGGAGGAAGCGGGTGAAGTCGGGCATCTCGACGTTCGCGGAAGTCGAATCGCAGTCGTCGTAGCCGCCGATGCAGTTGAGCGTGATGGCCGCGTCCTCCACGTCGCGCGTCAGCGGCCCTATCTGGTCGAGGGAACTGGCGAAGGCGACGAGCCCGAAGCGGCTGACGCGGCCGTACGTCGGCTTGAGCCCGACGACACCGCAGAACGCCGCCGGCTGCCGGATGCTGCCGCCGGTGTCGGAGCCGAGAGCGACGCTGCACTCGCCCGCCGCCGCCGCCGCCGCCGAGC
>DATLAX010000015.1:0-21746 GCA_035527215.1 Dehalococcoidia bacterium
GAATACCACGAGAAGCCCCCCTCAAGGGCAACGTCTATGATACCAAAAACGGCGCCTCGCAAACGAAGGCGCCGCGCGAGCGCGTTGCCGGGAGAAGCGCTACCCCTCCGCTTTCTCCGCCTGCTGCTCCATCAGCAACTCCGTGACCCGGGTCAAGGCGTCATAGGCATAGACAATGTAGTCTCGCGGATGGAACTCCAGCGGCTTCAGCGTCTCGTCGCGGGCCGCCACCGGGTCGGTCTGTCCCCGGGTGAAGTCAATGCTTATCTCCAGCTCATGCAGCTCGCCGTCCGGCCCCAGCACAATGCAGCCGCGCTCCGGGTCCTCCGCCAGACCTCCTTCGACTTCGATGCCGAGAGTGAAAAATGAGCCGGGGAAAGCGGGGAAGGGATCTAGCAGAGCAACGGCCTCTCTGAGCAGTTGCCGCATCTGCTGCGCCGCCGTCTCGACGATAGCGTCGGCCCGCAGCTTTCGATCCATTGGACCAGTGTTGCTCACCATCTCAAGGCAGCCTTCGCTCCGATTATACGCTGCTCTCAGGAGTGAGGGCGAGCGCCTGCCGGAGATTGTCGGTCATGGGCGGCTGTGTTAGCATACTTGCATCAGATGTTATTGGCCATTCTGCACTAACGTATCTTGGGGTCTATGCAGCCAACTCGCCGGCAAATCCTGGACTACCTCCGCAGCCACGGAAAGGGTTCCGTCAAGGAACTGGGCGATCTGCTCGGCCTGACTTCCACCGGCATCCGACAGCACCTGACTATCCTCGAGCGCGACAGCCTGATCGAGGGCCACGAAGAGCGCGGGCGAGTAGGCCGGCCGGCCCTGGTGTATTCCCTCACCCCTCTCGGCGACGGCGTCTATCCCAAGAAGTACGCCACGCTGGCAGCGCTCCTGCTGGACGAGATACGGTCGCTGAACGGCGATCCAGGCGTTCAGGAACTCCTGCAGCGGGCCGCCAAAAGGAAGGCGGAACCTTACCTGGGCCGAGTGGCGGGCATGGACTTACCCGCGCGCGTGTCTGAGGTGGCTCGGATCATCGAAGCTGAGGGCTGCCTCGTATCCACCTCTTCCCGAGGCGGAGCCCACTTCATCAACCGACTCACCTGTCCTTATCCGGACGTCGCCCACGCCCACAAGGACCTCTGTTATCTCGACACCCAGTTCGTCGGTTATCTGCTCGAATCGCCCGTTTCGCTGGATTCCTGCATCGTCCGCGGCGACCCGGCGTGCATCTACCGCATCCAGCCACGCTGAATCATGCCGGCTTGGCCCCGGCGTGCACCGCCACCGTCCCAAGCCACATCAGCCGGCATCTGACGTCCTGGTAGCCGGCGCTTCGCATCATGCCTGAAAGCTCCTCGTGTCCCGGGAAGGGGGCAAGCGAACGCGGCAGATAGCGGAATGCCTCAAAATCGCCGGAGACGAGGCCGCCGAGCACAGGCGTGACATGGCGAAACAGGAAGCCAAACACCCGACGAAACACCGGCGTCGTCAGCTGCGTCAGCTCCAACGAGGCTACTTGGCCGCCGGGGCGCAACACTCGCTTGAACTCCACTAAGGCGCCGGCGACCGACGGCACGTGCCGCAGGAGAAACGCGTTCACCACGCAATCCGCTACGCCGTCCTTGAAGGGCAGCGACGTCACGTCGGCCATCACAAACGAAATTCGGCCGTCCAGCCCGGCGCGCTTCACCTTCTCCCGACCATAGCGCACCATCTCCATCGATAGATCGACGCCGACGATTCGGGCCTCAGGGGCACGCCGCGCCACCGTCAGCGCGAGTTCGCCCGTGCCGGTCGCGAGGTCGAGCACGAGGCGCCGGCCGCGAGGGTCGATTTCGCGCGCCAAGCGCTCCCTCCACTTCTTGATCCGGCCGAAGGTGATGACCGCGTTCGCGAGGTCGTAGCGAGAGGCGATGCCGTCGAACAGGCCGCGGACGTAGCGCGCTCTGCTCCGCTTTTCGTCCACCGGCGCCGCCCGCTAGCCGCGTCCTGCTGAGAGTGCCTGCCGCGAGGCGAGGAACGCTCGCTTCTCCTGTTCGATCCCCTTGCTCACAAAGGCGACTATCAGGGTGAACAGGACGGCGAACCCGATGACGTACGCCAGTTCCTTGAGATCGGAGCCTTCCCAGACATAGCCCAATGTCAGAAGCAGTCCCACGGAAAGGTGAATCACGATCGTGAGAGCGTTCGCCGGCGCAAGCTCCACGGGCTGCGAATGGTAGCGATAGGCCACGAGCACGGAGCGTATCGCAAGGGGAAGCGTAATAAGCAGGAGCAGGGTAGTCACCGGCAGCGTGCCGGCGACAACTGCGAGCAGGACCGACACGTAAGGGATCGCCATCAGACAGGCATAGACGTTCGCGGCCTGGGGACGCCCGAGACGCACGACCCACGTGCGCTTGCCCACTGCCTTGTCGGCGGCATAGTCCGGGAACTCGTTGACGTAGAGGACAGCAGCGATCAAGGCGGCGATCGGTATGGCGGCGACGGCGGGAGTCCAGTCTACCCGCTGAGTCTGCACATAGTAGGCGCCGAGGGTCATCAAGGTGCCGAAGTTCAGACCCACCAGGATCTCGCCGATGCCGTGACTCCCCCAGTTGAACGGCTTCCCGACGTAGAAAACGCCCGACACCAGACCCACGACCCCAAACGCTAGCACCATCGGCCCGGTGACTGCCGCCAGGTACAGTCCGATGGCGCTGGACAGCGCAAACAAGACCACGGCGCCCACCAGCATTTCCAGCGGCGTCAGCAGGCCCATCTGAATCACCCTGCTGCCTCCGCTGAAGGGTCGAATGAACTCGACGTTGATATCGTCGTTGCCGCTCATATGGTCGAAGTAATCGTTGATGACATTGACTCCCAGGTGCATGAGGGCGCCTGCCAGCATCGTCAGGAACAGCAGCCCCCAGCTGAACTCGTGTCGGGTTGCCCAGGCGACGGCTCCCCCAAGCAAGATAGGTGTGATGCTGGCCGTCAAGAACGGCATCCTCACCGCCAGGAACCAGGCGAAGGCCTTCTTCCCCAGCAGCGTCCACTCACTCACCACCCTGCGATTGGCCGGGAACTCCAGCGCCTCACTGACGACGGCGCCGTCCCGTGTCCTTCGCCTAACCTCGATCCGTGCAGGTGCGACGCGGACGTAGTCCTGCTCGTCTCCCGCCTCGATGGGTATCGCCCGCTTCCCCAGGAGATCACGCGCCTTCTGCTTCTCCGAAGCTTTCCGAAGAGGCAGCGCCTTGCCGCTGATCTCGATCTCGATGGTCTCTCCGCCGGCCTCGTCCTGCAACGCCACGAACAAGGATACGGCAGGGTTGAAGCCCAACTGGAGAGCTCGCAGGTCGCCGCGGCCCAAAGGAAAATAGACGGACGCATCGCTGCCCAGGGCGAAAGGCACCAGACCGCTGCGAAGGGTATCGCCGGCAACGGTCGTCAGGACCGTCTCCTGCGCTCCATCGAGGATGGCCCGGACTTGCTGCAACAAGCCCTCGCCCTCAGCCTGTCGTTCCATCGTGGTGTCTCCCGATTGTCACTGCGTTGCGATGATCGAATGCGCCCAATAGACGATTGTAGGTAGCGCCTTCGGCGGGTGTCAAGGTCAGCCTACCCTATGGAGATGACGTTGCCGGATGGGCGGGCTTGAGCGGCGCGGAACAGACTGCCATAATCCAGCGTCGAGGGGACATGAAAGATCGAACGCCGGCCTTCAAGAAACGGCTCTACTGGTCCGCATGGATCGCGGCGACCTGCCTGTTAGGCGTCATGGCAGGCTTCGCGGCTGTCACCGACTACCTCCCCGGCGACCTGAGCCTCGCGCGACACATCCAGGAACTCGACGACGTCGGCTTTGGCCCGATAGCTTCGTTCTCTAACGTCGCAGGCGATGCGCTGTGGGGCGTCCTCATTACGCTGGCCTTCGCCGGCGTCTTCCTGACTCAAGGGCGCTTCTCGGAGTCCGCGCTCCTTGTAGCGACCTTTGTCCCGCGCGGCCTGCGCCAACTGCTGGCGATGATCGTGGCGCGCCCGCGGCCCTCAGTCGATCTCCTCCAGATCAGGGACCACGCCTCCGGCTACAGCTTCCCCAGCGGCCACGCGACGGGCGCGATGGTCCTCTACGGAGCCTTGTTTGTTCTCGCGGGCCTGCTCATACCACATAGGACGGCCCGACTGTTGTTTCGAGCGCTTTGCCTGTTCATGATCGTCGCGACAGGCGCGGCGAGGGTTTACGCCGGCGTGCACTGGCCGAGTGACGTCATCGGCGGCTATCTCTTCGGGCTGATCGCTCTGGCGCCGCTCTTCTTCCTCCACCGCTTAGCCGTCACGCAAATGAACACCGAACGCCTGTCCAAGTTCCGTCCACGGCGCGGATCTTAGGGCGCCAACATCCGAAGGATCATCCGAGAATATACCTAGAGGTAGGAGGCCGACGTCCGGCGAAAGGAGCCGGTAGACCAACGTCTGGCCTTGACGGTGAACCGCACGAGTCGTAAGGTTTGCGATGATCCACCGGCGCGCTGACGCCGCGACTTCACTGACGCCTGAGCAGAAGACAGGTAATGAACTACATTGATGTAGCCGTCGTCGTCCTCATTGCCTGGTTCACTTTCTCCGCCTTCTCTGCCGGCATCATCCGGGAGGTGGTGACGATGACGGGCGTGGCCCTTGGCGTCGTCCTCGCCGGCCTCTTCTACCATGACCTCGCCAACGACGTGAAGCTCGCGGTCGACAACAACAACGCCTCCAACATAATCGCCTTCCTGCTCATCTTCGGGGCCTGTCTCCTGGCAGGCCAGTTGGCCGGAATGCTGCTCAAACAGACTGCTTCGCTCCTCATGCTCGGCACCTTCGACCACCTGTTCGGCGCCGTCTTCGGCTTTCTGAAGGGAATGGTCATCGTCGAAGTTGCCCTCATCCTCTTCGTGACCTTCCCCGCCTTCGGCCTGAAGGACAATATCCGCGATTCGCTGTTCGGCCCCATGTTCCTGGACGGCATTCCCATTCTTTTGCGCATCCTCCCGGCCGAGTTCCAGAACGCCGTAGACGCCCTCTAGCCGGACAATCTTCTCAGGTTCTCGGTTGCCCCTCCCGGAAGCGTTTTGCTATCATGCACTCGACAGAATGTCACTGAGCAAGAATGACCATGGTCAATTCCCCCGTACTCGTTCTAAACCAGAACTACGAGCCCCTTAACGTCTGCAATGCGCGACGCGCGTTTGTGCTCGTCGACCGCGGCAAGGCCGAGGTCCTGGAACACAACGAGGGAAAGCTGCGGAGCCCCAGCTACTGCTTCTCGCTCCCGTCGGTGATTCGACTGGTCTACCTGATCAAGCGCCCGCGGCCCCAGATGCGGCTGACCCGCAGGGAGATCTTCAACCGCGACCATTACACCTGCCAGTACTGCGGCAAACGCAGCCACGATCTAACGCTCGACCACGTAGTCCCCCGCAACAAGGGCGGCGCCCATGCCTGGGACAATCTCGTGTCTGCCTGCAAGCCCTGCAACCATCGCAAGGCGGGGAAGATGCCGCGAGAAGCGCGAATGCGGCTGCTGCGTCAGCCGAGCCGTCCTCCCGCCACCGCCTACTACCTGTTCTATGACTATCTAGAACGCCAGGTCGAGTGGCAGAAGTTCATCCCCGGCTGGGAAGTGCCCAACGGTTATTCATAAGAATGGCCCGCAATCGGACGAAAAGAAAACGGCCCCAATAGGGCCGATTCTATTTGGCCGCAATCCGGACGCCCGGTCACGTTTGGCAGTGGCGACAGAAGCTCGTCACCCGCCCGCCCGCGGTGATGTCCGTGATGCGATTGCCGCAGACCTGACATGCTTCTCCGCCACGACGGTGCACCCGCATGAAGTAGCGAACCTCCTCCAGCGGAAGCTCATCCTCGATCGCCTCCTCCATCAAAGGGGTCGCCCACGCGAACACATCGTGCATGGAGCGGTAGAGCCGCTTCACATCGTCGTCACTGAGGGCAGAGCGCTTTCGGAACGGGTTGATCCTCGCCGCGAAGAGGATCTCGTCGGAGTAGGCATTCCCGATACCGGCGATGAACCTCTGGTTGACCAGGATATTCTTTATCTGCCCGCTGTAGTGTCTGAGCCGTTCAGCGAACACGGATCCCGTTAGTTCCGGCGAGAGGGCATCGGGACCCATCTCGGCGAACTGCGGAATGCCGCCGAGCCCCTCCTCCGTCGCCAGATAGATTCTCCCCATCAGCCGCTGATCGACGTAGCGGAGATCGAAGCCGTTGTCCAGAGCCAGGATCAGACACGTCTTCGATCGTCGCTTCTCAGAGGGCAGGCAGTACTGAAGGCGACCCGTGAGCATCGCGTTGATCACAAGCAGGTGCTCTCCCTCCAGGTTGATGAGAAGGAACTTCCCCCGGCGCGATGTCTCTCCGAAGCGGTTCCCCTCCACTACCGACAGGAAATCAGCCTTCGGCAGACGGACCACGAACGGGATCAGGGCCTGCACCTGCCCGATCCGGACGCCGGGCAAGCTCTTGTTGAGGAAACCGCGAATGGCCTCCAGATCGGGCAGCTCCGGCATCGCGCTGCCTCCGCGCGCTCTAGCGAGCGGCGCTCTTAGCTTCGAAGCGAGGGTAGGACCCGAAGACCTTGAAGAAGTAGGCCTGCGCCTTTACCTTCTCCAGCGCCTCCGCCACCTTGGGATCCGTCCGGTGGCCTTCCAGGTCGACCAGGAAGACGTATCTCCCCAGCTCCTGCTTCGTCGGGCGCGACTCGATCTTCGTGAGGTTAATCTCGCGGTCTGAAAACTCCTTCAGGGCATCGACCAGGCTGCCCGGCCGGTCCTGGGCCACTGAGAAAGCGAACGAAGTCTTATCGCGACCCGTCGGCGCGCTGTCGGCGGGAGCGACGAGCACAAAGCGGGTCTCGTTGTTCTGGTTATCCTGAACCCCGCTGGCGAGAACGCGCACGCCGTACAGCTCTGCCGCCCGCGCAGTTGCCACGGCTGCCGCCTTCTCCTGCTGCATCATCTGCTCGACCGCGACGGTGGTAGAAAGCGAGGCTTCCAGCCGGGCCTTTGGAAAGCAACGCTCCAAGAAGCGGCGACACTGCCCGAGCGCCTGCGGATGCGAGTAGATGGTCTCGACCTGATCCGCGGTCGTCCCGGGCTTCGCGAGCAGGCAATGCTCGATGGGCAGGACAACTTCCCGCCGTATCAACAACGCCGACTCATGGATCAACACGTCCAGCGTATCGGTGACCGAGCCTTCGAGGCTGTTCTCGACCGCCATGACGCCTTCATCCGCCATTCCGGAGGCGACAGCCGCCACCACTGCTGCCACCGTGGCGAAAGAAAGGAGTTGCGCCTGCGGATCACAGAGGAGCGCCGCCTGCTCGCTGAATGTGCCCGGCGGCCCTAGAAACGCGAGACGCTTGGTCATCGGGGTCCGCCTAGTATGGCCGCGGAGCAGGCTCGCCAACGAGCGCCGAGCGAAGGGCGTCTTCGCTGTCCAGCATTGTTACCGCGACGACTTCGTCGCCCGCTTGGATTTGCGTGTCGCCCGTGGGGAGTCTGGCTTGTCCGTCCGACCCGACAATCAGCGTTATCAGCGACTTCTGTGGCAGCAGGATATCCTTCACCGGCTTGCCGACGACCGGCGCATCGGGCGGAATCTTGACTTCGACTATCTCGAGACCGCCGCCCTTGAGTGTCATGAGCGGGATCATCGGGTGCGACGGCAGTTCCTGCTCGATGTGCGCCAGGATAACGCCGGTGGAACTGATGGTCGCGTCGATGCCCAGCATCTTGAAGATGCGCTCGTTCTTGGGATTGTTGATCCGGGCGATCGTGTGCGGCACGTTGAACTTGTGCTTCGCCACCTGGCACACGACGAGATTGTCCTCGTCGTCACCGGTGAGGGCGATCGCCATGTCGGAGCGGCCCATCCCTGCCCGTTCCATCGTCGCTGCTTCGCAGCCGTCGCCCAACATCACAATCTCTCCCAGGTCCTCGGCTATCTGCGCGGCCTTCTCGGCATTCTGCTCGACGATCAACACCTCGTGCTGGTCCTCAAGAAGCTGCCTCGCCAAAAAGTATCCGATCTTGCCGCCGCCGACGATTATGATGTACACCCTATCCCCCGTTTCCTCCCTCCGCCGCTTCTACCCCACCGACGCCGCCCCCCAGCGCGCTCTCTTCCGCCAGCAGCGCCTCCTTGAGCGAGTGGGCAACGATCAGCGTGGGGCTCACAGTGCGCAAGCCGAGCGAACGGTACATCTCCTCTCTGATCGGGTCATGGACAAGAGTGATGACGCGCGGCACGTTGAAGATATGCTTCGCCATCTGGGCCGCCATCACGTTCCGGTTGTCGCCCCGTGTCGTCGAGACGAACGCGTCAGCCTGCTCGATACCCGCGCACCGCAGGGAGTCTTCGTCGGCGCCGTTTCCCACGATCTCCGTGCCGCCGAAGTCGTCGGGAAGGAAACTAAACGCGGCCGCATCGACGTCGAGGACGGTAACGTCATGTCCCTCCGCATCGAGCATCGCCGCCAGAGTGGAACCCCTACGGCCGCAGCCCATTATGATCACTCTCATCTCGCTCCCTCGGGGGCCCGACGCCAGATCCAGACGTGACAGGGCGCGTTCTTCAGTGCGTACTGCGGAAGTCTGCCCAACTGAAAGCCGCCAAACGGCCCCTCCGCCTCGAGGCCGACGATGATGACGTCGGCCCGCCTCTCCGCAGCTTCGTCGACTACCGCGTGACCCGCCTCTCGCGCCTGCAACAACTCCCCTTCTACCTCGAAGTCCTGGCCATCGGCTATCTTCTCCGCTCGGGAAAGTATCTCCTCACCCTGCGCAGCCTCCGCGCTCAAGTCCGCGTCCAGCGACAACGAGCGCTTCACCTCTATCACGTGCACGACGTAGACTTTGCCCTTGTTGCGTTTGGCCAGACTGCACGCGAGCGCCACCGCTTCCAGGCTGGCTTCAGAGCCATCGATCGGCACAAGAATGGTCTTCAGTTTCGCGGTAGGTTCACGCGATGCCATCGCGTTGTCCTTCAGAGACTGCCACGTCGAGCTCGGCTAGATCACAGAGCCTGGCAAATTATAAGTTGGCACCGGAAAAAGCCGCAACCTCTAGCAGATTTGGCGCCCGTTCCCTCGCCGAAAACCGCTCAAACGTCCTCATCCACCAGGGCCTATGTACAACCTCACCAGTCCATACAAAATCAGCAGCCCACCGAAGGCGACTCCCAGCACCGGCCGCTCCGGTTGGAGCAGGCTGAACAACAGCACCATGATGCCAAGAACCGAGGATAATACCGCCAGCACATAGCGCACTCCACCCATCGCAAAAAGTTGAACCTCGTTTCCCTACGAGGTTCGTCAACCACTCCTTCAACTAGTTGCGGCGCTTCGCCGCCGACCAATCGATTCTAAACCTAGAGGCTACCCCTGTCAAACTCGGCAAACAGAGCGTGTTCGAACACGTCGTTAGGCGTTCAGGTACGTACGCGACCTATCAATCAAGTTGCGTGCCCTTGATTCTGGTAGTAGAATTTAGCCGTACAAACGTCCTGCTGACCAGGAGGTATATCGACGCGATGGTTGAAACCAAGGGTACCTGGGCCGTAAAGAAAGGGCTGGCTCAGATGTTGAAGGGCGGCGTGATCATGGATGTGGTCACACCTGAGCAGGCCAAGATAGCGGAGGAAGCCGGGGCCTGCGCCGTCATGGCGCTGGAGCGCGTCCCGGCTGACATCAGGGCCGGCGGCGGCGTCGCCCGAATGGCTGATCCGGGTGTTGTCGAGCGCATCATGCAGACGGTTTCAATTCCCGTCATGGCCAAATGCCGCATAGGACACTTCGTCGAGGCGCAGGTACTGGAAGCTCTGGGCGTAGACTACATCGACGAGTCCGAAGTCCTGACTCCCGCCGACGACACGCACCACGTCAACAAGCACGACTTCACCGTCCCCTTCGTCTGCGGCTGCCGCGACCTCGGGGAGGGGCTGCGACGCATCGCCGAGGGCGCAGCGATGATCCGCACCAAGGGTGAGGCGGGCACCGGCAACATCGTCGAAGCCGTCCGCCACATGCGCGCCGTAATGGATGGCATCCGGCGCGTCAAGGGCCTGCCCAAAGACGAACTGATGGCCGAAGCAAAGGCGCTGGCCGCCCCGTACGACTTGGTGAAAGAGATCCATCAAAGCGGCGTCTTGCCCGTCGTCAACTTCGCCGCCGGCGGCGTCGCCACGCCGGCCGACGCGGCCCTTATGATGCAATTGGGCGCCGACGGCGTGTTCGTTGGCTCCGGCATCTTCAAGTCCGAGGACCCGGCGCCGCGGGCCGCTGCCATCGTCAAGGCCGTCACGCACTTCAGGGACCCCAAGATCATCGCCGAGGTGTCCAAAGGATTGGGCGAAGCGATGGCCGGCCTGGAGATCAAGGACATCCCGGAAAGCGAACTCCTGGCAACCAGAGGCTGGTAGCTTGCGGGGAGGGACGATGCGCATCGGCGTGCTTGCCCTGCAGGGGTCGTTTGCAGAACACATTCAATCGTTCCGCAGGCTCGGCGTGTCCGCAACCGAAGTCCGATTGCCCCAAGACCTGGACGGGCTGCATGGCCTCGTCATACCCGGCGGCGAAAGCACCACCATCAGCCACCTTCTTGACGAATACGCTCTGCTCTCCCCATTGTCGCGGATGATTGCGGCCGGCTTCCCGGTATGGGGGACCTGCGCGGGAATGATACTGCTTGCCCGGCGCTCGAGGGATACGCCTCTTCCCACACTGGCGGCAATCGACATCGCGGTGAAGCGCAACGGTTGGGGTCGCCAGGTGGACAGCTACGAGACTGAGATCGACGTGCCCGCCCTTGGGTCGCCTCGATTCCGCGCCGTATTCATCCGGCCGCCCATCATCACGGACCTGGGACCACAAGTCAACCGGCTAGCGCAAACCGACGACGGAGCCGTCGTAGCCATCAGGCAGGGCAACGTCCTGGCAACAGCGTTTCATCCCGAACTAACGGCCGACCTTCGTTTTCACGACTACTTCGTCCAGATCACCAGAGCGGCCGGGACTGAAGCCGCCCAAACCAAGGACATCGCCTTAACAACGTCATGACGCGTCCGAGAGTAGTACGACCTACCGACCTCGTGGCCCTCGTCTCCTTCGACGGGCGGGTCTACCCCAACGAAGCAAAGACCCGCGCCCGAATAGGCAAGACCGATGCCGCGCCTCATCCCCTCGAACGAGCGCTCGAGCAGTGGTTTTCCTTCGCCACCGGTTGCCATACCTGGATCAGCGTAAAGGGCGCGACCCTGCGCGGCCTTGTGTCGGCCCGACGTCGCGGCTCCGGCGCCGCCTGGGAGCTCGATTGCCTCATAAACGCCGCGGAGGACGATGACTCCATATGCCTCGGCCTGCTGGACCAGTCCCTGAAGGACGCGGCGCGCTCCAGCGTCGAGAAGGTCTTTCTCCGGCTGTCCCAGCAGAGCTCCGTCCTCCCCTTGGCACGCAGGCTGGGCTTCTGCGCCTACCAGCACGAGACCCTGCTCTCCGCGGCCGAGCTTCGCATTCTCCCTCATGATCTGGATGCGCTCCCCCGCTTTCGCAAGGTGACCCGCTCCGACGAGTATGCATTGTTTGAGCTCTACAACGCCTCCGTGCCGGACCACGTGCGACAGGCCGAAGCCGCTACATTCGGCGAATGGAAGGCGGCGCAGGACCGGAGCTGGCTTATCGGCCGCGTGTCGCAGCAGCTTGCCGAACGAGATGGACGCGTCATCGCCTGGTTCCGTTCCGCGACCGACACCGACAGCGCCCACTTCGATCTCTTGATCCATCCCGCCGAGCCCGCGCGAGAAGCGCTCATCGACGCCGCCCTCGGCCGGCTCGCTGGGAAGCCCGTCCTGACCCTTGTTCCCGGTACCGCTTCGGGCCTCATCCAGAGCCTCTTGCGACACGGCTTCGATCGAGGCCCTGAGTTTGCATCTCTCGTGATGAGAACGGCGGTGGCAGTGAAAGCTCCGCAACTTGCCCCCGCCGTCTAGAACGTCACAGCCCCTCCGGGAGGAGATGGTGGAAAAACAGATCACGGACGACCTTGACGCCTTTGTTGAGGCTCTGCCTCCTCACATAAGCGCCTCCCTCAGGCAGCAACCCGATAATCATGACCTGCTGGAGGTCGTGCTCGACTTGGGACGCCTGCCGGAAGCGCGTTATCCGGGCAGAGAAGCGCTCCTGAGCGACGTCGAGGTGAGCGAGGAAGACATCGACCACGCAGCAGCGCGGGTCAGCGAGTTCGGCGACGACAACCGCGCCGGCATCGAGCGCACCCTCCATCGCATCTCGGCGATACGCAACCGACGCGGAAGGATCGTCGGCCTCACGTGCCGCGTCGGACGCGCTGTCTTCGGCACCATACGCGTCATCGAAGACATCATACGCACCGGCAAGAGCACCCTCCTTCTCGGACGCCCCGGCGTCGGCAAGACGACAATGCTCCGAGAAGTGGCGCGCGTCCTCGCCGACGACATGAACAAGCGCGTCATCATCGTCGACACCTCGAACGAGATCGCGGGAGACGGCGACATTCCTCATCCGGCAATCGGCAGCGCCCGTCGCATGCAGGTCAAGACGCCGGATCAGCAGCACGCGGTGATGATCGAAGGGGTGGAGAACCACATGCCGGAGGTCATCGTCATCGACGAGATAGGCACCGAGCTGGAGACCGCCGCCGCGCGCACAATCGCCGAGAGAGGCGTCCAGCTCGTCGCAACCGCCCACGGCAACACGCTGGAGAACCTGATGATGAACCCGACGCTGGCGGACCTCGTCGGCGGCATCCAGTCGGTCACCCTCGGCGACGAAGAAGCGCGCCGCCGCCGCAGCAAGAAATCGATTCTTGAGCGCAAGGCGCCGCCTACCTTCGACGTCGTGGTCGAGATTCAAACCTTCGACAGAGTGGCGGTCCACCAGAACGTCGCGGAGACGGTCGATGCCATCCTGCGTGGCTTCCAGGTCCCAGCGGAGGTGCGCGACCTGGACTCCGAAGGAAAGGTGCGCCACCTGACCGCCGCCGACCTGCACGGAGAGGCCGGCGACCTGGAGACCTGGGGCACACCGCAGCCTGTCCGGCCCGCGAGTCTGAAAAGGCGCGTCTACCCATTCGGAATATCGCGCAAACGGCTGGAGCAGGCGATTCGGCAGACGGCGTCGCCGGTGAACATCAGCGAGCACCTGAGCGAGGCCGACGTGGTCATAACGATGCGCACGTTTTACCGGCGCAAGCCGCAAGCCCTGCGGGAAGCCGAGGCCCGCGGCCTGCCGGTCTACGTCCTGAGGAGCAACACGATCTCACAGATGGAGCAGAGTCTGCTGTCGCTGCGGGGAGACCAGGGCCGCTTCGACCCGGTCACGGCAGCCCTCCAGGAAGCCGAGAAGGCCATCTCGCAGGTCATGACCAGCAACGGCGAGATCGAGCTTTCACCGCAGAACTCATACATCCGGCGGCTTCAGCATCAGCTCGCCCAGGAATACAGCCTCTCCTCTCGCAGTTCCGGTCGGGAGCCTCAGAGACGGGTCCGCATCTTCCGCGAAGGCGGGACTCCCACCGGCGAATACGAAGTCGAAGAGGAGGAGTGAAGGCTAGCGCTGCATGTCGGAGGTGACGCAACGGAAGGGACTCTTCATTACCTTTGAGGGAGGCGAAGGCGCCGGCAAGACCACACAGGTCGGGCTCTTGCAGCAGCGCCTGCAACGGATAGGACGGGCCCTCGTTGTCACGCGTGAACCCGGCGGCACCGCTCTCGGCGAGAGGCTGCGCGACATCATCTTTCGCCCGGGCCTGGAGGGAGAGACAGAACTCTTGCTGATCCTGGCCGCCCGCGCCCAACTTCTGGCTGAGGTGATTCGACCCGCCCTGGAGCGCGGCGAGGCCATTATCTGTGATCGCTACAGCGATTCCACCCTGGCCTATCAGGGGTATGGACGCGGGTTAGACCTGGCGGCCACAGCGGCGGCAAACGACCTCGCCACCGGCGGCCTGCGGCCGGACCTGTCGATCCTTCTCGACCTGCCCGTCGACGCCGGTCTCGCCCGAAAAGCCGGCGGCTACGAATGGGACACGATCGGTCACGAGAGCCGCGAGTTCCACGAACGCGTTCGACACGGCTTCCACGAACTCGCCGCCGCGGAGCCGCAGCGCTGGCTGATCGTGGATGCAACGTTGCCGATCGAGGACGTTAGCGAGATGATCTGGGAGCGCGTCCACGCTCTGACCGGTTAGCTCGCCGATAATGGAAAATGCCATCCTCGTCGAAAACGTTAGCAAGAGCTTCGGCACCATCCGGGCTGTCGATGGTGTCACGCTTCGCGTATCCACCGGACTGACGTACGGCTTCTTAGGTCCCAGCGGCTGTGGCAAGACCACCCTCATCCGGCTGATCCTCGGCACGCTGCGCCCCTCTGGCGGCTCTATCACCGTGTGGGGACACAGCGTGCCTTCCGGCATCTTGTCGGGACAGACCGGATACATGCCGCAGGACACCGGGCTCTACATGGAGCTCTCGGCGCGCGAGAACGTCGCCTTCTTCGCCCGTCTCTATGGCCGTCACGGTCGAGGAGAGGTGGAGAGTGTACTGGAGCTCATGGAGCTCTCGGAGCGAGTCGACAGCCCGGTGAACACTCTCAGCGGCGGCATGCAGCGGCGCGTCTCGCTGGCCTGCGCCCTGGTGCATCAGCCCCGGCTTCTCCTCCTGGATGAGCCGACCGTCAGCGTCGACCCCCGGCTGCGGGCTGCCTTCTGGAACCACTTTCGCACCTTGAACCGGGCGGGCACAACAATCATCGTCTCCAGCCACGTGATGGACGAGGCTGCCCGGTGCGATCGACTAGTCTTCATGAGGGATGGGGCCCTCCTCAGCGAGGGCACTCCGGACGAGCTTCAAAAGGCGGTCACAGCTCCTTCCTTGGAAGAGGCGTTTCTCATCTATGCGGAGGCGCGCGGTGGACGCGGGTAGGACGCTGGCCATCGCCGGACGCATCGTCCGTCAGTTTCGCCGCGATCCGCGCACACTTGCTCTCATCGTCATCGTGCCGGCGCTTGTTCTCTCCCTGCTAGGTTACCTGCTCCGCAATACTTCAAACAGCATCTCCCTGGCTGCCGTCGATAACGAATCGACGCCGGGACCGGTGCTCAGTCTTCTTGAGCGCGCCTCTGCTCAGGCCGGCTGGGATCTGCGGGTAGTGTCGACGGAGGACAAAGCGCTTGCGGCTGTCAGGGCGGGCGACGTCGACGGCGCACTCATCCTTAGGACACCAGCTTCGAATGGAACGGCCGCGCCCGAAATGGCTCTGGTCCTCCAGGGCTCTAATCCGCAGAAGAGTCAGGCTCTCAGCCGCCTGGTATCCCAAGTCGCCTCGTTCGCCAGCCTCCTGTCCCTGGCGCAACCTGCCATATCGCCGCCGGCAGGGGTGACCGCCGGCATACCAGTAGAGACGAGCTACATTCACGGCGGTCCTCAGTTCGACACGCTGGACTACCAGGCGCCGCCGCTCATCGGTTTTTTCGCTTTCTTCTTCGTCTTCCTGCTCACCGCGGTGAGCTTCCTGCGCGAAAGGACCGGCGGCACGCTGGAGAGGCTGATGGTGACCCCGGCACGGCGCGCCGAGCTGGTCTTGGGCTACATGCTGGGGTTCAGCGTTCTTGCCGTCTTGCAGGCCGTCATCATTCTGCTTGTAGCGTTGTTTGTGCTGGACATCAACTACGTGGGCAATCTGGGGATCGTGTTCTTGCTTGTTATCACGCTGACCGTAGCCGGCGCGAATCTCGGCATCTTCCTCTCAACGTTCGCACGCAACGAGTTACAGGCGATTCAGTTCATCCCGCTGGTCATCGTGCCCCAGGGGCTGCTCACCGGGGTCATCTGGTCCATCGAGAGCATGCCGCGGTGGCTTCAGGGCGTCGCGCATGCGTTACCTCTAACCTATTCGAATCAAGCCCTGAGGGGTGTGATGCTTGATGGCCAAGGTCTGGCCAGCGGCGATCTGCTTCTGAATCTCGGCGTCCTCCTGACGTTTGCCGCATTCTTTGTCGTGCTGAGCAGCCTCACCCTTCGACGGCAGATGGACTAACCGGGCAACCACGTTACAGAGGCGGTTGACAACCCGCTGGACGTGGGCGATATTCTTCCCGTCCCGCGTTACTCGACAGCTTGCCGGAAAGGAAGGAATCCGTCATGGATCTCGGACTCGGAGGAAAAGCCGCTCTCATCGGTGGGGCGAGTCGAGGCATCGGCAAGGCGGTTGCGATGGGCCTAGCCCGCGAAGGCTGCCGCGTCGCAATCTGCGCGCGGACCGAGAAGCCCCTGCTGGAGGCCGCCGACGAGATCCGGCGCGAGACGGGCGTCGACGTGCTGGCAACGGTCTGTGACATGGCGCGTGCCGGCGACATCGAGCGCTTCGTCGCGACGGCGGCGGAGCTATTCGGCCGGCTGGACATCATCGTGAACAACGCCGGCGGGCCGCCCCTCGGCGCCTTCGAGAGCCACTCCGACGAAGCCTGGCAGGCGGCGCTGGACCAGAACTTCCTGAGCGCGGTGCGCACCATCCGCGCGGCGCTGCCCCACCTGAGAAAGCAGGGCGGCGGCAGAATCATCAACATCACGTCATACGCCGTCAAACAGCCGCTTGACAACCTCATCCTCTCCAACTCCGCGCGTCTGGCGGTCGTCGGCCTTGCCAAGACCCTCTCTCGAGAGCTCGGCCCCGACAACATCCTCGTCAACAACGTCTGCCCCGGACCAACTCTCACCGCGCGAATGGAATCGCTGATGCGGTCGCGGGCCGAAAGAGAAGGACGACCCTATGAGGAAGTCGCTGCCGAGGAGAACAGGCGGATCCCCCTGGGACACATGGGCGCCGCCGACGACGTCGCCGCGCTGGTCGTGTTCCTCGCCTCAGGGCCGGCCCGACAGATAACGGGAACAACGATCCAGGTAGACGGCGGAGCCACGGCATCAGTCCTTTAGTTGTGAGAATCTGCAACAAACGAGCATAGAACGTTGACGGGCGGTCAAGTGAAATATATAATGAAGGCGCAGCTATTACATGCGCTGGTATGACTGCCCAGTTGAGAGTGCCGAAACCCTCTTGGGAACGGGGGAGCCGCGTTCCAGGGGTCAATCCCGCCGAAGGCGGGTAGGGTGTCCTTTCAACCCAAACCCGACAGCTAACCTCGGAGGCAGCGGAAGGACTCGACCAGCACCTGATGGGGTAAAATATCGCCGGAGGATGGAATAGATGGAACCGACGTTGCCTCGAGTCTGCCCGCGTTGTCGGGGTTCAATGATCGCTGAGAGAGACTGGTACGGCACCTACAGTAGCTGTCTCTCCTGTGGATACGTCCACGAGGCGGTATCGCCCCCGGCGATAGAACTCCTCGAAGAAGACGAAAGCGGCCGCGTCCGGCAAAGGCGCCGGCAACCCTCGCACGGCAAGCTGCGCCTCTAGACCGCGCCGCTGCTCGCACTTCACCTGAAAGGGAGGCACCGAAAACGCCGATGTCTCCCTTTTCTTGTGCCCGGCGAATTCCCTAACGATCGTTACGGTTTCTTAAGCCGAGCATTGCCGCTCGCCCCGCCTCCTCTGCTATTCTCAGCACGAGCAACCTCATGTTCGCTCTTTGGGCCGGGATCTCGCGCCGAGAGGAAAAGATGTGAGCGCAATTCGACCGGGTAGCGTCGGGACCGATACCGTCATCTTTGTCGGGCACGCAAGGTTGCCGCAGAGTCTCTCCCCCATAGATACCCCCGTGATACTGGTTGAGCTGGAAGTGGAAGGGGAGGATGGGGTGATCGTTGACCTGGACATCAGCGGGACGCTCCCCGCCACCAGGCGCCTCCTGACCAGCCTGCTCGTGGGCAAGAACATGGAAGGAGACTTCGACAGCGCGCTCCACAAGTTCCAGCGCCGATACATGGGACCGCCACAAAAGGCCATCTCCACCGCGTTGAGCAGCGCGCAGGAATCCTACCAGCGCTACCTGCGCCAGCGGAGCTTCGGACCCTTCTCTGTCGACCGCGCCGGCCCGCCGTAAACGGGCACCTCTTTCGAGCGCCCCCCTTCCCACCCCCAAGCGTGACCCACACGTCGCCTCGCCGTCTTCACCCGGCATGCCCTGCCCGTGTCAGACTACTCAGTCTCCAGCCTTCCCTGCAGCCGCGACCTTCGGAAATAGGGGCGAATGGTCGATTATGTAAGGGTTTCTACTGATAGAGCAGGCACTGCCCGCGAAGCTAGACTGCACGGAGACGTTAAGTCGACTTCGGAGGAGACGAGTGGAACAGACGGCCATCAGCATTTGCCAGCATCACTGGGTGCTAACTGAGCCCCACAACGATGTGATAGACGCCGTCTGCAAGCTCTGCCGCGCCCATCGGGAGTACCCGGCGCGCCTCGAAACGACCGAACGCTTCGATGACTACCAGGAACTGACCATGGGGTGCCCCAAGACCTTGAGCACTATCTACGGCCCCCTGGACGAAGAGCAATAGCGCGGGCTACCGAAGCTTCGCTTGCCACTAGTAAGCCGTTATGGTAAATTTGCAGCCCGTTGGCGAAAGTAGCGCCGAGACCGAAGGATACAGGCTGCAGGTCAGCAAGGAGCGCTGTATGGAGGACCTATCTGATACTGCCAAGGGCTCACTCGCGCCGAGAGGGAGAAGCGGCACCGAAGGATCGCCGTGGGGCCGCTCCAACGGGCGCATACGAATCCTCATCGTCGATGACCACGCCGTCCTGAGGCAGGCGCTGCGCCTCCTTCTGGACGCCCATCAGGAAATCGAAGTCATCGGAGACGTCAGCAACGGCCGCGAGGCCGTCGAAACCGTCGAAAAGCTAATGCCCGACGTCGTCCTCATGGACATGGTCATGCAGGGCCTCAACGGCCTGGAGGCGACCCGCCAGATCCGCAAGCGGGTGCCAAAGACCAAAGTACTCATTCTCACGGGCTACATGGAAGACGACCAGATAATGGCCGCCTTGCGGGCCGGCGCCTCCGGCTACGTCGTCAAGAAGTCCGACGTTGCTGAGCTGCTGCTGGGGATCCAGTCTGTGCATCGCGGCAACACCTACTTCAGCTCCGCAATCTCCGACACAGTCCCGATCAGCGAGTTCCTCTGGCAAGCACAGAAGGGCGACGGCAAGGCCGGCTATGAACTCCTGACCAGCCGCGAACGCGAAGTCCTACAACTCATCGCGGAGGGCTACTCAAACCAGCGCATCGCCAATGATCTCTTCATCAGCGTGAAGACGGTGGAAGCGCACAAGGCCCATATCATGAGCAAGCTGCACGCGCAGAACCGCACTGACCTGATTCGCTACGCCATTCGCAAGGGCATCGTCAACCTCGAAGTCGCGCCAGACCTGAGCAACGACGAAACGGACGCCGCCGTATAATCATCGACTCAAGAACCACAAGGAATGAGCATATCGAACATGGAGAAGGAAGAGAAAACGGCAGGAGGAGCTTACGCCTCGCTCCCGCTTCAGATCGAAAGCTTCGGCGTTGAGATGCAGGGTGTATATCTTCGGCGGCTGCAACGCCTACTCCAGCTTCGCAAGAACCACGAAGGTCAACTCAATTTCGACGGAATACGCCTCATCGACAAGTCCATCTATGCCACGTATTGCGACTGCGTCTCCGTAGGCACGCTGGAGGCGGCACAAGAAGTACTACGGCGGTCGACAGTCGCCCTCGCCCAGTCCACACCGGAATTCGGCGCCTGGTAGCAGGCCCCACAGACACAGATCCGCGCCAACTTCCCAGACCATCAGCCTTCGGGCGTCCGTCATTTCCCTGATACTTCTCACCAGGCCTTGGTTCTTCGCCTCCCTGACCCAAGTACCTCTGATTATTCGCCCGCGCCTGCCGATAATCACCATGCAAACAGCAAGAGTTGCGGACTCGACGGTCGCTGAGGCGAGACTACTCGCAGCAATGAAGACACAGTGGGGCCTCACCCTGACGCCCGAGGATAGCGTGACACAGAATGCTCATCCTAACCCGTAAGATCGATCAGGCGATAGTTATTCGCGATAACATCCTTGTTAGGGTCCTTGGCGTGGAGAGAGACCGCGTCAAACTCGGGATCTGCGCGCCGGAAGAGATCATCATTCTTCGCGAGGAACTCTGCGGGGGTGAGCCGCCCGGCAACGGAAAGACCCGCCAGCCGGAACCAGAATAGGGGATCGAGCGCTCGCTAACTTGAGCGGCTCGACATGTGACGCCTAGCGCGGCACGAGAGTGAGCGCCGGCCTCTTGCGCGCGTCGACCGTGCCCATCCCCTTGCCGTGAATCAGCCGCAGTTTCGGCCGCTCTCCGACGGCCCTTCTCTCGCGTTCCGCCGCCGCGTTCAAACTGACAGGCATCCCGTCCAGGCGCATCGACTCCTGCACCGCCTCCCATACCAGCGCCACTTCCGCCCAGGACGCAGCGTTGCCTTCGCGCAGGTCGTGGTTCAGCACGCTCTCGACAAAATGCCGGCACTGGTCGACCTTGATGTCCGTCGTACCAAGAGGAGGAGTGACCGTGCTCTCGGTGGGCCATTCTGCCAGCGGAATCGGCGGATTGACGCGAAGTGGGATTCCTGGGCTTGCCACAGAATCGAAGGAGATGATCTTCACGGGCGAGCGAGCGTCGCATTCGTCCAGCAGGACCGTCTTCGAAGGGGTGGCAAGAGTCCACTGGCGGCTCTCCTGCGCCTCCGTCGTGCTCACCTGCAGCGAGGCGATCTTCCCATCACTGTAGACCATGTTGATGAAAGCCGCCGCTGGCATCGCCTCCGCCTCCGCCCGACACACGACCCCGCTGACCGACGCTGGACTATCCCCCAGCAGACGGGCGCAGATCCCCAGCTCTTCCACAACCAGGGTGGCCAGCGAGACGCCGCTGCCATTGCCGGCCCCGGGCACGGAGATAGCCCGCAAGTACCGAGGCCGCCAGAGGCCGCTTCTGCCGGAGAGCATCCACTTCAAGAATACGAGCGCCGGGTGAAATAGGCGCTCCTCCGTGAACAAGAGAAGCCGCTCCCGCTTGCGGGCCAGCGACACAAGCTCGTCGAGTTGGCGGCACGTGACCGGCGACGACATAGTGGCCAGAACGTGCTTGTCCGCCAGCAAGGCTCGCCGGACCACGGCTGGCAGGTCGGTTACCGGGTCCGCAAACACGATCGCATCCACCTGCGCCCGCCTGATAAGCGCACCAGCGTCTCGCTCGACGCTGATGCCGGGAATCATCCGCTGCAACTCGGCAGCAAGGCGGCCGCCGGCTGTGGCCGCCGTCACTCGGACGCGATCAACCTGCCCGAAGGCGCGGGCGTAGCTCTGACTTCGGTTGCCCGAGCCGGCGATGCCGATCCGCAAAGCCCTGAACGTTTCAGTCATCTGTAGTTGATCCTAGCGGCTGCCGGCTCGCCCTCCTATAGGGGAACCCCTAAACTGTGCCGCGTTTCTCACCTAACACGGGGAAAGGACCTTGGATACGGCTCGGCAAGAGGAAGACGACGGCAGAAGCCGGTCATCCTAGGCCGCTTCTTCCATATCCTGCACCAGCGCCGCCCGCAGGCGACGAAGAGCACGCTGCCGAAGTTGAGAGGCGCGTGATTCGGAAATGCCCAGCGCTCTACCGATTGTCTTCAGCGATCTGGACTCTATGTAGTAAAGCTGAACGATAATCCTCTCGCGTTCCGGCAGATCGCTG
>DATLAX010000016.1:0-6584 GCA_035527215.1 Dehalococcoidia bacterium
TCATGCTGCTGCTTGATCTGATGGACATGACGGGCAAGGTACGGGTCGAGGACGGAGCACCCCATGCTTTGCCTGACGAAGATACCCCCGTGCCTTCGCCCGGCGCCCAGCTCATTGTCGACGAGGCGATGAGCGACGACGAGCGAACGCTTCACCTGGTCTTCATCGGGCCCCTTACTGACCTGGCGTCTGCTCTGCTGATGGAACCGCGCATCGTCGAGCGCCCGGTTCAGACTGTGTGGCTGGGTGGCGGCGTGTGGCCCTCCGGAGGCTGGGAGTTCAACCTGAGCAATGATGTCCACGCCGCCAACGTCGTCTTCAAGTCGAGGCTCAAGTTCACCCAAGTGCCGATCAGCGCTTACAAGGATGTTTGCGTCAGCTACGCCGAGCTTCTGGAGAAGGTCTATCCTCAGGGGAAGATCGGCAGGTATCTTGTCGAACAGCTTCTGGCCAGAGACGCTGCCGATCGGGCGCCGGAGCGGTCGTGGGAGTTCCACGTCTTGTTCGACTCCGCGGCCGTGGGCGTCGTGTTGAACCCGCTGGCCGGCGAGTGGGGATGGCAGCCCGCGCCATTGATTTCGCCGCAGATGCAGTATCTAGAGACCGGCGCGAATAGGCCCATTCGCGTCTACACGAGGCTGGACGGCCGGTTCATCCTGGAGGACTTCTTCGCCAAGCTGGCGCGCTTCGCTCGGAACGATGAAGACAACGTCTCGCCGCAAGTCTAGCAGGTAGCCGGATGAGCGTAATTGTTGCGGGCAGCGTAAACATGGACATCGTCGCTTTCGCGGCCCGCCATCCGCGGCCGGGCGAGACCGTCGAGGGCCGCGACCTCAAGTTCATCCCCGGCGGAAAGGGGTCGAACCAAGCGGTGGCGGCTGCCCGGCTGGGCGCAAGAACGAGGCTTGTAGCGAGAGTCGGCAAGGACGGCTCGGGCGAGACGCTCGAACGCTTCCTGCGAGAGCAAGGCGTCGACCTGTCGTTCTTGCGGCGCAGCGAAGAGGCGCCCACGGGCGTAGCGCTGATAGTGGTGGCGGAGAGCGCCGAGAACGAGATAGTCATCGTCGCCGGCGCCAACGGCCTCTTGAGCCCGGAAGACATCGATTCTGTCGATGTCGCGTCGGGCGACGTGCTGGTCAGTCAGTTCGAGATTCCCCTGGCGACGGTGCAACGCTTCCTGGAGCGAGGGAAGCGGGCAGGTGGCATGACGATTCTGAACCCTGCGCCGATGAAGCCCTGCCCGCGGGAATTGCGAGAGGCGGCGGACACCATCGTCGTTAACGAGACGGAGCTTGAAAGCCTGCTTAAGATGGAAGAACATGGCGGCTTATCGACGGCGGGGATGGCGCCGGAGGAGGTTGCGGCGGCGGCGGACAGGGCGCGGCTCCGTGGCGACCAGGTTATCGTGGTCACATTGGGGTCAAGCGGGGCGGTGGCAGCGACCAGCGCCGGGAATATCGTCGTGCCGGGTCGCCGGGTGAAGGCGGTCGATACGACGGGCGCGGGAGACTGTTTCGTCGGCGCGCTGGCGGCGAGTCTGGCTTCCGGCGAGGCGCTGGCAGCGGCGATGGGGTTCGCGAACCGCGCTGCCTCGGTCTGTGTGCAAAGAGTCGGCGCGGGCATTTCGATGCCGGGTCTGGAGGAGATTGGCCCGGCCTAGCCCCGACGTCGCCGGCCAGCCCCGAGGCAGGAGTTCGGCGCTCGGGCCGATCGAGGAACGGAGGGGAGGGTCGCGGGCTAAGGCGCTCGTTCCTTGACCAGGTAGGCGCAGGTGCTGTTCTCGCTCTCCTGATTGACGGCGATCGGCTCGACCTCGGCGTTCAGCAGACGCGACAGCAGCCGCTGGTCGTGGGCGCAGACTTCGCTGTGGATGTCGGCGATGCGTGGGCAGGGGCACCCCTGGCCGAGGAGCAGGTAGCCGTCGTCGGCGTTGCGCCACTCAAAGAACATGCCTTCGGCGGCCAGGATCTTCGTGACTTCTTCCAGGCGGTCTGGGATGGT
This sequence comes from Dehalococcoidia bacterium, assembly GCA_035527215.1. GTDB lineage: Bacteria > Chloroflexota > Dehalococcoidia > DSTF01 > JALHUB01 > JALHUB01. Next base: position 2,002 of record DATLAX010000016.1, read on the forward strand.
CTTGCCGGAGATCTGCCCGGCGTAAGTGTCGGCCACGTGGTCCGCCATCTTCTCGAAGACGATCTCCGCCAGCGCGGCGCCGCTTTTTCCCTTCGTGTCGTCGCGGTCGAGCGATACCAGCTCGTCGAGTATGCGATTCGTTAGTTGCACGTAGCTGCGGGGGAAGAGGTCATCGCCGGCGTCGGTGAGAGCGAAGACGTAGTGTGGCCGGCCGATGTCGCGCCGTTTCTGGGTCACGCTGATGTAGTTGTCGCGCATCAGGATGTCGAGATGACGCCGGATGGTCGCTGCGGCGAGCCCCAACTCCCGGGTGAGATCTTCTACGGTGGCGTGCTTGCGACGTCGCAGTATCTCGAGGATGGTCTGGCGAGTATTCTCCATGGCTTCCAGTGTCCTCATAATTAACTTAGCAGTCGCCTAGTCGGCTTGTCAAGTTAGACATGCTTTCGATGTTTTTTGTGATTTATACCGCCGGGCGTTCGAGGGGGAGGGCCGATGCGCAGCTCGCGCATCGGCCCCGAGAGCGCGATCAGCGCCCCTTTGTCCATCGTCGCGAGCCTTTGATGGAAGACAGCGCCGCGCCCATCCGTTCGCTTTCCGGACGCTCGTGGCCGCTTTACGGTTGAGTCTGGAACGTAACGGGCGAGCGGTTCAGAATAGAGACAGCCCTGCCCGACCACATGGGCACGGCGCGTTGCTGGGGCCGATCGGCTGTGCTAAACTTGTATTGTCTACCAGGCAACGCTTTCGGGCCACGGGCCGGGGCGGGACCGGTGCTTCGTCAACGGATCCTGGCTCGGCCTTTTGGTGGGCAGCGAAGCCGGGCAGACGTCGGGCGACCCGCCTGAGGCAATAGCAGATAGGAGGGGAACCAGTGTTTCGCGAGATGAGCATCTTCAGCGGCAATGCGCACCCCGAGTTGGCGCTCAACATCTGCCGGCATCTGGAGGTGCCTCTCGGCGAATGCGAGGTCTTCGCGTTTAGCAACGAGAACATATTCGTGCGCATCTGCGACAACGTGCGCGAACGCGATGTTTTCGTCGTCCAACCGATAGCCTCGCCGGTCAACACGCGGCTCATGGAGCTGCTGATCATGATCGATGCCTTCCGCCGCGCCTCCGCCGGACGCATTACCGCCGTCATTCCCTACTTCGCCTACGGTCGAAGCGATAAGAAGGACCAGCCGCGCATCCCGATCACGGCGCGTCTCATCGCCGACCTGATAACAACCGCCGGCGCCGACCGTGTCCTCACAGTCGACCTGCACGCTTCCCAGATACAGGGCTTCTTCCGCATACCTGTGGACGAGCTGACGGCTTTCCCAAGTTTGGGCGAGTATTTCAGGGGGAAAGACCATGACAACCTGGTCGTCGTGGCCCCCGATCTGGCGCGCGCCAAGGACGCCCGCAACATCGGGGCGAAGCTCAATGCTCCTCTGGCCATCATCGAAAAGAGGCGCACCGGCAACATTCAGCGTGCGGAGGCGCTGCAGATCATCGGTGAGGTGGAAGGGCGGAATGCCCTCATCGTGGACGACGAGATCGACCGTGGCTCCACGCTGACGGCGGCGGTGGAGCTCCTTCTGGAGAACGGCGTCACCGGAGTGATGGCGGCGGCGGTGCACGGCTGTTTCTCCGGACCGGCCATCGAGCGAATTCGAGAGAGCCCCCTGCAACAGGTCGTCATCACCGACACTTTGCCGCAGCCGCCGGAGAGGCAACTGGACAAAATACACTCCCTGACCGTTGCGCCCCTCCTGGGCGACGCGATCAGATGCATTCACACCGGACAGTCGGTCGGCGCTCTCTTCCGGACGGATAGCTGACAGGAAAACCGAGACCTAGATGTTCAAGAAGCTGTTCGGCGACGCCAACGAGACGGCAGTCAAAAAGCTGCGTCCTTACGTCACCAGGATAAACGATCTCGAACCCGCCATCGAGGCGCTGAGCGACGCCGAGTTGCGCGCCAAGACCGACGAGTTTCGCCGCCGTCTCGCTGACGGCGAAAGCATGGACGACATCCTTCCCGAAGCCTTCGCCGTCGTGCGCGAGGTGTCGCGGCGGCGTGTCGGCATGCGCCACTTCGATGTCCAGCTAATCGGCGGCATCGTCCTCCATCAGGGCAAGATCGCCGAGATGAAGACCGGCGAGGGCAAGACTCTCGTCGCCACGCTGCCCATCTATCTCAACGCCCTCGAAGGGCATGGCGCCCACCTCGTCACCGTCAACGACTACCTGGCGAAGCGCGACACGCAGTGGATGGGGCCCATCTACGATTCCCTGGGCCTCACCGTCGGCTGTCTCCAGCACGAGTCGGCTTTCCTGTTTACGGCGGAGAAGGTGAGCGATGAGCCCAACATGGAGCACATCACGCCGGTGCCGCGGCGTCAGGCCTACCAGGTCGACATCACCTACGGCACGAACAACGAGTTCGGCTTCGACTACCTGCGCGATAACATGGCCGCCGACCTCGACCACGCGGTGCAGCGGGAGCTGCACTACGCCATCGTCGACGAGGTCGACAACATCCTCGTCGACGAGGCGCGGACGCCGCTTATCATCAGCGGCCCTTCCCAGGAGAACACGCAGACCTATTTCACCTTCGCCCGGCTCGTGCCCCGGCTACAGGAAGACGTTGACTTCGCGATCGAGCTGAAGCACCGCGCTGTCTCTCTCACTGAAGAGGGCACCGGCAAGCTGGAGCAATGGCTCGGCGTCAGGAACATCTACGACCCGCAAAACTATCGCCTCACGCGCTACATGGAGGCAGCGCTCAAGGCGGAAATCATGTACAAGCGCGACCGCGACTACGTGGTCAAGGACGGCGAAGTCGTTATCGTCGACGACTTCACCGGGAGGCTTATGTTCGGCCGCCGCTGGTCCGACGGACTGCACCAGGCTGTCGAAGCCAAGGAAGGCGTCAAGATCCAGCAGGAGTCGATAACCTACGCTACGATCACGCTGCAGAACTACTTCCGTCTTTACGGCAAGCTGGCCGGCATGACCGGCACCGCCTGGACGGAGCGCGACGAGTTCTTCAAGATCTACCGCCTCGATGTCATTGTCATTCCCACGCATCGAGAGCTGATCCGCCACGAGCTCCCGGACTTCGTCTACCGCGACGAGGAGTCGAAGTTCCGCGCCGCCGCCAGAGAGATCGAGGAGCGGAACAAGCTGGGACAGCCGCTGCTCGTTGGCACCGTCTCCATCGAGAAGTCGGAGTACCTCTCTGGCATACTGAAGCGACGCGGCATCCCTCACCAGGTGCTGAACGCGAAGTACCACGAGAGAGAGGCCGGCATCATCGCCCAGGCGGGCCGCTTCGGCGGCGTGACCATCGCCACCAACATGGCCGGCCGCGGCACCGACATCATCCTCGGCGGCAAGACTGAGGGACGCGACTCCGCGGAATGGCAGGGAGAGCATAACAAGGTCGTCGAGGCCGGCGGCCTGCACATCATCGGCACGGAGCGCCATGAGGCCCGTCGTATTGACAACCAGCTCCGCGGCCGTGCCGGGCGCCAGGGCGACCCCGGCAGCTCGCGCTTCTATGTGTCCTTCGAGGACGACATCATGAAGCGCTTCGCCCCGGAGTGGTTGCCCAAGATGATGGGCGGCCTGGGCATGGACGAGGACACACCGATCGAAAGCGGCATGGTCAGCAAGGCGATCGAGACCGCGCAGACGAAGGTCGAAGGGTACAACTTCGACATCCGCAAACACGTCGTCGAGTACGACGACGTCATGAACATGCACCGCGACGTCATCTACTCCGAGCGCCGCAAGATACTGGAGGGCGCCGACCTGCGCGCCAACATCCTCGACATGGTGCGGGAGGAGATGTGCGGCCTCGCCGATGCGTCCCTTCCCGGTCGCCGCGAGGAGGACTGGGCCGTCGAAGAGCTGCTCAAGGAAACAGCCACGATCTTTGACCTGCCGCCGTCGCTTTCGGCGAAGAAGCTCGAAGGGTTGTCCCGCGAAGGTATCCTGGAGGCCGTCCTCGCCGCCGCGGAAGAAGAGTACGAGCGTAGAGAGGCCGAAATCGGCGAGGAATCGATGCGCGTGCTGGAGCGACTGGTGATGCTGCGCGTCATCGACATTCTCTGGGTCGAGCACCTCACGGCGATGGACGAGATGCGCCAGGGAATCGGCCTTACTGCCTATGGGCAGCAGGACCCGCTTGTCGTCTACAAGCGTGAGGCGCACGACATGTGGGATCAGTTGCTCGTCAACATCCGTCGCCAGATAACTCATTCCATCTATCATGTGCAACTGGCGCCGGCCGCTGCGCCGCCTCCTGCGGCGGAGCCCGTCGGAGCGCGCGCCGGCAGGGGCCAGCCTCCCAATGGCGCTCCGGCGGAAGAAGCGGCGCCCACGCGGGCGCGAGCGCAGGCGGCGCCCGTCCGGAGCGGCATGGCCGCGGCCAGAAGACCCGTCGGCGCCCAGAAGATCGGGCGTAACGATCCCTGCCCCTGCGGCAGCGGCAAGAAGTACAAGAAGTGCTGCGGCAAGGGGAAGTGACGAACTGCGGGGTCCGGGGTATTAGGGTATAGGGCCTGGGGCTCGAAGCGGCCCCTTCCCCGA
>DATLAX010000017.1:0-3234 GCA_035527215.1 Dehalococcoidia bacterium
GGGGCGCATCGCGATGCGCCCTGAACACCGCACCGCACAAATCACCGCCAGCGGCCTCATCCGCCGGGTGCCACGAACCCCTGTCAAATCCCCGTCGAATCCGCTACCATCGATGCGGCACCTTCACACGCCTCAGACCGCGCCCTGACCGTCCCGCTCGCCCGAAAACCCCCGTCCGCCGCGCTCCCGGGGCCCCCTCGACGGTCAATCATACAAAAACGCCCCTCTCGAATCTGCGGGGCGCGTGTTTCAGAAAAACAATGTCAATCAAAGGGCGCTCAGCCCTTGATCACCGCCAGCGGACGCATCCGCGCCACCTTCCGCGAGATGCCCGCCCGGTCCAGCACCTCGACGACCGCCGCCACGTCCTTGTACGCCTCGCTCGCCTCCTCCGCCAGCAGCGCCCGATTCCGCACCCGCACGATGATCCCTCGCGCCTCCAGCCGCCCGACGATGTCGACGCCCTGCAGCGAGCGCCTGGCTGCGCCCCGGCTCTGCAGTCGACCGGCGCCGTGGCACGTGGAGCCCCACGTCTCCGCCATCGCCCGCTCGGTGCCCGCGCAGACGTAGGAGTAGCGCCCCATGTCGCCCGGCACCAGCACCGGCTGCCCGACCTTGCGATAGCGCGGCGGCACCTCGGCGTGGCCCGCCGGGAAGGCGCGCGTCGCCCCCTTCCGGTGCACGCAGAGTCGCATCGACTGCCCGTCGACGCGGTGCTCCTCGACCTTCGCGATGTTGTGCGCGACGTCATAGACCTGCGTCATGCCCAGCTCTTCGGCGGAGCGGCCGAGCACCCGGGCGAAGGCGCCGCGCGTCCAGTGAGCGATGGCCTGGCGGTTGGCCCAGGCGAAGTTGGCGGCGGCGGCCATGGCGGCCAGATAGTCCTTGCCCGGCTTCGAGTCGAGAGGCGCGCAGGCGAGCTGCCGGTCCGGCAGGACGATCTCGAACTGGCGGGCCGCCTTCTCCATCACCGACAGGTAGTCCTGGCAGACCTGGTGGCCAAAACCGCGCGAGCCGCAGTGGAAGAAGACGACCACGCGTCCGACTTCGAGGCCGAACGCGCGCGCCGCCTCCTCGTCGTACACCTCCTCCACCGCTTCGACCTCCAGGAAGTGGTTGCCCGCGCCCAGCGTCCCGAGCTGCTCCCGGCCGCGCTCCCGCGCCCGCTTGCTGACCGTCGCCGGGTCGGCGCCCGCCAGGCAGCCGCGCGACTCCGTCGCTTCGAGGTCGTCGGGCGCGCCGTAGCCACGGTCGAGCATCCAGGCGGCGCCGCGGACCATGATGTCGTCGAGCTCCTTGTTGCCGGCGTGCAGCGGGCCGTGGGCGCCGAGGCCGGACGGCACGTCGCGGAAGAGCTGGTCGGCGAGACGGTCGATGACCGGCCGCACCTCCGGCTCCGTCAGGTCCGTGCGAATGAGGCGGGCGCCGCAGTTGATATCGAAGCCGACGCCGCCGGGGGAGACGACGCCGCCGTTGAGTCGCATCGCCGCCACGCCGCCGATGGGGAAGCCGTAGCCCCAGTGGATGTCGGGCATCGCCAGCGAGTAGCCGACGACGCCGGGCAGGAAGGCGACGTTCGCCACCTGCTCGACGGCCTGGTCTCCGGCCATCGTTCGCAGCAGGCGCTCGTCGGCGTAGATGAGGCCGGGGACGCGCATGCCCGGCTTGTAGCTCACGGGCAGCCGCCAGCGGTAGTCGTCGACCTTCTCCAGCGAACTGAGCCATCCTTTGGCCATTGCGCTCTCCTAGATGTCGAGAATGACGCGCACGCGATAGCCGCCGCTCTCCGGCGCGACCTCCAGCATGTGGCGTGTGACCGCCTTGACCATCAGCTTCGGGTTGTGGCGGTCGAGGTCGAGCGGCTCGCCGAAGGCGCGCGCGACGATGCGGGTATCGCTGATCTCGTCGACGTCGAAGCGGTTGAAGACGAGGTTGTCGACCTCGCTGACGTACAGCAGTTCCGCCAGCCAGCCGACGAGCAGCCCTTCGACATCCTCCGCCTCGACCTCGATGCGTCGCTCGTCGCGCGGCTCCACGCGGCCGAGGTCGACCATGAGCGAGAACATGGCCTTCGCGGCGCTGGCGAACGCCTCGGCGAGACCGGCGCCGCGCGCGATGATGCCGACGTCGGCGGTATGGTCGAAGGTCTCGAACGGCGGTTGCACGGTCATCGCTGCTGCCGCCTCCTCGATCTTCAGTATGGCAGCAGCGATCTCAGGCCGTCAACGACCGGGGACGCTGGCGCCCCACCGTGCGCCCCTACGATTGAGGGTGTTTCGTCTCGCGCCAGAGGGATTCCAGGGCGTCGATGGGGAGATCGGCAAGGCGCAGGCCGCGCTCCGTCGCCAGTGCTTGCAGCGCGTCGAAGCGACGCCGGAAGCGACGCGATGCCATTCGCAGCGACTCCTCGGCGTCGAGGCCGAGCTTGCGCGCCAGGCTGACGAGCACGAAGAGCGTGTCGCCCAGCTCTTCGCGCTTCTCGTCGAGCGTCTGCGCTTCGGCGAGCTCGCGCGCCTCTTCCGTCAGCTTGTCGAGCACGTCGTCGACGGCCGGCCACTCGAAGCCTGCGGCGACGGCCCGCTCCTGCAACGCCTGGCTGTAGGCAAGCGAGGGCAACGCCTGCGGTACGTCCGCCACGAGCGACTCACCGCCGCGCTCCTCGCTCTTGATCGCCTCCCACTTTACGACAACCTCCTCCGCCGTGTCGACCTTCGTCTCGCCGAAGACGTGCGGATGGCGTCGCAGCAGCTTCGTCGCGATGCCCTCGATGACGTCGTCGATGGTGAACTCTCCGCTTTCGGAGGCGATCTGGGCATGAAGCAGTATCTGGAGGAGGACATCGCCGAGCTCTTCGCGCAACTTGCGGGCGTCGCCGCCGTCGAGCGCGTCAAGCGCCTCGTAAGTCTCCTCCAGCAGGTAGCGACGCAGGCTCTCGTGGGTCTGAGCGCGGTCCCAAGGACAGCCGTCCGGGGCACGCAACCGGCGGACGATCTCGCGCAGTCCGTCGAAGGAGCGCGGGGCTTGTTCAGGCGGCTGTTGGGGTTCTGACATGAGGCCTCCAAAACGGGTGGTGTGTTCGATTATAAAAGGCGGCGAAAAGGCTTGACAAGGCTAAAGTGCCTACCTAGTATTACCGGTAGGTTACTTGTGTCGGGCGGGGCGTTCACAGGTGAGGAAGGTGCGGCTTGGCGGTCGTTCGTGCCCTTGCGACGGCGCTTTTCATCCTGGCTATCC
>DATLAX010000018.1:0-8823 GCA_035527215.1 Dehalococcoidia bacterium
GTGGCCCGCTCCCAGGAGAAGCGCACCTCTTCCTCGTCGCCCTCAAAGCCGACGATGCAGAGGGCCATCGTCATGCCTTCCGCGCCCGCCTGCATCAGCGCCGTCGCCTCGCTCTCCGCCTCGTCGGAAAGGCGCAGCACAGACGGCCGCAACCCCGTTTGCAGCACCTCCCGCGACGCCTCAACGCCTTCGTCGAAACTCGGAAGCAGGTAGGCCCGATAGTCGCTCTGTTGCGGCAGCGGCGCCAGGCGGATAGTCGCTCTCGTGATGACCCCCAGTATGCCTTCCGAGCCGGCAATGACCTGGTTCAGGTCCGGCCCAGCCGCTGCGGCGGGAACGCATGGCGTATCGATCTCTCCGCCCGGGAACAGCATGCGCACGCTCTCGACGTTATCCTCGATCTTTCCGTACCGCGTCGAGTTCTGGCCCGCCGAACGCGTGGCTATCCAGCCGCCGAGCGTCGAGTACTCGAAAGACTGCGGGAAGTGGCCGAGGGTGAAACCGGCGGCCTTGAGCTGCCTCTCCAGCGCCGGCCCGTAGATTCCCGCCTCCACCGTCGCCAGGCCCGACACCCTATCTACGCCTGTGACCCCCTCCATCCGCCGCAGGTCCAGCGTGATGACCGGGCGCTCGCCCACCGGCTCGACGCCGCCGACGACGCTGCTGCCGCCGCCGAAGGGTATCACCGCCACACCGGCACGGGCCGCCGCGTCCAGCACAATGGCCACCTGCGCGTCCGTCTGCGGGTAAACGACGCCGTCGGTGGAATGCGTGATCTCGCCGCGACGGATGCGCACCAGGTCGCGATACCCCTTCCCCAGGCTGTGAACGGCCCGGTCGCCGTCCTCCACGGAAACAGCGTCCTTGCCGGCAGCGCGGCGAAGGGCATCTGCGACGCCCGCTTCCAGCCGCGACGGGCCCAGCCTTATCTCGTCGAGCGATTCCAAGCGAGGGCTGACGCCTGCGCCGCCCAGCCGCTGGTCAACGAAAGACCAGAACCGCTCGGGATCGGCGAGGGCGAAGCTCTTTCCTTCGTCGCCCCAGCCCCACCACTTCGCGGGCATGCGCACCCCCTCTCGCAGAATCCGGCGCCTGCCGTTGCCGTACGAATTCTACCACGTCGCGGGGCACGAGGGATTTCCATCGCGGGTGCGCGCCGGCGACGATGGCGTCGGGCAAAAGGCTAAGCCATCATCGAGTGCCGGTAATACGGACAGACGGCGACATCCGTCGGCGAAGCAGGCGTCGCCTGAATCCATTCCATGCGCACGTCGTCGAGCCGCTCGCCGACAATCTCAATCTTCTCTTCTCGGATCTCGCCGACACCCTGGTCGAGAGCCATGTTCAGTTGCCTGATTTGCGAGACGTCATGGCCGGTCAGTCGCGCCGCCGTGGCGTCCGCTGCCGCCAGGTCCTTGCTGGCCAGCATGAGCCAGGAGCCGATGCGCTCCTTCACGTCGATGGTAGCCGCGCCCGGCACTCCCAGCGCTGGCCCATCGCCTTCGACACCGATCGATGCGTCGATTATCGCCAGGTCCGGCGTCACTCCCTTCACGATGTCCAGGAACACCTGCTCGATACCGCCCGTCGCAATGTGGAGGAAGATGCGCGGCTGCGTGCCGTCCGGCTTTGCGCCGTACTTCTCCAGCGGCGTGGTGCCCAGGAAGCACTTCAGCGAAAGCGTCATCTGCGCCCACTGGTGCGTCTTCAGCACGGGGATCGAGATGACGCGGTCGGCGCGGGCGACGAGGCTAGACACGGAGATCTTCTCCAGGCTCGTCTGTGACGGTATGTCGACCCATTCCGGCGAGTCCGCGTCCAGGCAGGCCAGCGTCACCTTCCCGTCGTAGGCGGACGTCAGCCGCTGTGCCTCCGCGGCCATGCTCGTCGACTGGTCGAGCGTCATCACCTTGTCCCACTCCCAGCTCGGCGTCTGCGCCGCATCACCGATGATCACTTCCGCGGCGCCTGCCTTCAGACACTCCTCGGCGACGGCAAGCGTGATCTCCGGCTTGGTGCACTCGCCTGTGGCGATTGCCTCGCGTCCCACAGACTGCCAGCCGATTGTGACGAAGTTTGGCTTGATGAAGACGGTCTGGCCCTCGCCGACGACGGAGTTGATGCCGCCAACGGCATCGAGCGCGTCGCGGGACATCGCCCGCAGGTCGTTGCCCTTGATGATCGCCACGCGCGTAAGGGGCTCGGGCGTCGCAGTCGGTGGCGCCGATTCGCCGCCGCCGCAATCCGCCAGTAGCGGCGACGCACCCAGCACGACAGCCGCCCCCGCGCCGATCTTCAGGAAATCACGCCGGTCAATCCGCTGCATCGCCATTCTCCTTCTGAGCGGGGTATCGCCCTGTAGGTGGATGCTATTTCCGACCCGCCTGTTCTGTCAATTCTCTCCCTCGGCCACACTCAATCGCCTGTCGAACGCGGCCGGTGTACAATTGGTGGAGTTCCGCTCGTATCGTTCCCATGGGAGGCAAATCAATGTCATTTGCGGCGGTCAACGGCATCAAGCTCTACTACGAGCGCCACGGCGACTCCGGCGAGCCGCTCGTCTTCGTCCACGGCTACACGGGCGATGTCACCGACTGGCGCCCGCAAACAGGCGAGTTCGCGCCGGACTATCAGATCCTCATCATGGACCTGCGCGGTCACGGACGCTCGGAGGCGCCGCCGGACAGGCAGTCCTACACGGTTGCGCTCATGACGGCGGACGTGGAGAAGCTGACGGACCACGTGGGCTTCGGGCGCTATCACCTTGTCGGCCACTCGATGGGCGGCGGCGTCGCCCAGGAGATCGCGCTGGACCAACCCGAGAAGCTGCTATCGCTGACGCTCGAGGACACGGCGCCCAAGTTCGAGCTGCCCGCGAACGACGCCATGTTCGAGTTCCGCGCCAAACGCATGCAGCTTGCCCAGACGGAAGGGATGGCCGCCGCCGCCACGCTGGAACTGCCCTGGACTCCCCCTCATATGCCGCCGGAGCGACTGCAAGAGGTAAACGAGCGCCTGGCGCGCATGTCCGCCGACGCCTTCATCGGCGCCGCGCAGGGCCTTATAGACTGGCAGGGCACCGCCGGACGCCTCGCTTCCATCCTCACACCGACGCTCGTGATCTACGGCGACCTCGACGCGCCCGCCCTGGTGAACGCGTCGAGCCTGCTCGCTGAGCGCATCCCCAACGCATCGCTGGAGGTAGTCCCGGAAACAGCGCACTCGCCGCAATGGGAGAGGCCGGACCTCTTCAACCGGGCGCTGCGACGCCATCTCGAGGCAAACCGGTCAAAATCCTAGCAACGGAGGAATGACATGCCCGCAAGCCTGGTCAACGGCATCCGGCTCTACTACCGGCGGCACGGCGAAAAAGGCGAGCCACTCGTCTTCGTCCACGGCTACACAGGCGACCACACCGACTGGGAATACCAGATCGCGGAGTTCTTCAGTGACTATCGCGTCCTCATGATGGACCTGCGCGGGCACGGCCTCTCCGAGGCGCCGAAAGACCGCGACGCCTACACAATCGAGGCCATGGCGGCGGACGTCGAAGCGCTGGTGGACGAGCTGGGCTTCGGGAAGTATCACCTGGTGGGACACTCCATGGGTGGCGGCGTCGTCGAGGAGATAGCGCTCCACAGCCCGGAAAGGCTGCTTTCGCTGACGCTGGAGGACACCGGCCCGGTCCTCGCCGTGCCCGGCAACACCCAGATGGAGGAGTTCAACCGGAAGGCCACAGAGATCGCCGAAACGGAGGGGATGGCCGGGATCGTCGCCCAGCGGAGCAACGTCTCTGTGGCCGCGGTCTTTTCTCTGCCCGTCCCCCCTGACCTGGAGCAGAAATCCCTCCGGCGCCTGGCGAAGATGTCCGTCGACGGCTTCATCGGCGCGACGCTTGCCGGCGGGCGCTGGCGAGGGATCGTGGACCGCGCTTCCGGCATTTCGACGCCGACGCTAATCATCTACGGCGCCAACGACGTCCAGCCGATCGTCCTCGCGGCCCAGTGGTTGTCGCAGCTCATCCCCCACACGCAGACAGTGGAGATACCTGATGCCGGGCACTCACCGCAGTGGGAACAGCCTGAGCTGTACAACAAAGCGCTGCGACGGCATCTGGAGGCGAACAAGGCCTAGCTGCGGGCCCTGAACCCCAGTTGCGCCGCCAGCCATCGTGGCACCGCCGACGGCGCGCTTCTCATCAGTCCGTCAGTTTCTCCGGCTCAATGCGTATGATGACGCGTTTCTCGCCGGGCTGGCGAAAGGGGTACGTATCCCTGCCCGGATACTTCTTCGCCAGCTTGTCGATGTGAGCGTCAGCCCCATCGTGCGTCACATCGACGACGCGGCCCCGCAGCGCTACCATCTCGTACGGGTCGTCGGCATTCACGACGTCGAGCGCCACTCGCGGGTCGCGCCGGATATTCTTCAGCTTCTGTCGCCCTTCCGCCGTGTTTACCAGAATGTGGCCATCGTCGCGGTCGATCCAGACGGGCGCTACATGCGGCGAGCCATCGGGCATGGCCGTAGCCAGATGCCCCAGGTTCTTCGCCTCGATAAGCGCTTGAGCCCTTTTCGGTAGCTGTACGCCCACGTCCTGACCTCCTTATGCCCGCCGCCTCACTCCTATGCCGATCGATCGGCGCGACAAAAAAACGGGAGACGGCGAGGAGTCTCGCGCGTCTCCCCTAAGGCCAGCATAGTGTCGGGCCACCGTTTGTCAACCCCACCGTTGCTCTGCCGGCCGGCCAACCTAGCTGATCTCAACCCGCCTGGCGCCGGTAACGGCTTGAACCGTTCGCTACTGCCTCCACCATTCTCCATCAGCAGCGTGAATAGCGCGTGAGTTGGAGGCACATCGGCATGACAGTACTGTGATGAGTCTGAAAGGAACCGCGTCCGGCGCCCCTTGAGATGACACGTCCACTTCCACTTTGACGGAGGAGATGTTCGACGGCATCTTCCGGCGCGTGCGGGAGCTTGCGCGCCGCTGGCGAAGACTAGTGTCTCTTCCAGGTGGTGCCGTCGGGCGTGTCTTCGAGGGTTACGTCAAGAGCCGCCAGGCGCTTGCGGACTTCGTCGGCGAGCTCCCACTGCCTGCTATCACGCAGCCTGGCCCGCAGGTCGATCAGCAGCTCGACAAACGGTGTCAGGTTCGCCACGAAGTCACCGCCGGAGGTCCCAAGTTCCTTCCCCCAGAGGTCGACCAGGCTCCTCAGCTCAGCGCGCGCCTGCGCGATGGTCTCGCCGCCTGCGCCGCTCGCCTCCGCCCGCTCAATCGCCTGCACCAGCTCGAACGCCTGGCCGGCAAGCTCGCTCTCCGACTGCCCGTCCCGCGGCGCCGCCAGCGTCCGCTCCGTTTCGCCGACCTTGTGCCCGAGCTCCTCGCTTGCCTGGGCTGCGGTCTCCTTCACGGGCGACTGCAGCACCGGCGCGCTGAGCGACATCGCCTCGCTGCGTAGTTCGTCCAGACTGAACGAGCTGTCCGCCGGATAGACCGTGTCCTTTCCGCCGGGGCGCCGCACCGTAACCTGGCCGGCGCCCATCACGCGGCATACGTCTTCGCCGAGCACGAGGATGCAGGCGGTATACTCGTCGATGCCGACGATGACCGTCCACTCCGGCAGCAGCGCCTCAAGGGCGTCGAAGCGCGGCTTTCCCATGAAGCAGAAGCGCGTGTCGTAGGTGCCGCCTTCGGAGTTGTTCCAGTGCGGGACGATCGTCAAGTCCAGGCCGTGGGGGGCGAGCAGGTTGAGGCCTTCCACCCAATGAGGCTCGGCGCCGACCTTGTAGACCTCGTACACCGGCAGCGAGTAGTGGCCGACGGCGATTGCCGCAGCGCTCGCCAGCACCAGGTTGGCGCCTTCAGCGACCCGATGCGACACCGCGTCGATAATCGGCGTGCCTTCCCACTGGCGGATGGCGTACGTGGGACTGCCCGGCCCGGCGAACATGTAGTTGGCGCGCTCAATCTTCCGGACCGCATTCCGCAGCTCCGCGTCCGTCGCTTTGTCTTTCGACTTGAACGTAGCGAGAGCGCAGGCAACGCCGACGTAGCGACGGACGTAGCTTCGGGCCTTCTCGGAGATACTGTCGGCGTTTAGCTCGAAGCCGGCGGGGGTGTCGAGAAAGACGGCGTTGACCGGCCCTTCGATGCGCGAGACGGCCCACTGATGCACTCTCGTCATCGACTCCGTGAGCTCGCCGGAGCCCATGAGGGTGACGCTGCCCGCGGACGCGAATGGCCGCTCCATCGATCTCACCCGCCTAATCAGGCGCTATTCTGCCCCCATTATACGCGACTGGGCGCCGGCCATGTCTCCTACGAAATCGAAGGACTTTGCACTCCAAGCGCCAGCAGAGCTAACATGTCTCTCACATAAGGTCGGCCCGGACTCACAAGGAGGACCAAAAATGCCCTGGGAAGACGTTCAAGCGATCTTTCGGCCGGAAGGTGTCCATATGGGGGTCATGAAATCAGACCCGAAGAAGTGCACGCGGACCCGTGGCTCTTCCTGTCAGTTATGCTGGGACAACTGCCCCTTCCGGGCATGGGAGCTCGTTGACGGGGAGGAGCCGCACCTGGTGCAGGACCACAACTGCTTCAGCTGCTACAACTGCATGGTCGCCTGCCCGCGAAATGCCATCTCCATCGTCGAGACCTACCACGTCGATTCCGGCTTCTTCGCCACGGCGCCGCATCCGCTGGAAGCGAAGCTGCCCATGAAACCGCTCGACGCCGACGGCAACGCCGGTGAGTGGACCGTCGTCGAGAAGGCCGTCTTGAACCGGCGCAGCGTCCGCAACTTCAGGGACAAGCCGGTGCCTGAGAACCTCGTCCGGCGCGTCCTGGAGGCCGGCCGCTTCGCTCCCAGCGCCGGTAACTGCCAGCCCTGGAGATTCATCGTCCTCACCGATAAGGCCCTGATGAACGAGATCAACGAGGGCGTCTGGGCGGGAGTCAACATGGTCCACGCCATGTACAAGGACGACGAGATGGTCAAGCAGCTTGCCGCCGGCTTCGAGCTGGCGCCGCAGACACCGGGGACCTTCGACCCGCGTATCGCCATCGGTGGAATGGGGTCCCTCGCCAAGCGGTACGGCCCGACACTGCTCAACGCGCCGGTCGTCATCCTCATTTTGGAGGACGAGCGGGCCATAGGCGCGGGCGGCACGAACGTCGGCATCTGCGGACAGAACATGAACCTTGTCGCCAACTCGCTGGGGCTCGGCGCCTGCTGGATCGGGTTCGTGACCGTCGCCGGCCAGGTGCCGCCACTGGCGGAGAAGCTCGGCATCAAGCCGCCATGGAAGCTGATGTCGTCGGTCGCGCTCGGCTATCCGAAGTTCAAGCAGGAGGGCATGGTGCCGCGCGAGTACCGGCCCGTGACCTGGTTCCGCGACGGCGCCCCGGCCCCCGTCGACGATTAGCGTTCCCACCGGAAAGCGATGGCGACACCGGCACGACAACGGCTAGAGTATCGGCTCGTCGCGCGAAACGACCAGCCGGACTCCCCGAACCCGATCCATCGCGACGACTACGCCCGCTCGCTCGGCTATCCGGGCGGCCTCGTCGCCGGTGTCACTCTCTACGCCTACGCCGGCGATGCCGCCGTCAGGCTCATGGGCGGCGACTGGCTGCAGCACGGCTACGGCGAAATCCGCTTTCGGGCGCCCGTGTTCGACAGCGAGGAACTGACGATCGTCGCCGAGCCCATCGACAACGGCGACTGGCGGGTAAGCCTGATCTGTGATTGTCTGCGCGCGGAAGCGGTCGTCGGCCCCTACCGCGAGTCCATTTGCGACGACGGCCTCGCGCGCGGAGGCGGTGGAGAGCCGCAGATGCTCACGAAGGACATCTCCCTCAAGGGCGAGCTGCTGCGCACACCGGACGAGCGGAGCATGGACCGCGAGGGCCTCGATCGCTTCATCGCCGACTCCGGCCTCGAAGGTACTCCCCTGGCGCGGGAGTTGCGCTCGCGCGGTCTCATTCCACCCAACATGATCGCGGGGGCGCCCTTCCACCTCCTCTGGCGCAACCATCCCTACGCCGTCGTCATCCACACCAGCAGCGCGACCGAGTGGGCAGGTCCGGCCCGTTTGGGCGAGACGCTCTATACGTGGGGAATCGTGGAAGACGCCTTCGAAAAGAGGGGCCGCTTCTACGTGACCCAGCGCGTCGTGACCGTCGACGGCGCGGGCAACCGCGTGGCGCGCATGCTGCACACCGGCACCTACGAGCCCACGCCATAGGCTGAGGGATGGCGTCTGCCGGAAGCCGCCCGGTGGCCGTTCCAAGTCCAAGCGGTACGACCCGACGCTGCTCAACGCGCCGGTCGTCATCCTGATACTCGAAGACGAGCGGGCGATAAATGCGGGCGGCACAAACGTCGGCATCTGCGGGCAGAACATGAACCTCGTGGCCAACTCGCTGGGGCTCGGCGTCTGCTGGGTCCGCTTCGCGACGGCGCCCCGGCCCCGTCCAAGGGTAGGCGAATCCCAGCGATTCACCGTCCCGAGTCGCTCGGTCGACCAAGGGCCGGCGCCATAGCACTGAGGGTCTGCCTGTGACTCGGATGCGGCCCGAAACGCTAGAACCCGCCGCTCGCCCTGTCCCTATTCCCACATAGCGTGGGTGATCAGTCCGCGATTGACATCCAAGCGCATGAGGCCCGACGGCGCTTCTGGTCGGCACCGTCCGAGGCACGCGTTCGACAGGCCTTGAGGTTATCCGGCGCGTGGAGTACTGTCTCCCTGTCCGCGTGCGCGATTCCTGGCCATCGAGATCCTGCCAACGTCGATTGGAGACGGAAGACCGCAAAGAGG
>DATLAX010000019.1:0-9269 GCA_035527215.1 Dehalococcoidia bacterium
GAGGGCGCTCACGGCGTGCATTCGCTCGTGCTCGTCGCCGTCGCCCTCCAGCGCCGCTTCGTAGAGGGACATCGCCTCAGACGCGCGCCCTTCGGCTTCGTCCCAGCGGGCCAGCGCCAGGCAGTCGGCCGCGTCGCGTCCGCCCTTCCCGCCGACGACGTGCGCCAGGTGGGCCAGCAGCGTCACCATCGAGAGGATATCCAGGGCGTTGTGGCGGAAGACGGCTTCCAGCGGCGCAGCGCGTCCGAATCGCAGGTATTCGAAGTAGAGCGACGGTATCAGCCAGCCGGGCACGTCGTCCTCGCGCTCCAGGCCGAGCAGCGCCGCCTCCAGGTGGGCCAGGCGGCAGGACTCCAGCCGACGCCGGTAAAGGCGTCTCGCGGGATAGAGCAGGTCCAGGTGCGGCGCCGCGGGCGAAGGCGGTCGCAGGCGGTTGAGGGTGAAGCGCGTCTCCAGCAGCGGCAGATCGAAGCAGCGGCCGTTGAACGAGACCAGCGCGCCCGCCGCCGACAGGGCTTCGACCGTCGCCGCGAGCATCGCCTCTTCGCCCGACGGCCCGGCGAGGAAGAACTGCCGGACGAGGAAGTCGTCGCCGTCGAAGGCGCCGAGGCCGACGAGGAAAACGAGCGTGCCCGTGCCTCCGGCCAGTCCCGTCGTCTCCACGTCGACGAAGACGGTGCGCGCGATGTCTTCGCTGCACAGGCCGGGCGCGAGCCGTGCGACCGCCGGTGAATCGATTTCCAGCGCCTCGCCCAGCGCGCGATGGCCGTGATAGTGCTCCAGCGGCCAGCGCTTCTCACTCACGTACACGTCGCCGAGAGCAGTCTCGACGCAATGCAGGTCTACGTCGGGTAGCCCGTCCCAATCGCGCGACGCTACGAAGGGCCGACTTGGCGCCGCCTCGCTCGGCGCGCCCACCGCGTAGCGGAGCTTCTCACGCAGTTCCATGCGACGACAAACGCTCCAGCAACAAGATGGCGCTGCGCCTGCTGTCCGGTCCGCTCTCCACGCCGGGCCCGACGCAGGAGGGGCAGCCATCGGCGCAGGGACAGCCCTTCGCCAGGTCGAGCGCGGAGCGCAACAGCGTGTCGTGCGCGTCGTAGAGGGCGCGCGCCAGGCCGACGCCGCCCGGGTTGCGCTCGTACAGGTAGACCGTCGGGCGGCGCGTCGAAGGGGCCCGGACCTGCGCCACGGCCTGGAGGTCCTTCGCGTCGCACATCAGGAACAGCGGCGCGATGCCCGAAAGCAGGTTCGCGACGCCGGAGAGGCCGGCCTGCAGCTCCGCCGGGGTCATGCCCTGAGCCGTCGCGTCCTCCAGCGACAGCCAGTAGGCCGTGGTGTGCATGTCCTCCTGTGGCAGGTTGATCTTGCCCCAACCGACGTTCTCCAGCGTGTCCAGCTTGATCTTCTTGAAGATCGTCGCCAGATAGGTGACAGCCACGTCGCCGTGATGGCGGAGGCAGGCCGCTTCGGCGGTCTCTTCGCTCGTCTCCAGCACCTTCAGGTCGACGGCCAGGTTGGCGTCGGTGTAGTAGTCGACGTCGACGGGCCGGACGAAGGCAGTCTTTTCCTTCCAGTCGAGACGGTCGACGTGGTACTGCCGGCCGCCGTGCATGTAGATGGCGTCGTCGTGGACGAGCAGCGGCGCCGACGGCCGGTCGACCTCGCCGATCACGCGGGCGCGGGCGCCCTCCTCGACGATCACGAAGTTGTCGATGGAGGCGCTACGCAGGCTGATGCCTTCCGCCGGGTAGGCCTCGGTCATCCAGTGGTAGCGGCCGTCGACGGCGTGCAGGACGCCCTCTTCCGCCAGCAGCTCCAGCAACTCGCCGCTCTCCGCGCCAAACTCCTCGCCCTTCTGGAACGGCAGCTCGAAGGCGGCGCACTTGAGGTGACTGACGCGGATGATCAGGTTGTCGGGGTCGATGAAGCCGCACTCCGGCGAGGTCTCGAACAGGTACTCCGGGTGTCGCGCGACGTACTGGTTCAGCGGCGACGAGTTGGCGACGAGCACGGCGAAGGACATCTGGTCGCCGCGGCCGGCGCGGCCCATCTGCTGCCAGGCGCTCGCCAGCGTGCCCGGATAGCCGAGCAGCACGGCGGCGTCCAGCCCGCCGATGTCGATTCCCAGCTCGAGGGCGTTGGTCGCGGCGACGGCCCGCACGCGTCCGCTGCGCAGCCCGGCCTCGATGGCGCGACGTTCTCGCGGCAGGTAGCCGCCGCGATACCCCTCGATCGGCGTCTCGCCGGGCTTCGAGGGGAGGGCGTCGCGGAGGTGGCGCACGAGGAGCTCGACGGTCAGCCGGCTGGGCACGAAAACGATGGTCTGCACGCCCCGGCGCACGAGGCGGGAGGCCAGCGCCTGCGCCGCCTTGAGCGCCGAGCGCCGGATGCCGAGCTCGCGGTTGACGACCGGCGGATTGTAGATGGCGACCGTCTTCGCTGCCTGGGGCGCGCCGCTGCGGTCGACGACGGCGACGGGCGCGCCGAGCAGCCGCTGCGCCAGGTCGCCCGGGTTGGCGATTGTCGCCGAGCAGCAGATGAAGACGGGGTCGGAGCCGTAGAAGCGGCAGACGCGTCGCAGGCGCCGGATGACGTTGGCGACGTGGCTGCCGAAGACGCCGCGGTACTGGTGCAGCTCGTCGATGACGACGTAGTGGAGGTTCTCGAACAGCTTCAGCCACTTCGTGTGATGAGGCAGGATACCGGTGTGAAGCATGTCGGGGTTGGTGACGACGATGTGGCCGGCCGCGCGGACGGAGCGCCGGGCGTCGGCGGGCGTGTCGCCGTCGTAGGTGAACGTCTTGATGTCGACGCCGAGGTCGCTCACAAGGCCGTGCAACTCGTCGAGTTGGTCCTGGGCCAGCGCCTTCGTCGGGAAGAGGTAGAGAGCGCGCGCCTCGGGGTCGTGGAGCAGCGTCTGGAGGACGGGCAGATTGTAGCAGAGCGTCTTGCCGGACGCCGTCGGCGTCACGACGGCGACGTTGCGCCCCGCCAGCACGGCGTCGACGGCCTCCGCCTGGTGGCTGTAGAGGTCGTCGATGCCGTGGCGTCGCAGGACATCCTTCAGCCTGGCGTCCAGCGCCTCGGGGAAGGGCGCCAGCGAGGCCGGCTTCGCGGGCACGACATGCCAGGCGGCGAAGTTCGAGGCCAGCTCCCCGTCCGAGCGAATCCCTTCGATGACCTGCGCCAGCGCCATACACCCTGCCCGAAGCACATTTGTTCGCAGACGGCCCCAGTATACGGGGTCGGCGGAAGATGCGTCAAGAAGCGGCGGATGGCCCGAGACGCTCGGCGAGGCTATAATCCTGGGTGCAGATGAAGCTTCGCCTTCTCGCCCTCATCGCGGTCCTCGCTCTTCCGCCGCTGGTCTCTGCCTGTGGCGGCGAGAGCGCGGGACCCGATGCGTCGCCATCGCAGCCCAAAGGACGCGTCGAACTCCTGGGGTCGTTCCCTCACGCGGAAAATGCCTGGACGGAAGGCCTGCTGGTCAGCGAAGGCGTCCTCTGGGAGAGCACCGGCCTGAAAGGGAAATCGACAGTGCGCGGAATCGATCCGCAGACCGGCGACGTGCTCTGGTCGGTGCCCAACAGCGAAGGTTTCTTCGGCGAAGGGCTGGTCCGGGCCTTCGGCAAGACCTACCTCCTGACGTACACGGAGGGCGACGCCTATCTCTTCGACCGCGCGGCCGCGCAACCGTACACGTTGTTCGCCCAATACGACGGCGAGGGCTGGGGACTCACCGCAGCCGGCGACTACCTCATCAACTCAAATGGCAGCGCGACGCTCTACTACCGCGACCCGCAGACGTTCGCCATCACGAAAGAAGTGCCGATTCGATTCGAGGGCGCGCCCGTCGAAAGGCTCAATGAGCTGGAATTCGACGGGACGTACGTCTGGGCGAACCAGTGGCAGACGCCCTACGTCTACCGCATACGCGAGGACGATCCCTCACAGGTGGCCCGCTTTACGCTGCCTCCGGAGATCTGTCCCGAAGGGACACCGAACGGCATCGCCTGGGACGAAGAGGAGGACGCGTTCTATCTGACCGGCCAGTCCTGCGCGGAAATCTGGCAGGTGCGCTTCCACTAGTCGCACTTCAGATCGGCACTCAAATGTGAGACAGTTGTCCTGGCTGTTTCGGCGCGTCCGCGACGAGCACAGGGACGGTCCTGCCGGCCACGCACGACACGCACGACACGCACGTCGCTTCGGCCGCGGACCGTATCGTCCGCATGAAGGATGGGCGCATCGTCGAGAGTCCCTAGCCGGAGGGACAGCCTTCGGCGGCTCCCGGCGCCTGATCAAGCTGTGCGGGTATCCGCGGCCTGCTGCAGCCCCAGTTCCTCGATCGCCATCTCCCGCATCCGGAACTTCTGCACCTTCCCCGTGACCGTCATCGGGAACTCGTCCACAAACTTCCAGTAGCGGGGGATCTTGTACGTCGCTATCTTGCCGCGGCAGTACTCGGTCATCTCCTCCGCTGTCGGTCGCGCCCCTTCGGCGGGCTTGATCCAGGCCATCGTCTCCTCGCCGTAGCGCTCGCTGGGGACGCCTATCACCTGAACGTCGGAAACGGCGGGATGCCCAAAGAGGAACTCCTCAATCTCGCGCGGGTAGATGTTCTCGCCGCCGCGGATGATCATGTCCTTGATGCGGCCGACGATGTTTATGTAGCCTTCCTCGTCCATCGTCCCCAGGTCGCCGGAGTGCATCCAGCGGGCGGGATCGATCGCCTCGCGGGTCGCCTCCGGATCGTTCCAGTAGCCGAGCATCGTGCTGTAGCCGCGCATGCATATTTCGCCGGCGACGCCGCGGGGAACGACCCACCCGGTCGACGCGTCGATAATCTTGATCTCGACGTGGGGGTGCACGCGACCCACCGTGGCCACGCGTTTGTCGAGCGGGTCGTCGGTGGCGCTCTGGGTGGAGACCGGCGACATCTCAGTCATGCCGTAGCAGATCGTCACCTCGGGCATGTGCATCTGCGATTGCACCTTCTTCATGACCTCCAGCGGGCAGGGAGAGCCGGCCATTATGCCGGTGCGCAGGCTGGAGAAGTCGAACTCAGAGAAGCGCGGATGGTCCAGCTCGCCGATGAACATCGTCGGGACGCCGTAGAGCGAGGTGCATCTCTCCTCCTGCACCGTCTGCATTACCTCGAGGGCGTCATACGTCTCGCCGGGGACGACCATGCAGGCGCCGTGCGTGATGCAGGCGAGATTGCCGAGGACGGCGCCGAAGCAATGGTAGAAGGGCACCGGTATGCAGACGCGATCCTGCTCCGAGTAGCGCACCATCTCGCCGATGAAGAAGCCGTTGTTCAGGATGCCGTGGTGAGACAGAGTGGCGCCCTTGGGGAACCCTGTTGTCCCCGACGTGTACTGAATGTTCACAGCATCGTCGAACTGGAGGCTGCGTTCCCGCTCTTCCAGGTCGCTCTCGGACACGCCATCGCCGTCCTCGAGGAGCTGTCCCCAGCCGTCTTCGAGAACGATCGCCTCCTCGAGTTCGGGGCAGTGCTGCCTGACTTCTTCGAGCATCGGCACGTACTGGGTCTGGCGGAAGGCGCGCGAGAGGATGAGCAGGCGAACGCCCGACTGGTTCAGGGCGTACTCCAGCTCAGCCGTCTTGTAGGCGGGGTTGATGGTGACGAGGATGGCGCCGGCGCGGGCCGCGGCGAACTGCGTGATGACCCACTCGTATCGGTTCGGCGACCAGATGCCGACGCGGTCTCCCTTCTGGATGCCGTGCGCCATCAGGGCCCGCGCGACGCGGCCGGTCTGCTCCCATAACTCGGCATAGGTCGCGCGATAGTCCTGGTGGCGAACGACCACCGCCGGCCGCTCGCCGAAGCGTTCGACCGTGTCGCGCAGGGCGTCGCCGATCGTGCGTCCGAGCAAAGGGACGGCGCTGGCGCCGTTGACATAGGACAAAGCCGTCATGAGTTGTACCTCCGGCACAGTAGCCACTTGATGTCACGATCTTGTGGACAGGCGACCATGATGTCAAGCGAGCAGGGCCATCGTATCGACAACCGACCGCAGCCGCAGTATATTGCTGCCAATGAAGTGGAAACCGTTCTGGCTGACCGCGCTCACAGCCTGCATCGTCACGGTTGCGTTGCTGCCGGCTACCGCCTCCGCAGACGACGATAGCGAGGGCGGCTTCGTCTTGCGGATCAACGGGCCCTTCGCGCTGGCGTCAGGCGATAGCATCGACTCCGCCGTCGTCATAAGGGGCGACGCGGTGATCGGCGGCACCGTGCGCGACACGCTCCTGGTCATCGACGGGCACGCCGACATCGCCGGACGTGTGGAGGGCAACGTCACCATAATCAAAGGCAATGTCACGCTCGAAGGCGGATCGTTCGTCAGCCGGGTGACGATCATAAACGGCAGCGTGAACCGCGAGAGCGGCTCCGTCGTCGAGCACGGCATCAACCGCCGCGGCCTGGGGTTCTACCCGGCGCTCTTCTTCTGGCTATTCTGGCTGGGAATGACCATCGCGGTAGTGATCGCGGGGCTCGTTGTCGCCGCCGTCGCCGGCCGGCAGCTCTCGCTGTCGATGGGAACGCTAACCGGCGAGCTTGCCTACAGCATCCTCGGAGCGGTGGCGCTATGGATCGGCCTGCCGGCAGTCGCCGTGCTGGCCTTCCTCACCGTCGCGGGCATTCCCTTCGGACTGGCGCTGCTATTCTTCGCCCTACCGCTGCTCTGGTTCCTAGGCTATCTCGTGACGGGCGCGCGATTGGGCAGGGCGCTCCTTGAGCTGCCCGGTCGCCGGACGCCCGCGGATCACCCGTATGTTTACGCGGCGCTGGGCCTGATTATCCTCCAGATCGTCGTCCTCGTGCCGGTCGTGGGCTGGGCGATCGGTGCGCTGGCCGGTATATGGGGCTCGGGCGCTCTTGCCGTCACCGCGTTTCGCGCCGGGCGTTCGCGGTCCCATGCGCCGACAGCGCCCGCGGGAGAAACGTAGCCGCCGTCAGAGCGCCCCTCGGACTCCCACTACTATTCCCGTTCCCTCCAATCGGCAAGAGTGCTATCCTTGCTGCATCGTCGTTGCCGGGCAGCGCCTGATGATCGCTACTCGGGCAACGCGGCGACAGCGGAAGGAGGCGCCGAGGGTCATGTGTCGAATGTGCGATTGGCTGGGCGACGGCGCAGTCTGGTACAAGAACCCCAAGAACTACGCCAACCGGATGTACAAGCTGCGAGAACCCGGACGGAAAAGCGGCGAATTCCGCGGCGACCCGCAAAGCGTAGGCGGCGGCCTCCCGGAGGCGATCCAGGCGAAGGCCAACGGCGACCTGGAGACGTTTCACTCCATCATCAAGGCGATGAACGAGCGCCACGCTACCCAACCGGGCACCCAGGTTGTGCCGCTCGAGGACTGCATCGATCTGGTGATGAATATCGGTACCCCTCTCGCGGCGATGCACTGCATCTGCCGCAAGACCACGCGCGGCGAGGAAGAGACGAACATCAACGAGTACAGTTGCCTGGGACTGGGCACCGGCATGTTCAAATGGGAACGCTGGCCCGAGCGCTACCGCGGAGGCGTCGAGTTCCTCAGCCCCAAACAGACCGCCGAGTTCCTCGAGTACTGGGACAAGCGGGGCATGGTCCACATCGCGATGCAGGAGGGCGGCGACTTCATCGGCGGCATCTGCAACTGCGACTATCCGGACTGCGTCCCCATCCGCCAGCGCGTCGACTACGGCCTCAACTACCAGCTTGTCAAAGGGGAGTACATCTGCGAGGTGGACTACGAGAAGTGCAACGGCTGCGGGGAGTGTCTGGGCCGTTGCCAGTTCAACGCCCTGAAATACGAATCGACCATCGACAAGCCGAACATCGACCCCATGGTCTGCTTCGGCTGCGGCCTCTGCATGACGGCGTGTCATCGCGGCGCGATAAGGCTCGTGCCGCGGACAGAGTACGCCGTCCTTCGACACGTCTGGTAGGCGAGGGGCAGAGAAATGAACCCTGTGAACCCCTTCATCAATATCGACCGCGAACGCTGCACTACCCCCTTCGACTGCAAGCGCTGCCTGCGGGCGTGCCCGCCCGCCGTCTTCGTCGTGTTCGGCGCGAAGATGGTCAAGGGCGTCGAACTGGACAAGAAAGCGCCGGGCAACTACGCCATCGTGCCCATGTACCGCGACAAATGCACCGCCTGCCGGAAATGCATCGAGGTCTGCCCGGTTGACGCGATCACTCTGACGATGCCGCAGGAGGCGCCGGCGCCATGATGAAGCAGGACTACTCCTTCGACCCGGACGAGGAAATGGTGGCGCAGCTCGAGCGGGAGTTCGGCCCGGAGGCGCTGCGCGGCGAATTGAAGAAGGCCCCGAAACCGGCTGCCGGCTCCTTCTTCGCCGATTTCGGCAGGCGCTGGATGGAGCGCACCATCGATCTGGGCGAACGCCACTCCGACCGCAGCTACGAGGTGCTGAAAACGGCGGCGGCCAAGACCGGCTCCCTGTCTTTCCCGTTCATCCCGGAGCGGTTCATCGAAATCGCCTACCTGGGCACCCAGCCCATCTACACCGTGCCCATAGTAGAGAACAGCGCCCGCGCACTGGTCTTCAAGATGCCGTTTTGCGCCTACTTCACGGTGATACGGGAGGAGATGGGAGAAGCATTCGCCGGCGAGCTCCGCTGCCGCGACGCCTGCCTCACGGCCTGCCGGACGGCCTTCGAGCACTTCGGATTCAAGGTCAGCGTGGCCATGGATGCGACGATGGCGAACGGCGAGTACTGCCAGTTCAGCATCAGACATGAATAGCCGATGCTCGTCGACTTGCACAACCACACCGGCTGGGGCTCCGGAGACAGCCACCTGGAACCCTCGGACCTGATCGAGCAGGGCCGACGTTGGGGGCTCGACGGCATCGCGATAACCGACCACGAGCAGGTCTGGGACCCGGAGAAGGTCGAGATGCTACGCCGGCGCCACGGTTTCCCACTGATCCCCGGCGTCGAGGTGGAGACGGACGCCGGCCACATGCTTGTCTTCGGCCTGTCCGGGCCGCAGCGCTTCGCGCGCTCGCCGTCACTGGACGAGCTGCGCGCCACCGCCGACCAGGACAAGGCCATCATCGTCCTGGCCCATCCCTTCGACGACCTGTTCTCCGCCAGCCAGCTCCGCCTGAATGACAACGAGGCATGGGAGCGCCTGATCGAGACCAGACACTGGCGGCTTGTCGACGCCGTCGAGACGTGTAACGGCCGCCTGATGCCGCCGCAGCGCGACCTCGCCGT
>DATLAX010000020.1:0-7845 GCA_035527215.1 Dehalococcoidia bacterium
GTGCCGAAGGCGAGACAGCACGACCTCGACTACCTGGTGGAGCAGCTCGACTGGGACCTGAACACCGACACCCACTTCAGAGCGCACCACTACCTGGAGCCCGTGCCCGTCGCGGACTCCGCGAGCGAGGGCTGGCTCGACCGCTGGATAACGTACGGCAGCGTTGACGGCAAGCAGCGCTTCTCGGCGAAGGAGTTGACGCTGCAGCCGGGTGTCAAGCGCACGATAAAGGACGGCGGCGCTCACGGCCTCATTACGGTGCAGGGCAGCGGGCGCGTCGGGAAGATGCGGCTGGACACGCCGGTGATGATCCGCTTCGGGGAGATGACGGAGGACGAGGCCTTCGTCTCGCACGAGGCGGCCACGCAGGGGGTTGTCTTCGAGAACACGGGGGCGGAGCCGCTGGTGACCCTGCGCTACTTCGGCCCCGACGCCTGCCCGGACATGCCAGAACTCAGCACCTAGGGAAGCGGCGATAGGCCGCGTTTCCAGCCCACACAATCTCGACCGGACGCGACAGCATACCTGAAAGGCACTGCTATGCCGGATACAAAGTGGTTCCAGCGCAGCTACCGTCGCAACCTCGTTGACATGCACATCGAGGATTGGGACGAGAGCTTCCTGTCAAAGCTCGACCCGAAGAACTACGTCGAGATGCTCAAGACCGCTCACGTGAAGTCGGCGATGGTGTACGCCAACTCCCACATCGGTCTCTGCTACTGGCCGACGAAGAGCGGGCAGATGCACCGGGGCATCGGCGGACGGGACACGTTCGGCGAGATCGCGGAGCTGTGCCATCGAGAGGGGATCGACGTCGTCGCCTACTACACCCTTGTCTTTAACAACTGGGCCTACGACCACGACCCGTCCTGGCGCATCCTCTACGACGGCGGCACGCCTTCGCGGGACATCCCGCCGCTGGGCCGCTACGGCGTCGTTTGCCCTAACAACGCGGGCTATCGCGCGTTCGTGGAGGCCCAGGTGGAGGAGATCTGCACGAGCTACCGGCTCGAGGGCGTCTTCTTCGACATGACGTTCTGGCCCGGCGTCTGCTCCTGCGCCGCCTGTCGCGGGCGCTACGCGCAGGAGACCGGCGGCGAGATGCCGTCGACGATCAACTGGCAGGACCGGCAGTGGGTAGCGTTCCAGAAGAAACGAGAGGAATGGCTGCTGGACTTCGCGGCGTTTGCGACGGGCACGGCGAAGAGGTACGCGCCGGGCATCTCCGTCGAGCACAACTCGGCGACGCTCACGCAACCATGGCTCATCGGCACGACGATCGGCCTGCGCGAGCACAACGACTACATCGGCGGCGACCTGTACGGCGGCTTCGGCGAGCAGTCGTTCGTCTGCAAGCTGTACCACAGCATCACGCCCAATAAGCCGTTCGAGTTCATGACGTCCCGCTGCTATCCGAACCTGCGCGATCACACGACGATGAAGTCGAAGGAGATGCTGGAGGTCCACAACTACCTGGCGATGGCGCACAACGGCGCGTTCTTCTTCATCGACGCCATCGACCCGGCGGGAACGCTGAACCCGAAGGTCTACGAAAGGATGGGGCAGGTATTCGCCCGCTCGCAGGAGTACGAGCCTTACCTGGGCGGGGACCTTTGTCAGGACATCGCCATCTACTTCAGCCTCGATTCGAAGATGGACCCGGAGGACAACGGCAAGCCCGCCAACCTGGGCGGCAACAAGGTCCCCCACCTGGAAGCCGCCCTCGGCGCCGCGAGGACGCTGCGGGAGATGCACATCCCCTTCGGCGTCATCAGCAGGAACAACCTGAAAGACGCGGCCCGGCACAAGGTGATCGTCCTGCCCGAGGTGCTCGTGCTGAGCGAAGAGGAGGCGGACGCGTTGCGGCGCTTCGTCGAGCGCGGCGGCGGTCTCTACGCCAGCGGCCGGACGGACCTGACGCGTCTCAGCGATGTGTTCGGCGTCGCAACCGAAGGGGAGACCGCGGAGACGGTGACTTACATCACGCCGACGCCGCGCGGACGCGAGCTGCTGGCGGGCGTCGACCCCAGATACCCGCTGAGCGTGTCGGGGGCATCGACGTCGCTGGGCGGGAGCACGCTTGCCGGCGCCGTGGGATCGGGGCGGCAGGTCAAGGCGAGGGCGGCGAACGAGGACGAGGTGATGGCCACGCTGACGCTGCCGTACACGGACCCGGCGGACACGCGGAAGATGGCTTCGATACACTCCAATCCTCCCGGCGTGGCGACCGGTTTCGCTTCCGTGGTCTATCGTCGCTTCGGTGAGGGCAGGGTCATCTGGGTGGCGGCGCCGCTGGAGTCGGCGGTGCAGCAGCCTCACAAGGAAGCGTTCGCGCAGATGGTCCGCACTCTCGCGGCAGCGCCCTTTTCCTTCGAGGCGGATGCGCCACCGGCAGTGGAGGTGACTCTGTTCCACCAACCGGACAGGAAGCGCTACCTCGTCAGCGTAGTCAACGAGCAGGAGTTGCTGCCGCCTGTGCCGGTCTGCGACATGCGCGTGCGGGTGAGGCTGGGAGAAAGGCGGGCGACAAGGGCGGCGCTCCTTCCGTCGGAGAGCCCCCTGTCCGTCACGGCGAAGGGCGACTGCGTCGAGATCGTCGTCCCGTCAGTCGACATCTTCCAGATGCTGTTGCTGGAGTACGAATAGAGGCAGGGCTCTCCGTCGCGCCTTCGTTCCCTGCTGTTTCTCCGCAATGCGCCGTCCTCGGTGGCCCGCCAATTCGAACCTTGCATTTCCTGCCATCACTGGCATAGGCTATGCGCAATAATGACCGGTCGCGACCGTCAGGCAGGCCGCAGTGGTGCCGGCGAGTGCTCGCGACCGGGAAGGAGTCGAGATGTCGTATCGAACGCGCGTCTCAAGGCGTGGCTTTCTCGGCGGCGGTGCGTCGGCTATCGGGCTTGGAGCGCTGGCCCTCGCAGCGTGCGGTGGCTCGAGCAAAGACGAGGCTGGAGGAGCAACCGGCACGCCGGTCGCGGCAGGAGAGCCGAAGCGGGGCGGAACGATACGCTATCCCAGTACACAGCTCCTGGGCCTCGACCCGATGATGACCGAGGGCGTGGCGGTTGCCGGCTTCTTCTACAGCTACGCAGTGCAGCTCACCGATTGGGCGGGGACCGTCGGCGACCTGGCCACATCCTGGGAGGTCGCGAACGACGTGGACTGGACGTTCACACTGCGCAGCGACGCGCGCTTCCCCGAGGCGGCGCCGACGAACGGCCGCCTCCTCGTGGCATCCGACCTGGCGAAAAGCATCGACCGCAACAAGGGAATGCCGGGCGCGAGCGAATCGTGGGCGCAGTACGTCGAGTCGTATGAGGCAGTCGACGACACGACCTTCAAGATCCGGACGAAGAAGCCGTACGCCTACTTGCTCTGGCTGCTCGGCATATGCCCCATCGTGCCAATGGAAGCCGTCGAACAACTCGGCGATCTGCGGACACATGCCGTGGGGACCGGCCCCTTCGTTTTAGCGCAGTATGAGCGCGGCGCCGCACTGAACATGGTCCGGAATCCACTTTACTACCATGACTACCCCTACATCGATGGGTTCAACATCAAGGTGATCGCCGACGAGGCGTCTATTCAAGCCGCCTTCAGGGCCAACTCCGTCGACGTCTATGATGCGAGCAACAAGGCAAAGGTGGAGTCTCTGCAGGGCATTCCGGGAACGACGATATCCCGCTATCTCGACCGCGGCTACGCGAACATCCGCCTCAACGGCGCCAAATTCGCTCCTTTCAAGGACGAGCGCGTCCGCGAAGCGGTGGACATATCGCTCGACCGCAAAGGGATGATCGACCGGATCCAGTTCGGCGACGCGGAGCTCTCAGGCCCCGTTCCACCGGTGTTCGACACGGCGCTGCCGAAGGAGGAGGTCGAGGCCGCGTACAAGCGCGATGTCGCCCGCGCAAAACAGCTTCTGGCAGCCGCGGGACAGGAGGGAATGCAGTTCGAGCTGTTCATCGGCACGGGCATGGATATGCCGGACCAGGCAGCCATCATCAAGGCGAACCTGGCTGACGCGGGGATAACGGTCACTATCAGGTCGGTCGACTTGGGGACGTGGATCGCCCAGATGCTCGCGGGCGACTTCGAAGCGACGGTCTTCAACCACCTGCCGTACATGACCGACGACATTCCGCTGCAGCTCCTGCACAGTCGCGGCGACACGCGGACGGAACGGAACTACCTGGGCGTGGACGACGCGCAGGTGGACGCGCTGCTCGACCAGATACACGAAGAGATCGACGAAGCCAAGCGCAAGGATCTGGCATGGGAAGTGCAGCGACTCGTGCTGAAGCGGCACGGGCCGACTCTGCTCCTTTACCAGCCCTACGGCTACTGGTGCGCCTACGACTACATCAAGGGCTACACCCCGACCGCCTACGGCTTCGGACTGGCGAAGTACGACTACTGGATTGACAAGAGCTGACAGCCGCCGGCCATCAGTTCGACCCCGCGCTCCTTGAGCCGTTCATCCGCCTGCTGGAATCCAGGGAAGCGGCGGCCGCCTGGCCGTCGCGCGGAACCGATCCGCCCTCCACTGATGCCCCCAACGCCCTCAACCCGCGCGCCACTGTGATAATATGGATCCTGAGGTTTCAGCGCCGCCGGTTCGACAGCCGGCGGAAACGGGGCCATCCTTAGTACAACCGCTTCGACGGATTCCGAAGAAGGCCGCATACGCCTATGACGGTGCCCCCGAGAAGTCGCGGATCAGCGCGTGTGCGCGCCGAGCACTCCTACTTCGCGCGACGTCTCCTTCTCCCGGCACAGACGTTCATCCATGCCCAGGCCGTCAGCGCCATCGTTCTCCTGGCCGCGGCGTTGGCCGCCGTTGTCTGGGCTAACTCCCCCTGGAGCGAGTCCTACGAGGACCTCTGGACCCACGTCATCGTCCTCGACCTCGGGATCTTCAGCATCGAGGAGAGCGCCCATCGCTGGTCGAGCGACGGCTTGATGGTCCTCTTCTTCTTCGTCGTAGCTCTGGAGATCAAGCGGGAGCTGGTGCACGGCGAGTTGTCTTCCCGAAGAAAGGCGATGCTCCCGGTCGCTGGGGCGCTCGGCGGGATGGTCCTGCCGGCGGCGATCTATCTGCTGTTCAACGCCGGCGGGCAAGGCGAGCGAGGCTGGGGCATACCGATGGCGACGGACACCGCGTTCGCCCTCGGGGTGCTGGCGCTGGTAGGGAGGCGCATACCGGCGGAGGTGCGCGTCTTCCTGCTGGCCCTGGCGATAGTCGACGACATCGGCGCGATACTCGTACTGGCGGTCTTCTATACCGAGAGCGTATCGGTAGCTGCGCTGGCCATCGCATTGCTGCTGCTGGCGCTTATCGCCCTGATGAACCGTATCGGCGTGACGAGCCTGACCCCCTATTTCGTGGTGGGAGCTTTCATCTGGGTCGCGTTCTTGAAGTCGGGGATTCACGCGACTATTGCCGGCGTCATGCTGGGCGCTCTTGCGCCGGCGACACCGTATCTTGCCAAGGACATATTCATGGAGCGCGCGGGGACGCTCCTGCGACGGCTGAAGACGGCGACGATGCAGGACGACCAGGAGGGGGCGGAGACTGTGCTGGGGGAGATCGAGGAGTTGACGACGGCGGTAGAGGCGCCGGTGGACCGGCTCGTCCGGATTCTTCAGCCGTGGATAAGCTACGGTGTGGTGCCCATATTCGCGCTGGCGAACGCGGGCATCGTCATCACGGGAGATGCGGTCCGGGACGCCGCCACGAGCAGCGTAACGTTCGGCATCATCCTGGGGCTTCTGGTGGGCAAAGCGGTGGGGATCACGAGCGTGGCCTGGCTGGCGGTGCGCTTCGGCATCGCTTCGATGCCGCGGCGGATGAACTGGCTTCAACTGGCGAGCATTGGGATGGTCGCAGGAATGGGGTTCACCGTCTCCCTGTTTTTCACGGAGATTTCGTTCGGCGGGGTCGCGCCCACGTCGGACGCGAAGATGGGCATCTTCTCAGCGTCGATCGTAGCCGGTGTGTTGGGCTATTTGATGCTCAGGTGGTCGTGGCGAGACGCGAAACCGGAGAAGACGCCTGCGCTGGAAGTCCGCGAGTCGCTCGGCGGCGGCTGACGCCTGGAGACTGCTACCGAGCTCCCAGCAGTAGCTCCACGAGAAGCTGGTCGAGGCGCTCATACCTGAGACCGGGTGCGGCCAGCGCTTCGATGTCGAAGGTCGCGGCCTTCAGACGACGCGCCCTCTCCGGCGTGTACGGCCCGAGCAGGCCGTCAGGATCGCGATCGAGGAGTCGCAGCTCAGCGAGAAGGGCCTGTATCTCGGAATCTTCGTTGTAGCGTCGCACCTTCGCCTGGAGGACTTTGTAGCTCCGCATGCAGCCCAGGGCGAAGTCCCAGACGCCCTCTTCATCCTCCGTACGATAGGGATGCGCATCGAACTGGCGCGGGCCGTCGTAGCCGCCTTCTTCCAGCAGCTTCACGACGAAGAACATCTCCTTCAGGTTCTCGGAAGCGAAGCGCAGGTCCTGATCGTAGCGAGTCCCCTTCTGGTCGTTGAGGTCGATGTGGTAGAGCTTGCCCGCTTCCAGCGACTGGGCGACGGCATGGGCGAAGTTCAATCCGGCCATGTGCTCGTGGGCGACCTCCGGGTTGACGCCGACCATCTCCGGATGGTCCAGCGTCTCGATGAAGTGGAGCATGTGGCCCGTCGTGGCGAGATAGATGTCGCTTCGCGGCTCGTTCGGCTTCGCTTCCAGGGCGAACCGGAGAGCGTACTTCTGATCGACGGCGTACTCGCAGAGGAAGTTCATGGCTTCGCGGCAGCGCTTGATGGCGTCGCGGGGGTCCTTCGCCGCGTCGGTTTCGGAACCTTCGCGCCCGCCCCAGAAGACGTAGATCTTCGCACCCAGCTCGACGGCCAGGTCCATCGAGCGCATCACCTTCTGGAGGGCAAACGCGCGCACGCGGGCGTCGTTGGAAGTGAAGGCGCCGTCCTTGAACACGGGATGGCCGAAGAGGTTGGTAGTGCCCATCGTAACCGTCATGCCCGTGTCGGAGAGGGCGCGGCGGAACTCGCGCACGACGCGGTCGCGCTCGGCAGCCGTCGCGTCGATGGGCACGAGGTCGTCGTCGTGCAGTGAGACGCCGAAAGCGCCGAGCTCACTGAGCTTCTGGAGAATCCGCGGCGGCGGGATGGTGTCGCGGACCTCGGAGCCGAAGGGGTCGCGGCCGCGATTGCCGACGGTCCAGAGGCCGAATGTGAAACGATCGGCCTTCGTGGGGGTGAATTCGTCCAGGGGCATCGGAAACCCTCCTCGGCAGCGTGTGTTGGCTCCCAGCATTCTAGGCGAGGGCGCCTATTGGAGTCTACTACGTCGGGGGTGAGGTGCTGATGGCAGACGGGGTGCTACTAGCTACGACGGCGCGATCCGGCGTACCAGCCGCTTGCCGCGAGCACTGCCGCGAGCGCGCCGGCCAGGACGATCCACATTGCCACGGTGTTGCCGGAGACTGCGGAGCTATGGCCGGCCTGGGCGTCGAGGGCGCTCGGTGGGAGCAGGATGGTGCCACCTACTCCCGGAAGAGGCGTTGATGGTACCGGTGTGCGTGTCGCTGTCGGCGGAACCTGCGGTGTGGGTGTGAACGTGCCCGTGCCTACCGGCGTAAACGTTCTCGTGGGTGTCCACGTATAGGTGGGCGTGGGCGGGACGGGCGTGTTCGTCGGCGTCGGCGTCCAAGTATAGGTCGGCGTCGGCGGGACAGGCGTCGGCGTCCACGTATGCGTCGGCGTCGGCGGGACAGGCGTCGGCGTCCACGTATGCGTCGGCGTCGGCGGGACAGGCGTCGGCGTCCACGTGTAGGTCGGCGT
>DATLAX010000021.1:0-12659 GCA_035527215.1 Dehalococcoidia bacterium
CGAAGGACACGCCGGTCATGCCGGTCAACGAGATACCGTTGAGGGGTCGCCACAACGTCGCCAACGTGCTCGCGGCCACGGCCATCGCCTCGGCCTGCGGCATCGGCGTCGATGCGATGGCGACGGCGGTCCGTTCATTCAAGGCGGTGCCGCACCGACTGGAGTTCGTGGCGAGCGTCGACGGCGTCACTTATTACAGCGACAGCATCGCAACGACGCCGGAGAGGACGCTCGCTGGAGTGCGCTCGTTCACGGAGCCGGTCGTCCTGCTGCTGGGAGGACGCGAGAAGCATCTGCCGCTGGACGAGATGTTTCGCGAAGTGTGCGGCCGGTGCCGGGCGCTGGTGTTCTTCGGCGAGGCAAGGGAGACGCTGGCTGCGGTCGCCCGGGCGACCTGCGACGCCGTCTCGCAAGACAAACGTCCGAGCCTGCACGTCGTCGATACCCTCGACGACGCCTTACCGGTCGCCCGGGCGACCGCGCGACCCGGCGATGTGGTACTGCTGTCCCCGGCCTGCACCAGCTTCGATGCTTATGACAACTTCGAGGAGCGCGGAGAGCACTTCCGCCGCCTCGTTCTCGACATGACGTCCGTAGAAGGAAGGAGCCGGCCATAGCTACGTCCGAGACCACTCGAGTCAGACCGGGACCGCCCGACGCAGTGATCCTGACGCTGGTCACGATGCTCGTGATCATCGGGCTGATCGCCGTCTACAGCTCCAGCTTCGCTCTCGGCCAGCTTGAATTCGGCAGTCCCTATTACTTCGTCGCACGACAGGCCATGTGGGCCGTCGTCGGCGCCGGACTGCTCGCCTTCCTCATGCGGACCGACTACCACCGGCTGCGGACCATTAGCCCACTGCTCATGCTCGCCGCCCTCGCCGGTCTGGCCGCCGTGCTGGCGCCGGACGTGGGCGTCAACCGGAACGGCGCCAGTCGCTGGATAGCGCTCGGTCCCCTTCCACCCTTCCAACCAAGCGAATTCGCGAAGCTAGCGCTTGTCATCTACGTCTCCGCCTGGCTCTCCAGCAAGAGCCGCAACCTGCGCAGCTTTGCCGCCGGCCTGGCGCCGTTCGTCGTCATGGTCGGCCTCGTCGCCGGCCTCGTCATGCTGGAGCCCGACATGGGCACCACTATCATCATCGTTCTGACGACGATCACGCTGTTCTTCGTCGCCGGCGGCGCCCTCAGCCACCTGCTGGCACTCATCTCCATCGGCGGCGTCACGGCGGCCTTCCTCGTGCTGACCGGCGGCTACCGGACGGACCGCGTCTTCGCCTTCGTCTCGCCCGAATCCGATCCTGCCGGAAAGGGATTCCACATCCTGCAACTCTTGATCGCCCTGGGCAGCGGCGGCTTGACCGGCCTGGGCGTCGGCGCCAGCAGGCAGAAGTTCTTCTACGTGCCGGGCGCCCACACCGACGGCGTGTTCGCCATCATCGGCGAGGAAATGGGGTTCATCGGCGCCATGGCCATCATCCTGCTCTTCGCGCTGCTCGTCTACCGGGGCATCCGCGTCATGCTCAGCGCCCCCGACAACTTCGGCTCGTTGCTCGCCCTCGGCGTCACTAGCTGGATCGCCTACCAAGCCATCATCAACATCGGCGGCATCACGCGAACGATGCCGCTGACGGGCATCCCGCTGCCCTTCCTGAGCTACGGCGGCTCCGCGCTGGCGGCGACGATGGCGGGCATAGGCATACTGCTCAGCGTCTCGCGATATTCGAAGAACCCCGTCGCCGTCCGCGAGATCCGGGCCGCCTCCAAACGTGCGAAACGCCGCCTGAAGGAGGAAAGCGCATGAGACTCGCACTTTCCGGCGGCGGTACGGCGGGACACGTCTACCCCTGCCTGGCCATCGCCACAGCGCTGCGGCAGCGACTCGCCCAGCACGACGAGCCTCTGGCGCTCCTGTACCTGGGCATTCGCGGCCGCATCGACGAGCAGATCCTCGCCGGGGAGGGCATCGACTTCCACGCCATCAGGGCAAGCGCCCTGCGTGTCCGTTCTCCCCTGCGCTTCGCCAAAGGGCTCGTCGATCTCGCGCTCGGCGCCGTGCAGGCGCGCGGCCACCTGCGACGATTCGATCCCCAGGCCGTCTTCGCGACCGGCGGCTACGCCAGCGCCCCCGTCGCTCTCGCCGCGCGGAGCCTTAAGCGCCCGCTGCTGGTCTACTTGCCGGACGTCCGTCCCGGCTGGGCCGTCCGCACGATGGCACGCCTGGC
This sequence comes from Dehalococcoidia bacterium, assembly GCA_035527215.1. Lineage (GTDB taxonomy): Bacteria > Chloroflexota > Dehalococcoidia > DSTF01 > JALHUB01 > JALHUB01. Next base: position 2,226 of record DATLAX010000021.1, read on the forward strand.
GACCCGCGTCGCGGCGACAACGGAGGAATCGCTCTCCTACCTGCCACGAGGCAAAACAGCCGTCTCCGGCTACCCCACGCGACCCGATTTCCTCCAGGCAGCGAAGGAGGAGGGGCAGCGCCGCTTCGACCTCGATCCCGCCGTCAAGACGCTGCTTGTGAGCGGCGGCAGCCAGGGCGCCCACGCCATCAACCAGGTCGTCGCCGACAACCTGTCGACGCTTCTGGACTTATGTCAACTTATTCATCTCTCCGGCGCGGCCGACTTCGACGGCTTGAGGCGGCGCGGCGATGCCCTCCCGGACGCCCTTCACCGCAGATACCATCTGCATCCCTACCTGCCGGAGATGCCCTGGGCCATGGCCGCCGCCGACCTCGCGCTAACGCGCTCCGGCGCCAGCACGCTAGGAGAGTTGCCGCTGGCCGGCCTTCCCGCTGTGCTCGTTCCCGGCCCGTTCTCCGATCAGGAGACGAACGCCCGCTATCTCGCCGATCGCGGCGCGGCGGCAGTTCTTCCGAATGAGCGGCTCGGCGAGGCGGTCGCCCTTGTCAGACAGCTGCTGCAGGATGAAGCGCGACTCGAGGCGATGTCCCGGGCCATGCGCTCTCTGGCGCGGCCCGATGCCGCCGATTGCATCGCGGCCATGCTGATAGAGATAGCGGCGTAGCGAATGACGACGATGACGCAGGAAGAAAAGCGCGCAACGACGACGGTACCGCAGCAGGTCCATCTCGTCGGTATAGGCGGCGTCCACATGTCGGCGATCGCCCACATCCTCATGACCTGGGGGCACACCGTGAGCGGCTCTGACCTGCGTCTCTCATCCTTCACAGACCGACTTGTCGCCCAGGGCGCGACAGTGCACGAGGGCCACGACGCCGCCAACGTCGACGACGCCGGCCTGGTCGTCATCACCTCCGCCGCGACGAAGGACAACCCGGAGATACTCGAAGCCCGGCGGCGCGGCATCCCGATTATCAAGCGCGCCGACATGGTAGCGCGTCTGATGGAGGGACACCGCTCCATCGCCATTGCCGGCACGCACGGCAAGACGACGACTACCGCCCTCGTTTCGTTCATGCTTGTCGAAGCCGGCCTCTCGCCAACGTTCCTCGTCGGCGGCGACGTCGTCAACCTCGGCACCAATGCCGCGGCCGGTGAGGGCGAGCACGTCGTCGTCGAGGCGGACGAATTCGACGCCGCCTTCCTCAGCTACGCGCCGGACATCGCCGTCGTCACCAACATCGAGCCCGATCACCTCGATATCTACGGCTCCTTCGAGGAGCTCATCGGAGCATTCGTCCAGTTTCTCAAGCAAGTACCGCCCGACGGCCTGATCATCGCCTGCGCCGACGACCCGACGGTCGCGGACCTCCTGGGCCGAGGCAAAAGCGAGCCGATTCCCATGGCGGCGAACAACGTCGAGCTCTACGGGCTCGCCGCTCCGGTCGATTGGGTCGTGAGCCACCTCGGCAAGCCGTCGGCCGGCGGCCAGGAGTTCCTCGTTGGGCTGCATGGACGGCCCTATGGTGAGTTCCGCATCGCCTTGCCGGGGCGTCATAACGTGGCCAATGCCCTCGCCGCGATTGCCGTTGGACATCACGCCGGAGTGCCGCTGGCAGTCATACAGAAGGCGCTGGCGGAGTTCCGCGGCGCGGGCCGGCGCTTCGAGTACGTCGGTGAGGCCGCCGGCGTGACAGTGATGGACGACTACGCGCATCACCCGACGGAACTGAGAGCCACGATAGCCGCCGCCCGCGAGCGCTTCGCGGGGCGCCGGCTCGTTGGGCTGTTCCAGCCGCACACCTACAGCCGCACGCTCTACCTGCTGGAAGAATTTCGCACCTGCTTCGAAGGCCTCGACGTGCTGCTGATCGCCGACACGTTCGCCGCCCGTGAGCCGATAGCCGCCGGGATGAGCGCTGAAGAACTGGCGCGGGAGGTCACACGACCGGAGGCGCGCTTTGTCGCGACCTTCGCGGAGGCGGCCGTCGCAGCGCTCGACATCCTGAAGCCGGGCGACGTGTTCTTCACTCTGGGCGCCGGCGACGTGAACGAAGTGGGCCCGATGGTCGTGGAAGGACTGCGCAATCGCGCCGGTCCGGAAATGGGGGGAGAGCATGGGGGCGGTTAACAAAGAGCTGCTTGAAGACCTGCGACGGGCCGGCGAAGTACGCCTCGACGTGCCACTCTCCCGACACACGACGTTCGGCATCGGCGGTCCGGCCGACGTCTTCGTCATCGCGCAGACCGCCGACGATTTGCGGCACCTGGTTGCTCTCTGCCATCGCTTCCAGGAATCCTTCTTCATACTGGGCGCGGGCAGCAACATCCTCGTCAGCGACAAAGGGATACGCGGCGTGACCATCGAGAACCGGGCCCGCGGCCTCGATGGGCCTGTAGACCCCTCCAACGGCACTGCCATCTTTCGCGCCGAGTCCGGCGCCAGCATCGCCGCGCTGGCCCGCTACCTGTCCCGCAAGGGCCTCAGCGGGCTCGAATGGGCCGGCGGCATTCCCGGCACCATCGGCGGCGCCGTCGTCTACAACGCCGGCGCCTACGACGGCAGCATGGCTGCGGTGCTCAAGAGCGTCCAGATGGTGAGCAAAGACGGCCTCCAGTACGAGATGGCCGTGGATGAGCTGGGCCTGGGGTACAGGGAGAGCGCTTTCACGCGCAGGCTGTTCGACGGACACGTCATCCTTTCGGCTGACCTGCTGCTCAAGCCGGCGGACCCGGACGAACTGGCCCAAAGGCTCGTAGAGCTGGACCGCAGCCGGCAGGCCTCGCAACCGCGCGGTCGCAGCGCCGGCTCCATCTTCAAGAACACGCGCGAGTACCCCGCCTGGTGGCTCATCGACCAGGTCGGCCTGAGGGGCCATCGACACGGCGACGCGGAGATATCCGCCAAGCACCCGAACTTCATCCTTAACACCGGCCACGCGACGGCGAAAGACGTGATGGCGCTCATCGATCTCGTGCACGAGAGGGTAGAGGCCGAATTCGCAGTCAAGCTCGTGCCCGAAGTGGCTTTCGTGGGAGAGGACCTGCAATGACCGCGCAAGGTAGCCGCAAGATGCGACTGGGCGTCATCTTCGGTGGACGCTCCGGCGAGCACGAGGTGTCGGTGGTGTCGGCGCAGCACGTCATAGCGGCCGTCGACAGGAGCCGCTTCGAAGTCGTGCCCATCGGCGTGACCCGCAGCGGCGCCTGGCTGACCCCCGAAGAGACGCAGGCGCAGATGGACGTTCCCGCGGCTCCGTTCCGCAAGACCCTCGTTCTAAAAGGCGCCGAAGGGCTGCTGGGGCGGCCACAGGCGCTATCCGTCTTGTCGGAGATCGAAGTCGCCTTCCCGCTCATCCACGGTCCGGGCGGCGAGGACGGTACGCTCCAGGGCCTCCTCGAGCTGGCGCGCGTGCCCTATGCCGGAGCGGGCGTCGCGGCGAGCGCGGTCGGGCTGGACAAGGCGCTGATGAAGGCGCTCCTGCACGACGCCGGCCTGCCCGTCGTCGACTGGCTGGTCGTCACCCGCTCCCAATGGGAGAGCGACACAAAAGGCCTCACGTCGAGAATCGAGGATGCGCTCCCTTACCCCTGCTTCATCAAGCCGGCCAACGGCGGCAGCAGCGTGGGCATAACAAAGGCGCATTCCCGGGAAGAGCTGGTCAGTGGCGTCATCGAAGCGTTCCGCATCGACCGCAAGCTTGTCGTCGAGAAGGGTGTCGACTGCCGCGAGATCGAGTGCGCCGTCCTCGGCAACGACGAGCTTCAGGCGTCGCCGCTGGGCGAGATCAGGTGCCAGCGCGAGTTCTATGATTACGAAGCTAAGTACCTGGACTCCGCAACCACGCTCAGCATCCCCGCGGACCTGCCCGACAAGCTCGCGGGCCGCATACGAGCGATGGCCATGGACGCCTACCGCGTCATCGATTGCTGCGGCATGTCGCGCGTGGACTTCTTCCTTACGCCGCGCGGCGAGGTCTTCGTCGATGAGCTCAACACCATCCCCGGTTTCACTCCGGGCAGCATGTATCCCCAGCTCTGGAACATCGCCGGCGTGTCGTATTCGGAGCTGATAAGTCGCCTGGTCGAGCTGGGGCTCGAACGGTTCGAGGAGAGGGAGCGTTTTGCGCAGGCGTAGTCACCGGCAAAACAGGCGGGAGAGTTCGCGGCCGCTCCGAAAGCGGCTCGGCCGGGCGCTGCGAGTCCTCACGGCCGTCGTACTGCTGGCGAGCGCAGCGGTTGTTGCCTGGTTCATCTACGAGTCGCCGTTGCTCCAGGTGAGACAAGTATCGGTTGCCGGCGCGGAGAGCATAGACCCGTCTGTCGTCGCCGACGTCTCCGGGCTCAGGGGGCAGAACATCATCCAGGCAGATACCGCTGCGGCGAAGAGCCGCCTCCTGGCGCTGCCCATGGTGAAGGACGTCTCGATAGAGAGGCGCTGGCCGGGCCGCATGCTGGTCCGCGTGCAAGAGCGGCGCCCATGGGGCTACTGGCAGGTCAAGGAGCAGCCGTACGTGATCGACGATGAAGGCGTCGTCCTGGACGATGCGCGCCCCGATGAGGGCGCACCGACGATATTCGAGCGCGACAGCGAGCGGCGCCTCGCCGCCGGCGACCGCGTCGACGCCGACGCCGTCGCGCTGTCGCGGCAACTCCTGGATTCCGCGCCGACGGCATTGAAGCGAGACGTCGTCGAGCTGGAATACAGCGAGCACTCGGGACTGACCGCGGCGTTTGAAGGCGGGCTGCGCGCCACCTTCGGCGATAGCCGCGATCTCGATTACAAGTTGAGCGTACTGTACGTGTTGCTGAAAAAAGGAGAGGCGCAGTCCTTCGCCGTCAACAGCGTCGATCTGCGCTTCGGAGGGAACGTCTCATTCCAGTAATGCAGCGAACGACGAGCGAGAAACGCATCGCAGCAAGAGATAGAGGCACCCTCAGGGAAGGAGGAACGCAAGGTGAGAGCCGATACCTTCGCCTCAATTGACGTCGGCACAACCAAGGTCTGCACCGCCGTCGCCGAGATCACCGACGACCAGGCGATACGCATCCTCGGTGTCGGCGTCTGCCCCGCCGGGGGCTTCAGCCGCGGCATGGTGGACAACATCGCCGAGGCGACGCGATCCATAGGCGACTCGGTCGACAAGGCTGAGCGCTCCGCCGGCACCCGAATCCTCTCCGCCCACGTCGGCATCACCGGCTCGCACATCCAATCGCTGAACAACCGGGGCATCGCGGCCATCGCCGACCGCAGCCATCCCATCGGCAGCGACGACGTCGAGCGCGTGCTCGAAGGGGCGCGCGTGATCAACATACCGTCGAACCGCGAGGTGCTTCACGCCGTCCCGCGCTACTACGTCGTCGACGGCCAGGACAGCGTCAGCGATCCACTGGGCATGCACGGCCAGCGCCTGGACGTGGAGACGCATATCGTCACCGCCTCCACGAGCGCCATGCAGAACCTGATGAAGTGCGTCGAGAGCGCCGGCGTCGAGGTGGAGAGCCTGATACTGGAGCCGCTCGCCAGCGGCGAAGCCGTGCTCGAAGAAGAGGAGCGCAAGCAAGGTGTCATCGTCGCCGATATCGGCGGCGGCACGACAGGAATCGCCGTCTACCTCGACGGCAGCATCTATCACACGTCGGTGCTGCCGGTCGGCGGCACTCACCTCACACGCGACCTGGTGGCCGGGCTGCGCTGCCCCTACACCGTCGCCGACGAGGCGAAGGCAGCCTACGGGCACGCCATACCGAGCATGGTGGATGCCGGCGAGACGGTCGACCTCGACTGCTTCGGCTCGGAGCGGCAGAAGACCGTCCCCAGGCGGCGTCTGTGCGAGATCCTGCAGGCGCGCTGCGAGGAGATCCTGGAGATGGTGATGACCGAGGTGAAGCGCAGCGCGCACGACGACATCCTCTCGGCGGGGCTGGTCCTGGCCGGCGGCACGGCGAATCTGCGCGGTCTGGACATGCTTGCCGAGCAGGTGACCGGCCTGCCCGTGCGCGTCGGCGTTCCCCGCCATCTCCAGGGGCTTTCAGAGACGCTGGCCGACCCCGCCTACGCTACGAGCGTCGGCCTGCTGCAATGGGCCCTCAAGGAGAACACGGTTCTCTACGCCGGCCATCGCGCCGGACCGAGCTTCGCGGTCGGCGGCTGGCTGCGCCGCGTGGGTCAGTGGATGCGCGTACTTATGCCCGAATAGGCCCGCCCACCGGCAGGCATACCGGATTCTCGGAGATACTAGCGAAAGGAGGCGACAGTGACAACAAGAGAGGACTTGGACAAGCTACCCCCGATAAAGGTAATGGGTGTCGGTGGCGGCGGCGGAAACGCGCTCAACCGGATGATGGTCGAGCAGATCCCGGGTGTCCAGCTCGTCGCGGTGAACACGGACGCGCAGGCGCTCGCCCACACGGACGCCCACGTCAAGATCCGCATCGGCGACCGGCTGACCAAGGGCCTCGGCGTCGGCGGCGATCCCAATAAGGGGCTCCGTGCCGCAGAAGAGAGCCGCGAGGAACTCTTCGACGCCGTGAAAGGCGCGGAGATGGTCTTTATCACCGCCGGCATGGGCGGCGGCACCGGCACCGGCGCCTCGGCCATCGTCGGCGAAGTGGCGCGCGAGGCCGGCGCCCTCACCATCGGCGTCGTCACCATGCCCTTCTCCTTCGAGGGCGCCAAACGCCGCGTCCAGGCCGACGACGGCATAGCGCACCTGCGGGACAAAGTGGACACGCTCATCGTCATTCCAAACGACCGCCTCCTTGCCGTTTGCACTCCCGACGTGTCCGTCCCCGAAGCCTTCCGTGTCGGCGACGAAGTACTGCGACAGTCCATCCAGGGCATATCGGAGATCATCACCGTGCCCGGCGACATCAACCTCGACTTCGCCGACGTGCGCAAGATCATGGGCGAGGCCGGCCAGGCGCTGTTCGCCATCGGGCGCGCCAGCGGCGAGAACCGCGCCGTCGAGGCCGCGCGGGCCGCCATCACCAGCCCCCTCCTCGACACAAGCATCGAGGGCGCGAAGGGCGTCCTGTTCAACATCACCGGCTCGCGCAGTATCGGGCTACACGAAATGAACGCCGCCGCCCAGGTCATCGCGGAGATAGTGGACCCGGACGCCGAGATCATCTTCGGCACGGCAACCGATCCCGACCTGGGCGACGAGATCAAGGTCACCGTCATCGCCACCGGCTTCCAGCCAGCCGAAACGCGCATCGAGCAGGACCTGGAGCACATTGTAGGGCGAGGCGAACGGCTGCGGCCGTTACGCGTCCAGACGCTCCAGAACGTGGGCGATACGGACCTGCCGACCTTCCTGCGTCGCACCGTCTCTCTACGGTGAGCGCTAGAGGGCAAAATCTTATGAAAGGAGGGGTTTCTGTCTAGCCGAGCAACCAGAGCCCCGGGAGGACCCGGGATTTGAAGGTAGTCCGCCCGGATGCGGACGCTGGTCGCGGTCGGTGATAGGGAGATGCGCCGACCGCGACCCATTTTCCCCAGACAGTCGTCACACACCCCGGGCCGCCTGCCCGCCGGCAAACAGGCAGGTCTTTCCCCGACCCGATCTCCCGTGTAGGGGCGCACGGCCATGCGCCTCCACATAGCTCCCCGGGCCTTCCCGACCTTATGTCCAGCGGTCCGCGAACCCGCCTGTCCGACCTCCAGAATCGCGTCTCCTTTACAGAACGCTACGCGCAACTTGACCACAATATCTTGGGTTTACCCCTTGACAACCTCTATATGTTGTGCCAGAATCCCCCCATGCGATGCCCGTACTGCACGTCTCAAGACACGCGCGTGATCGACTCGCGGGAGGCCGACGACGGCATCCGGCGCCGTCGCGAGTGCGTCTCCTGCAGCGAGCGTTTCACCACCTACGAGCGCCCTCAGATCGCCGGCTTGCTCGTGGTCAAGAAGGACGGCCGGCGCGAGGAGTACACGCGCGAGAAGGTGCTCCTGGGCATTCGCAAGGCCTGTGAGAAGCGTCCGCTCGCCGCCGGTACGCTGGAGGCGGTGACCGACGAGATAGAGGTGGCGCTGAACGAGCAGGGGCTGGCGGAAGTATCGAGCCGCGACATCGGCGAGATGGTTATGGGGCACCTGCGGCAACTGGACCAGATAGCGTACATTCGGTTCGCAAGCGTCTACCGTCAATTCGCGGACCTCGACGACTTGAAGGAAGAGCTGGATTCGCTGGAGTCGACGGCGATGACCACAGCGGAAGGCATTGCTCAGCCACCGCTGATACCAGCAGAGGAGTTGCAGGGGCTGGCCAGGGTGCCCGCCTGGCGAGCCCTTCGACACGGCAAGGGGGCTATGAAGACCCGTTACAGGCAGAGGCGGGCCGTCGCGGCGGCCACCGGTGATACGAAAGGAAGCGCTTCACCGTCAGCTCGACGGGGCGGCCCTAGATAACTACGCATTGGAGCCCACGCTCACGGAGATGGAAGCAGACTACGCTCGGGTGTTGAACGGCGGCGGCGAAGTGCTCGCGACAGGCGCCTTCGAGATCAACAAGGAGCGCCAGGAGATCACGTTCCGTCCCGTCGTCGACAGCAGCCTGCTCGACAAAGAGACCGGCCCGCTCATCATGGAGCTGGGGGACGGCCGCATGCTGGAGCTTGCCGCCAAGTACCTGCGGTTTCGACTCCACGGACCCGATGGGGAGCGTCAATCCATCTACCGCCTCCGCTACGTCGCAGGGCAGGAGGCCCGCGGATTCCCCGCTTCTCGCTAGATTATCAGCCTGAGTACGCCGTCCACTCTCCCGGGGCGGCGCCCGTCCCATAGGGGCATTCGCACGTCGATTCGGGGAAACAGAAGAGGGGATCATGACAACTGTAGCTCGGATGCCATCGACATCATCTTCGCAGGCGCGCCTGTCAATCCGACGCCGCTTCACCAAGCCCGGCAGCCACCCCCACGACGAGGCGGAGTGGGAGACGCGCACGGCCAGCATCGCCGCAGAGGACGGCAAGACCGTCTTCGAGCAGCAGGACGTCGAGGTTCCGAAGGAATGGTCGCAGCGGGCGACGAACGTCGTCGCCTCCAAGTACTTCCGCGGCCCGCTCGTCGCGGGCGCCGTCGTTCACCATGAGCGCGGCGAGATCAAGCGCGAGCGCAGCGTCCGCGAGCTCATCGACCGCGTCGTCAGCACGATAACGGCGTGGGGGCGCAACGATGGCTACTTCGCCGACGAGGACGAGGCTCAGGCATTCGAGGCGGAGCTCGTCCACATCATCCTGCACCAGAAGGCCACCTTCAACAGCCCCGTCTGGTTCAATGTCGGCGTCGAGGAGAAGCCGCAGTGCTCCGCCTGCTTCATCCTCTCCGTCGAGGACACGATGGACTCGATCCTCGACTGGTGTCGCACCGAGGGCATGATCTTCAAGGGCGGCTCCGGCTCCGGCGTCAACTTGTCGCGGCTGCGTTCGTCGCGGGAGGCGCTGTCCACGGGCGGACTTGCCTCCGGGCCGGTCTCCTTCATGCGCGGCGCCGACGCCATCGCCGGCTCAATCAAGTCGGGCGGCAAGACGCGCCGGGCCGCGAAGATGGTCATCCTCAACGCCGACCACCCGGACATCGTCGAGTTCATCGAGTGCAAGTCGAAGGAGGAGCGGAAAGCATACGCTCTCGGCGAGGCGGGCTACGACCTGTCGCTCGACGGCGAGGCGTGGACGTCGATCCAATTCCAGAACGCCAACAACTCCGTGCGGGTTACCGACGACTTCATGCGCACGGCGCTGGACGAGGGCAAGTGGGCGCTCAAGGCCGTCACGACCGACCAGACCATCGCAACACTGCCGGCGCGCGACCTCCTGCGTAACATCGCCGAGGCGGCCTGGCGATGCGGCGACCCCGGCATGCAATTCGACACGACGATCAACGATTGGCACACCTGTCCAGAGAGCGGTCGCATCACTGCGTCCAACCCCTGCTCCGAGTATATGCACCTCGACAACTCCGCCTGCAACCTCGCGTCGCTCAACCTTATGAAGTTCCTCGACGACGACGGACAGTTCGACGTGGAGTCGTTCCGGCACGCGGTCACGGTCATGATCACAGCCCAGGAGATCATCGTCGGCAATGCCGGCTACCCGACGGGGCTAATCGGCGAGAACGCGAACAAGTTCCGCGCGTTGGGATTGGGCTACGCCAACCTCGGCGCGCTCCTCATGTCGCGCGGCCTCCCCTACGACTCCGACGCCGGGCGCAGCTACGCCGGCGCCGTCACCGCCCTCATGACCGGCAGCGCCTACGCCGCCTCCGCGCGTCTCGCCGCCCGGATGGGGCCATTCGCCGAGTACGAAGAGAACCGCGTCCCCATGCTCGCCGTCATCGAGAAGCACCGGCAGGCGCTGGAGCGCATCGACGCGGCGCTGGTGCCGGAACCCCTCCTGGGGGTCGCCGCGGCCGCCTGGGACGAG
>DATLAX010000022.1:0-5278 GCA_035527215.1 Dehalococcoidia bacterium
ATATGACCTTGCTCATGCGCAGGCCGTAATCGGGGACCATGCGCACGAACTCGCTGCCGAGGGCGCCGCTCTGCGTGATCATGGCGATGGGGCCGACTTCGGTCGGCAGCGGGCCCCACGGCGATATCCTGCCCCGCGGCGAGTAGATGCCCATGCAGTTGGGCCCAACGATGTTCAGCTTGCCCCTGGCCGCTATCTCGCGCAGCTTTTCGGCGAGCGCCTCGCCCTCTTCTTCGCCCGTTTCCGCGAAACCTGCCGTGAACATGTGTATGTTGCGCGCGCCCTTGGCGATGCACTCCTCCAGCGCCTGCTCCGCTCTGCCCACGCCCACGGCGATGATGACCAGGTCGGGCACCTCCGGCAGGGCTGCCAGCGAAGGGTAGCACTTCAGGCCGAGGATCTCCTCCGCCGTCGGGTTGATCGGATAGATCGTTCCCTCGTACCCCATCGATTTGATCGACCAGATGAACTGGTTGCCGCCGCCGCGCTCTCTGGTCGAAGCGCCGAGAAGGGCGATAGAACGCGGCGTGAAAGCCGCCTCAAATCCAGGATCCCATGCCATCCGCTGTAATGCTCCTAACTAGAGTGACACAAGATAATCTCGCGCCCGCGTCACGTTCCCTGAAACCGCTCACGCTTCTTGCCCCGGCACACCGGCCAGGAAGTCGAGCACGATGCGGTTGAACTCGTCAGGCGCCTCGAGGGCCGCCGCGTGACCCGTCGGCAGGACCTCCAGACGGCCACCGGCAATCGCGGCATGCGTCAATCGCGCTGATTCCAGCGGCATGAAGGCATCGTGCTCGCCGGCGATGAGCAGGACGGGGCAGGACAGGCGGCTGAGGTCCGGCGGCTGCGCCTGCACCATCGCTCCCCAGACGCGCGCGAACGATTGCGCGTCGTTGGCGAGCTTGACCTCCTTGTAGCGTGCGAACAGCGCCGGATCGCGCTCCTTCAGGCCGGGCGAGAAGGAGGCCGCCGTCATCTGTTCAGACACGGCTTCCAGGTCGCCGCGTTCCAGTGCGGCGATCAGGCTCTGACGCCTTTCCTCAGCGCCGGGCGGACGCGGCCCGAGCCCGACGCCGCTGTTCGCCAGAACGAGCGCTTTCACCATCTGCGGTTGCTCCAGCGCCAGTTGCAGCGCGATCCGTCCGCCCATCGAGTAGCCGAGGGCGAAGGCGCTGTCGATGCCGAGGGCGCGCAGAAGCCCGCGCAGGTCCGCGGCCAGCAGCGACATGTCCACTTGCGACTCCGGGCACTCCGTCTCCCCGAAGCCGCGCACGTCGTACGTGAGGACGCGGTAGTGCTGGGAGAAGACAGGTACCTGCCCGTACCACATCCGGAGGTTGTCGCCGGCGCCGTGAACGAGGACCAGGCAGTCACCCTGCCCGGTCAGCTTGCAGTTCATCGCGATGCCGTTGGCGCGGATCTTCACCGCATTTCTCCTTCGCGACTGACGGTCGCTCTTCCCTAACGCTCACGTACAGGATAGAGACCGGCCAATGCCATTGTGGGTTGAGTTCGCCCATGATGTCAACCACGGCGCGTCCAACGTTGACCGTTGCGCGCGCGCCCTATACTCTCGGCGCAAGACTGCAGGATATCGAGCGATTGCGAGGCGAGCAAGATGCCATATCTCAAACGGGGCAACGCACACCTCTACTACGAGGACACCGGCTCCGGCGAGCCCATCGTCACGAACCACGGCGTCGGAGAGAACGCCGGCTACTGGAGCGAATCGGGCGTGACGCCGAAGCTCGCCGAGCGCTATCGCGTCATCTCCATGGACATGCGCGCTCACGGCGAGACATTCGTCGAGGGCGAGCCCGCGGGCTTCGACGTCGAGACGATGGCGGACGACATCGGCGCGCTGGCCGACCATCTCGGACTGGAACGGTTCCATCTGCTGACGCACGCCACCGGCGGCATGGTCGGCGTCCGCTACGCGATGACCCGCTCCTCGCGGCTCATCAGCCTGATGCTGACGGACACGGGCTCGCAGACACGACTGACGTTTCCCGGGACGACGGAAGAGCAGAGCGAGCAGGGCCTGGAGCTTTGGGCGGCGGGCTTCGAGTCCGCAACGTACGACCAGATAGCGGCCGGAGCGAAGGTGGAACCGGGCGTGTTCCTGGCCGGCATGGCGCAGAACCCGGACGCCGAGCGCATGTACGGCGTGTGGGAGCGCATCCTGCGTCGGGGCGACCTCAAGACGATCGCCAAGTTCCTGCGCAGCTTCTACACTGACCCTGACCCGCACGTCGACCTGCTGCGGAAGATCAAGTGCCCGACGCTTGTCCTGCTCGGCGAGCTGGACTCCATGTTCATCGAGTCGAGCGATCTGATGGCGAAGGAGATCCCGGACTGCCGCCACATCGTCATGAAGGGGATCGGCCACATGACGGCGATCGAGGACACGGACGGGCTGCTGCGCGAGCTGTTCGACTTCCTCGACTGCGTGCGGAAGACCGGCCGGGCCGTCGCCAGCCGTCGCTAAACGAGCAGGCCAACCGGCGCCTCCAGCAAACGCTTGATCTCGCCGAGGAACTGCGCCCCCTGCGCGCCGTCGGTCACGCGGTGGTCGCCGGAGAGCGCCAGCGTCATGACCTCCGCCACTTCGACGGCGCCGTCCCGCGCCACGGGCTGGCTTTTCACCCGTCCCACGCCGAGGATCGCCGTCTGCGGCGGCTGGATGATCGCGATCAGTTCCTCGATTCCGAACATGCCGAGGTTGCTGACCGTGAAGGTGCCGCCGGAGTACTCTTCCGGCTTCAGCGACCCCGACCGCGCGCGGTCCGCCAGACTGCGGCTCGCCTGCGCGATCTCGAGAATGCTCTTGCGGCCGCAATCGAGGACCGCCGGCGCGATCAGACCCTCAGCGAGAGCGATGGCGATGCAGACGTTCTGCGCCTCCTGCTGTCGCACCTCGCCGTCGACGAACCAGGCGTTGAACATCGGGTAGCGCTGGAGCGCCTTCGCCGAGGCCTTCACCAGCAGGTCGTTCACGGAGATGTGCGTTCCTTCGCCGAGCGTGGCATTGAGCTGTGAGCGCAGCCGCTGCGCCTCCGTCATCTCGACATCGACGGTGACGTAGTAGTGGGGCGCCTCGCGCTTACTCTGGGTCATGCGGCGGGCAATCGCCTGGCGCATCCGGCTCATCGCTACGGGCGCGGCCTCTCGCGGGGCCTCCGGCGCCTCTTCAGGCTTCTCCGGCGGGACCGCCTGCGTCTGCAGGAACGATTCAACGTCCTCGCGCGTAACGCGGCCCTCCGGCCCCGTGCCGCGGACCTTCGCCAGGTCGATGCCCTTCTCTTCGGCCATGCGCCGGGCCACCGGCGAAGCGCGGACACGTCCGTCGCCGTGGCGGGCCGCTTCCCTCGCTGGCGCGGTTGCGGCAGCAGGGGGGGCAGCCGCAGGCCGCGCGACTCCCGCCATTGCCGGCTCCGGTATCCGCACAGCCTCATACTTCGAAATGTCCTCGTCAGCAGCGCCGACAAGGGCGATGACCTGTCCCACGGCGACGATGTCGCCGGGCTGCGCCAGCGTCTTGATGAACACGCCGCCCTCGAACGCCTCGATCTCGATGTTCGCCTTGTCCGTCTCTATCTCCGCGATCGTCTCGCCGCGCTTGACCTCGTCACCCTCGTTCTTCAGCCAGCGAATGAGGGTGCCCTCCTTCATGTCCGCTCCCATCTGGGGCATCACGACCTCGTAGGCCATTTCCTCCTCCTCTCAGCGCATGGCGAGCGCGGCGTCGACGATGTGTTGCTCGCTGGGCAGGGCCGCCGTCTCCAATTCCTTTGCGTACGGCATCGGCACGTCGGCGCCGCAGACGCGGGCGACCGGGGCGTCGAGGTAGTCGAATGCGCGCTCCTGGATGAGGGCGACGATCTCGCCGGCGAATCCTCCGAAGCACCAGTCGTCCTCGGCGACGATGGCGCGGGTGGTCTTCTTCACAGAGCTGACGACGGCGTCGACGTCGAGGGGACGCAGCGTGCGCAGGTTGAGGACTTCCGCCTCCATTCCCTGCTCGGCGAGCATCTCAGCCGCCCGCAGCGCCTGGTGGACGCTGCCCGAGTAGCCGACGATGGTGACGTCGCCGCCCTCTCGCATCACCTGCGCCTGCCCGAAGGGGACGGAGTAGTCGTCGCCGTCGGGCACTTCGCCGCGAAGCCCGTAGATCGCCGTGTGCTCGACGAAGATAACGGTGTTCTCCTCACGCAGCGCGGTCTTCAGGAGGCCGCGGGCGTCGTAAGGCGTCGAGGGCACCGCGACCTTCAGGCCGGGCACGTGAGCGTACCAGCCCGCCAGGTCGTGGGAGTGCGTCGCGGCGAGCTGGCTGCCGCCGCCACTGGCCATTCGGATGACCAGCGGCACGTTGATCTGCCCGCCCGACATGTAGTGCACCATTGAGGCGACGTTGATGATCTGGTCGAAGGCAAGGAAGCTGAAGTTGATGGTCATAAGCTCGACGATGGGCCGCATGCCGCCCATGGCGGCGCCGATGCCGCAGCCGACGACGGCCGACTCCGAAATCGGCGTGTCGCGGACCCGTTCGTCGCCGAACTCCTGCAGGAGGCCGCGCGTGACGCCGTAGGAGCCGCCGTAGGCCCCGATGTCTTCGCCCATGAGGATCACGTGTTCATCCTGTTGCAGCGCTTCCCTGAGCGTCAGGCGTAGGGCTTCCCGTATGTTCGTCTCAGGCATGGCCGCTACTCCTTGTACACGTTGTCGTAGAGCGTCGACACGTCGGGCGCCGGGCTCTCTTCGGCGAAGCGCTCCGCCTCGTTGACGACGCCTTCTATCTCGTCGTCGAGCCGCTTGATGCCGGTGTCGTCGATGAGCCCCCAGTCGCGAAGCCCGCGCTCGAAGAGGAGAATCGGGTCGCGGGCGCGCCAATGCTCCACCTCTTCCTTGGTGCGGTAGAATTCGGGGTCGGCCATAGAGTGACCGCGGAAGCGATAGGTCACGGCTTCGACGAAGTACGGCCCTTTGCCGTCGCGCGTGTGCTGGACTGCCTTCTTGACCAGGTCGCGGACGGCGAGTACGTCCATGCCGTCGACCTGCTCGGCCGGGATGTTGTAGCCGCAGGCCCGCCGGTAGACCTCTGCCTCGGCGGAGACGCGGCGGACGTCGGTGCCCATGCCGTAGAGGTTGTTCTCGCAGAGGAAGACAACCGGCAAGCGCCAGACAGCGGCCAGGTTCAACGCCTCGTGGAACTCACCTTCGTTCACAGCGCCGTCGCCGAAGATGCAGAGGACAATGCGGTTATTCTTCAACT
>DATLAX010000023.1:0-2448 GCA_035527215.1 Dehalococcoidia bacterium
AGCTTCGCGACGCCGGCGATGTCGAGGTCTTGGCCGGCCTTGAAATCGACGTGAACGATGGTTCCCATGGTGTCCTCCGTGGTCTTCTACCGCCGCAACCCCCTCGGCCGGACCGTAGGGGGTTGGTTGGAGCCCCGAAGGGCTACTTGACGTACTCGATGGCCGCCCACTGATACGCACCGAAGATGGTGGTCCAGGCGCCTACCACGGAAGCGCCGATGTGGGTGAGGAAGCCCTGGACAACATCGTTGCCAAGCGCTGCGGGGACGATGGCGATGGCGCCCTCGTCGTCGGTGTCGGTGGTGCACTGACGAAAGTCAACGCTGGGGATGAAAGACATGGTGCCCTCGCTGCTGAGGTTTTGGGGGTTGATGTTGTGGTTCGTTTCCATGCCCTAAGTATAGGCACGTTTTGTGCGCCTTGCAAGAAGAAACGACCGGGTTATGCGTTTTTTCCAGTTGCGCACGACTGCGGGTGCGCCCGCTCGCTCGCCGGCGTCTCGAAGCCTGGACAGTGCTCGCCGCAGCAATGGAATCGACACGGCCCGTCGTGACATGCGGCGAGACAACACCGTGGGCCGAGCAGTGCCGACGGGTAGCGGTGAGGACAGCGCGGCTCGAGATCTGGCGCGTTCATCCGTTCACCTTGCGCCAACGCGCCAACGCCTTTCGTGACGACGGCCGTTCCTTGGAGTGTCCGGTCCTGAAGTCCTCCCATGCGCGAGCGCTTGCTAGCTCGGCGGCGCCGCGCGACGGCATGGGCACGGGGAGTCGCCCGAAGTAGTAGCGCAGCGCGGCGTTCCATCCGGCCTCGAAGGCGTTTCGTTCTGGGTCGGTCATGGCAACCACTCGCCGCGTAGCGCCTCGTCAATTTCCTCCGATAGCCTGGCCGCACTTTCCAGCCACACGGCGCGCCGCTCGTCGAGCGCGGCTTGTTCGGCCATTGCGACGACAACTGTCTCGGGGCAGCACTGGTCCGCCGGACGACCGTAGACCATCGCCTCCCATCCGGTGCGGGGCGGCGGAACCTCGACGCCTTCGCACGGGGTCGCGGCCTCGTCGACATCGCGCCAGAAACGCGACGTCCACTTTCCACAGCGAGAGCAAAGCTGACCCTCGACGACGACGGGACGGGTCATGGCGTGCCTTCTGGCTCGAAGAATCCGACCAGCCGCACCCCGGACAACACCTCGTCGACGGCGCGCCGGGCAGCGGCCGGATAGGTCCACGGCGTTCCCGCCATGGTCGTCACCTCGACGTGGTCTCCGATCTCGTCGTTCCAAGCGAAGGCGCGGAAGCGACACCCCGCGGGTTCGATCCATCCCACCATGGAGTTATCGCCGGCGACGCAGACCCACTGCCGGTGGTAGGCGCATTCCGGTCCATGCTCGGTGAGGTAGCCGTCCTCTGTCCAGCAACCGAAGCGCCACGTGCCGACGGTCATCGCCCTTCAGCCTTGGCCGTCTCGGCCCGCTCGATCAGCGCCTCGATCATCTCCCACTGATCGATCCCGTCGGACTCGGCGGCGCGCAGCACGGCCCGGATCCCTCGCCAGCCGGAGCCGAGACATCCGCCACGACCGTCGCGCCGGAAGTACTGCAGCGCCCTGGCCTGCGGCGGGCGGAGATCGGTATCTTTGAGTTCCGCCTCGATGGCGGCTCGGATCGTCTTCGTCTTCGGGATCATGGTGTCATCCTGAAAGTTGGCTCGCCGCCGACGCGCGCCCCCATGATGCGCGACGGCGGCGAGCAGCGAGGTTCATTCCGGCGAGAGCACTTCGAGGGGAAGTCGGGCCATCGCGGCGTGCAACGCCGCTTCGGCGTCGTCAAGCAACTCGAAGATCTCGAGCCCTCGCACGCCGTCAACGTCATCGGTGATGGCCAGCTTGGCCAGCCACAATTTGCGGGAGGCGTGGGCGACGTCCGCTAGCATCTCAAGACGCGTTGCCTCGTCGATGCGCTTCATCTGGCGGCCTTCCCGAGCAGCCCGGCATCGGTGAGTTCTTCGGCGGTCGCGGGCGTCGGTCTGGCGACGCGATAGAACCGTCGCGGGAACCAGTCGCAGTAGGTGTCGTCCGGCACGTGTCCGAAGATGAGCTGGCAACGCTTGATGTGGCCGCAGTCGCCGCACGTCGTTCCTTCGGGCAGGTCCATGCACGTCTTTGGGGTGCACTTCTTATCGACGCAGCATCCCTGGGTCATGACGTCTCCATCGGTCGGCCTCGGCAGATCATCGCGGTCAAGCGACGGCGCTGCATCGCCCTGGCGGCGGTCCTGGCGGCGGCGCTGGCGGCGTCCCAGGCGGCGTCCCAGGCGGCGGCGCTGGCGGCGTCCCAGGCGGCGGCGCTGGCGGCGTCCCAGGCGGCGGCGCTGGCGGCGGCCCTGGTGGCGGCGCTGGCGGCGTCCCAGGCGGCGGCCCTGGTGGCGGCGCTGGCGGCGTCCCAGGAGGC
>DATLAX010000024.1:0-4471 GCA_035527215.1 Dehalococcoidia bacterium
CGGGAGTGAGTGATGATCTCTCTGAGGACGCGCCGAGCATGTTCAGCCTGCCGGAGGGGGTCAAGGTGAAGGTGAGCGTGGAGACGCCGGAAAAGTGAGGAGAGAGAAATGTGGACAATACCAGTTTCACCATATGACAAGCCGTGTGAAGTGTGCGGGGAGAATGTCCACGACAAGGCAAGAGACTTCGCGATGTGTTTTCCAGAGATAGAGAATGGGGCTCTGGTGTGCGCCAAGTGCGTGTTCAAGGCGTTGACGGGCAGAGACGGTACGTGGAGTTGGGAGACGCCGGAGCGATGAGTGGCAAAACTCACCAAGATTGACCAGTTCTGGCCGGCGCAGAAAGTTGCGTTCGAGGCCGGACCAGCGCCTCAGCTTTTCATGGGCGGGGTCGGGAGTGGGAAGACATTCGTCTACATCCTGAAGATGCTTCTGCTCCTGGACCAGTATCCCGGTTCGCGTGGGGCCATCATCCGGCAGCGCGCCACTCAGCTCAAGAAGACGATCAGCGCCTCGCTCTGGAAGGTGCTCGACATGAAGCACGTCGCGCGCCGAAACGACAATGAGGGCACGATTGTGCTCAAGAACGGCAGCGAGCTTCACCTTCGCCACCTCGACAAGGACACCAGCATCGAAGACCTCAAGTCCTTCGAGATCAACTTCGCGATGGTGGATCAGGCCGAGGACATCTCCGAGGTCGCCTTCGATACGCTCCTCGAGCGCGTCGGCAGGTGGACGGGGGCGCTGAAGCGCGGCGGATACCCCTCGAACTGGCCCTACAAGAATGAGCTGGGGGAGAAGATCCCGCCCCCCTACGTGATGCTCACCTCCTACTCCCCAGGCTACGAGCATTGGCTCACGAGCCGCTTCTGGGAGCATGGTGAGGAGCGCGAGTTCTACCGCAAGCAGGGCTACAACTATGTGGTGGGCAGCACGCGCGACAACAAGGCGCTCACCCGGCAGTACATCGAGGGCCGCCTCGCGATGGGCGAGGAGTATGTGAAGCGCTACGTCGACGCCGAGGTCTGGGGCGCGAACGAGGGCCGGATCTTCGACCTGAGCGAGGACAGCCTCCTCGAGCCCGATCCTGACCTCATTCGGCGCATCCAGACGATGATGCGGCTCCACCGCGTCCTCGACCACGGGGAATTCAGCCCGAGCGCGGTGCTCTGGTACGCGACTGACTCGCAGAACAACATCTTCTACTATAGGGAGTATATGGAGGCTGGCCTGCTCGTCAGCGACCACCGCCGCAACATCTTCGAGATGTCGAAGGAAGATGGGCACGATGTGCGCTACTACAGCCAGTACGCGGACCCCTCTATCTTCAATAAGAACCGCGGGCGCACGCTGACCGACAAGCCGACGTGGGCGGTGAGCGACGAGTGGGCGGACACGCGCGTCATGGACCGCAAGACCGCGGTGTGGTGGAGGCCGGCGACGAACGACGAGGCGATGACCATATCCCGCGTCCGCGAGTATCTCCGTGTCGACCCCGCGCACCGTAACCCCATCACCGGCAAGATGGGCGCGCCGCGCGCCTACTTCATCAAGAAGAGCGCGCAGTACCCCCATGGCTGCAAGGAGGTCATCGCGGATATCCGCGCGGCGAGGCGTGTCGAAGTCGGCATGAACTCCGACGGCACCAAGCAGTACGGTGACGAGCGCGACCCCAAGGTGCGCGATCACCTCCTCGACGGCGTGCGCTACAGCATCGGCATGCGTCCCGCGCTCATGCGCGAGGTCGTCAGGGAGGAACTCCCCGCGGGAGAGATTCGCCTCGCCGACTACTGGAAGGAATCGAACCGAATCGAGTCGGAGCATGAAGTGGAGCGGATGCGGAACTGGACGGGAAGCAGCAGATACGGTTACTGAGTTAAGATACTAGGAGGAGCAATATGCCCAAGATCGACGCCGCAGAGACGATGACGAGGGAACTCACCGACGTGATGTCGCGTATTTCGGAGTACTCCAAGCGCGCAAGTGCGAGGCGCGAAGCCTACTCGAACTCCAATTTCGCGGACATGCCGGCGTGGGACCGCATGCTCATCGAGATGGTCATCGACACACACGCGCGGATGGACGCGCTCCGGGCGGAGCTTGCGGAGCTGCGCGACCTCTTCACCCCGGCCCCCGAAAACTTCGAGGAGTAACACATGGATGCGGAGAAGTCTCTGCTCGAGACCTTTCGGAAACGCTGGGACGCGGCAGAACAGGTCAAAGAGGACTGGGAGAAGGAGCAGAAGGTAGAGAGGTGCTACAACTTCTGGCGTGGCGACCAGCTCGCGAAGCCCTTCGACAGGTTCGGCAACGAGCGTATTCAGGTCAACAAGATCGCGCCCGAGGTGAAGAACGCGATTGCCGCGACGCACTTCTACCGCCCGTTCGCGCGCGTGAACCCGCGGCCAGAGCGCGAAGGTAGCGCGGGGAATACCGAACTCGAGGACGTGCAGCTTCTCCAGGACACCGTGAACTACCTCATGCGCCAGGAGCGCATCCGCTTCGGTCCCTCGACGTACCTCGCGCACCTCGAGTCGTTCTGGTCGATGGGTGTCGTGGAGGTTGGCTACAGCGCAACCTTCGCCGACGACCCCGGTGCCGCGAAGCCGAGCCTCAAGGAGAAGAAGGACACCAAGGTCGAGAAGGAGCCGCTGCCCCTCGACAAGATGACCGACGAGGATGTCGAGGCGGAACTCACCAACCTCAAGAAGAGCATCAAGAAGGAAGACTTCTATGTGAAGCACATTCCTGTGCGGCAGTTCCTCGTCTCTATCTCCGACAAGCCTCTCGCCGACGACAACGACTGGTTCGGGTATTGGGAAGACGTGCCCGTCGAGGACGTGAAGGCCGCGGGTAAGCAGGGCGTGTACTCGAACACCGAGAAACTCCAGCCCGGCGGCGACGACAGCGAAGAAGGCAAGAGCGTCAAGGAGCGCAATAGCCGCGACGAGAAGCTCGGCAACGTGGACCGCATCCGGCTCTACAAGTTGTGGGACATGCGGCGCAAGGTCAAGTACGTCTACACCGACAAGGCGTCGGGCGCGAAAGACTTCCTGCTCAAGAAGCCGTTCAAGCGGCTGCCGCTGAAGTTCTACCGCCCCATGATCGACCCCTACCACTTCCTCCCGATTCCGCCCATCAAGACGAAGCTCGGCCCGCAGATGGAGTACAACGCGAGCCGCGACTGGCTCACGAAGCTCCGCAACGGCATCGTGCCGCGCTACACCTACGATGAGGACGCGGTTGACGACACCGAGATGCAGAAGCTCGAAAAGGGCATCATGGGGACGTACATCAAGAGGAAGGCAGGCACTCACAACGTCATCGAGCCCGTGAACCAGCCGAGTTTCTCTGAGAACGCCATCCAGACCCTCACGCTCAGCGACAAGGAGTTCAAGGACGTTGGCGGGATCGGCGGGGATGCGCGTGTGGCGCAGTCCAAGACCGCGACGCAGGCGAAGATCGCCGAGGCCAAGGAGCAGGTTCAGGATGACTGGGACCGGCTCATGTTCGGCAAGTTCCTCGGCGAGGTTGCGGAGGAACTCCTCAATCTGGCGCTGGACCACATGGTCCTCGACAACTGGGTCGCGGTGAACGTGGGGCCGGAGAGCGGCATCATCGGGCCACAGGGCATGCCGATGCAAGGCGCGGGTGGTATGCCGATGCAGGGTGGCATGCAG
Organism: Dehalococcoidia bacterium; assembly: GCA_035527215.1. GTDB lineage: Bacteria > Chloroflexota > Dehalococcoidia > DSTF01 > JALHUB01 > JALHUB01. The sequence goes on from DATLAX010000024.1 coordinate 3,681, forward strand.
GGTATGCCGAGCCCTGACGTGCAGATGCTCACGCAGCAGTACACCAAGATCACCTCGGAGCGCCTTCAGGCTGCGGCGAGCGGCATGGACTTCGACATCGACATCGATATTGACTCCATGAGCCCGGTGACCGAAGAGCAGAGGTTCCAGAAACTCGTGCAGGCCATCGGGTTCGTCGCGAATCCCGAGAGCCTCAAGGTGCTCGCCGTCGCGCCGCCGCTCCTCAAGATCATGCTCGCCTACATGGGCATTCGGAACGGGAACGAGGTCGCGGCCATCCAGCAGGCGTTCGAGGGCCTCGTGCAGATTCAAATGGCGCAGGCACAGGCGGGCGCGCCTCCGGCTCCGGGCATCAGTCCGCAGCCGGGTGGAGCGCAACCTGGACAGCCGAGTCCGCAGACACAGCAGGGCACGCCGGGCGGTCCTCAGCCGGGTGGTCCGGCGGGTCCGGGCGCAAGTGTTCCGAAGCAGCCGCAGTAAGGAGATGACGATGCAGATTGAGACCTTTAAGTTGACCGCGACTGCGACACAGGTTGCGGCGGCGGATACCACGGCGCAGACGCTGAAGACGCTCTCGGATGCGTCCGAGGTGGCGCGAGTGCCGGTGCTGGCGGTGTTCCACAAGGCCGCGGGGACAGCGTATAGCGCCGCGACAGGTGACCTCATCGTCAAGGATGAGGACGGCTCTGTGTGGTTCGTGCTCCCCGCAGCGGGATTCCTCGACACTGCGTCTGAGGCTGCGCGTGCGGTGCCGGCGAGTGTGAACGCCTTCACGGGCGGAAACAAGACCA
>DATLAX010000025.1:0-2872 GCA_035527215.1 Dehalococcoidia bacterium
TCATGGGGAAGTCGGAGGTCAAGGCGCTGGCCGAGGTCCTCGGCTGAGATCCGTCGCGCCAGGCGGGTGATCCTATCGATGGGCGATAGCGCTCGGCTGGCCAGGAACACCCCGCCGAAGCTGGCCACTGCCAGTGTTCCCGGGTAGGCAATAGCCAGGATGAGGACCAGAGTAGCCAGGGTGTCGGATACATCGTCTGACGCGCGGCCGACCTCCAACGCTCCGGCCACCTGTCCGTCCCGTTCGATGGGGACCACGAACACCCGGAACGGCCCGCCGCCAGCGCTGATGCTGCGAGTGGCACTGCGGCCTGCCAGCGCCTTTTCCACCGCGGACCCCTGGATGGGCACGGTGCCCGCTTCCCCGCTGGTGTCGAAGGTGAGGTTGCCGGATGCGTCGTAGACGCGGACGAACTGCTCCCCCAGGTCCGGGCTATTGGCCGCCAGGCTTCCGGCCAGAGTTGGCCCGCCTTCCTCATAGCGGATGATCCCCAGGAGGTCGTTGGCGCGGGCCTCGATGGAATCGTCGAGGTTAGCGTGTAGGTTATGCCGCAGGGCCAAGTAGATGCCGGTGCTGAAGGCCGCCAGGATGATGGCAAGCAGCAGGACGTACCAGAGCGTCAGGCGGAAACGGACAGAGCGAAGCGGCAGCACGTTAGGACTCGTTGGCCGAGATGCGATACCCGGCGCCTCGCACCGTTTGGATCAGCTTCGTGCCGAACGGTTCGTCGACCTTGCGCCGCAGGTTGCGAACGTGGACGTCGATTACGTTCGTGGCGTTGTCGAAATCGTAGTTCCACACATGCTCCGCTATCATGGTCCGCGTGAGCACCTGGTTGGCGTGTCGCATCAGGTACTCGAGGAGTGCGTACTCCTTGGTAGTAAGCTCAATCGATACGGCCTGGCGTCGCACATCTCGCGCCGACGTATCCATCGTCAAGTCAGCGACCGACAGCACCGTGCCCAGCGCGGCGCGGTCGCGGCGGCTCAACGCCCGCAGACGCGCCAGCAGCTCAGAAAAGGCGAACGGCTTGACGAGATAGTCGTCGGCCCCGCTGTCGAGGCCTCGCACCCTGTCTTCGACGGCGTCCCTCGCCGTGAGCATCAGGATGGGCGTCTTCACGCCCCGCTCCCGCAGGATGCGACACACCTGGAAGCCGTCGCGGACGGGAAGCATCACGTCCAGGATGATCGCATCGAACTCCGCTACCGCGGGCCAGTCGAGGGCCTCCTCGCCGTCGGGGGCGACGTCGACGGCGTATCCTTGCTCGGACAGCCCCCGACAGAGGAATTCGGCGATTCGCCGTTCGTCTTCGACCACGAGCACGCGCATTGGATCAAGTATAGAGGGTGGAGATTAAGGAAGCATTAACGTGAACGGCCGTGGGTCGGCCGTGCGCGTCCTTCTCACCCTTCGTCGCCGGTGCTAGAATGGGCGCTGAGGAGGACCGACGGTGGTTCTCAGCGATAGGTCTATTCGGGAGGAGCTGGCCAGCGGACGGCTGCGCATCGAGCCGCTGACCGACGACGCTATCCAGCCCTCCAGCGTCGACCTGCGCCTCGACCGCCTCTTCCGCGTCTTCAAGACGACCGAGCGCCCCCACATCGACGTCCGCGAGCCCTGCGACGACTGCACGGAGCTGATCACGGTCGACGAGGGCAAGCCGTTCGTCATCAGCCCCGGCGAGTTCGTCCTCGCCAACACGCTGGAGACGATCACCCTGCCCGACGACCTCGTTGCCCGCCTCGACGGACGCAGCTCGCTGGGGCGCCTGGGCCTGCTCGTGCACGCCACCGCCGGCTACGTCGACCCCGGCTGGAGCGGCAAGCTGACGCTGGAGCTGTCCAACGTCTCGCCGATGCCCATCGCGGTCTACTGCGGCATGAAGATCTGCCAGATATCGTTCCTGCGCCTGTCGACGCCCGTTGACCGGCCCTACGGCTCTCCGGGGCTCGGCAGCAAGTACCAGGGGCAGCAGGAGCCGACGCCGAGCCGCATCCATCAGGACTTCAACGACTGATCTCAGGTAGAATACGCGCAGGCCCGCCGCGGGAGAGTGCGCTGCCGTGACTCCTCCTCTGTCCGACCAGGACGTTGCCCGCCACTGGGACGCCAACGCCGACCAGTGGGCCGACCACGTCCGTCGCGGCTGGGATGCGTACCGCGAGCACCTGAACAATCCCGCCTTCTTCGATCTCGTCGGCGACCTGGGCGGGAAGAGCGTGCTCGACGCCGGCTGCGGCGAAGGCTACAACACGCGACTGCTGGCGAAGGGCGGTGCGCGGGTCACGGGCGTCGACGTATCTACGCAAATGGTCGAGCTTGCGCGCGCGGAGGAGAAGCGGGAGCCGCTGGGCATCCGCTACGAGGTGGCGTCCTTCTCCGATCTCTCACTCTTCGGCGACGGGACCTTCGATGTAGTCGTGTCGTCGATGGCGCTGATGGACGGCCCGGACCTGGAGGGCGCCTTGCGCGAGCTTCACCGCGTGCTCCGGCCCCCGGGTGACCTCTTCTTCAGCGTCACGCATCCCTGTTTCATGACGAAGGGCTTCGACTGGCTGCGCGACGACGACGGCAAGGCAGCGCGGCTGCTGGTGTCGGACTACTTCGACGCGGAGTCGTGGGTGGAAAGCTGGCAGTTCAACTCGGCGCCGGAGGGCACGGCCCCGTTCGCGGTGCCGGTCTTCCCGCGCACGCTGAGCGACTATGTGAACGCGCTGGTCGCCGGCGGATTCGCTTTGCGGGAGATGCGCGAGCCGCGCCCCTCGGAGGAGGCGTGCCGCGAGCACCCGTGGCTGCAACCGTGGCGCGATCATGCGGCGCTCTTCCTCCACGTACACGCTGTCAAGGCAGCGGAGGCGTAGACGATGGA
>DATLAX010000026.1:0-5048 GCA_035527215.1 Dehalococcoidia bacterium
ATAGAACACGATCCAGCGCATTTTCTCGCGCAGGGTCTTCGCCTGCATGACGGCGTTGCGGCGGTCGAGCGCCAGCGGATGGTGGATGTTGGCGACGACGGGCATGCCGCGGGCGCGGATCAGGAGCACGCCGTAGCCGAGCGTCTGCACGTCGTGGACGATGTCGAAGCCGCGCTCGGGCTGTAGCTCCCGCAGCCGGTCGAAGGCGCGGATGCTGAAAGCGGACATGCCGGAGAACATGCCGTAGCGCGTCGTCACCAGCTCGTAGAAGTTGAGCGGCGTGAAGAACTCGCGCGGGTGACGGCTGTGGAAGAACTTTGGGTCGACGGTGCCCAGCACTTCGAAGAGGTTGAAGTTTGGAATGCGGTCGATGGTGATCCCGGCGGCGACCTCCGGGTACGGCGGCCCGGCGAGCACGTGCACTTCGTGGCCCAGTGCCGCTACCTCCTTCGTGACGTTGTAGAGGTAGACCCCCTGGCCGCCGGAATGCATCTTGCCCTGGTGGAGGAGGAAGCAGACCTTCAAGAAAGCCTCCTCAGAGCCGCCTCTCGACGGACCTCTTCGTAGGCCTGCGCCATGCGTTCGGCAGTCCTGCGCCAGGTGAAGTCCTTCAGCACGCGCTCGCGGCCCGCCTGCCCCATGCGACGGCATAGCTCCGGGTCCGACAGGAGGAGCCGCAGCGCCTCGCTGAGGGCGCCGGAATCGGCGGGCGGCACCAGGAGGCCCGTCACGCCGTCTTCGACGATCTCGGAGAGGGCGCCGGCGCGCGTTGCGATGACGGGCACGCCGCAGGCCATCGCCTCGACGGCGGGGAGCCCGAACCCCTCGTACAGCGACGGCGAGACGACGACCTGCGTGCGATTGTACAGTCGCACGAGGTCCTCGGTCGTCGCCCGCGGCAGGATTTCGATGTTGTTGTAGAGGCGGTACTGCTTCATCAGGCGCTGGACGGTCTTGAGATGCGGCGGCGGCCGGTGGTCGATGAAAGTCATGCGGAATGGCAGGCGGTGACGCAGCGTGTGCAGCGCCTCCAGCAGGTACAGCGCGCCCTTGTTGCGGTCCTCCGAGTCGCCGACGAAGAGGATGCTGTTTGGCAACTTCTCCACGTCGTCGAGCGGCTTGAAGACGTCGGTATCGGCGCCGTAGTGGATGACCTGCAGCTTGCCCGGCGGCAGATCGAGTTCCTTCTGGATCGTCGCCGCGGAGTTGTCGGAGCAGGTGATGATGCGGTCCAGGCGGCGGGCCGTGAAGTCCTGCATCACCCAGGGGAACCAGAGGAAGGCCAGCGCCTTGCGGTGTATGCCCTTCACCTGGAGGAGGCGGTTGCGCCGGTCGATGGTCAGCGGGTGATGGATGCTGGCGACGACGGGCAACCCCTTCGCTTTCATGAGGAGAATGCCATAGCTGAGCGTCTGGTTGTCATGGACGAGGTCGAAGGGCTGCTCCTGCGCCAGCTCGTGCAGCTTGTAGTAGGCGCGCATGCTGAACGTGAACAGCAGCGAGCCGAGGGAGAGGCGCGTCGACGCCATCTCGTACATGTTGACGGGATGGAAGAAGAGCAGCGGGTTGGTGCGGAAGCGGTACTCGTCGATGTCCGCCATGAAGTCCCAGACGCGGTAGGTCTTCAGCTTGTGGAAGTGCACCGCCTCGTCGACCTCCGGATAGGGCCGGCCGGCGATGACATGGACCTCGTGGCCCAGGCGCGTCAGCTCGCGGCTCAGGTAGTACGTGAATACGCCCTGGCCGCCCGACGACGGGTTCCCCTGGTAGACGATGAACGCTATCCGCACGATGCCGCCTCCCGCGTCGACTTCCTGGCGTAGAAGACGGCGCTCTTCGGCAGTATGCGATTGCCCACGTCCTCGACACGCGTGAGCAGGTGGGAACCCTCAGCGAATCTATCGCCGAGGAAGCCCTTCCAGGCTGCGGACAGTCGCCGTCGCACGCCGCCGTCTGGGGCGCCCAGCCATAGGAGCCAGTACGGGGTCTCCAGCGAGTGCCGGAAGCGCCGCGCGTAGACGTCGAAGCCGCGCGACCGCAGGAGTCGCTCCATCTGGCCGCGACGGTAGATCCGCACGTGCTCCCCCGGAGACACCCGCTGGACGGAGGCAACCCGCCAGACCAGTCGCTCGGATAGCGCATCCGGCACGCTGACGGCGATGGTGCCGCCGGGCCGCAGGACGCGGGCCAGCTCGGCCAGCAGGAGGGCGTCGTCGGGGACGTGCTCGAAGACCTCCGTGCAGATGACGCGGTCGAGAGAGGCGTCGGCGAAGGGCAAATGCAGGGCATCGCCTTGCGCGACACCGGCCCGCGCCAGCAGTCTTCCCTCCATGCCCAGACAGAACCCCAGGAACTTGAGGGCCTGGAGCTCCCACAGGTCGCGGTCGAGGCCGATGGCGACGCAGCGCCGGCGGCAGGCGTTGATGACATGGCGCCCGGTGCCGCAGCCGACGTCGAGGAGGCGGTCGCCGTCGCGGAGGCCGAGGAGATCGAGGTCGATCGTGTCCAGTCGTGACGGTGCGCCGTTGCCGTTGGCGGCGGGCGTCAGGTAGCGATAGGCAGGCGACCGCGCAATGCGAGGCGTCCTTTCGGCGAGCTTTCGCAGTGCGCTAGAGCGGCTTTCTGGCGTAGAAAACAAGGTCCTTACCCAAGACGGGATTGACGAAGGCTTCCAGGTTCTCCAGCAGCCGGAGGCGGCGACGGTACTGCCACTGCATCAGCTTCTGGAGATTCCTGGTCACCGGGAAGTTATCGTTGTCGATGCCGAAGGCGCAGCGGAAGAACCAGTAGACGGTCTGGATGGTGTGGCGGAGGCGCTGCGCGTAGATGTCGAGGCCGCTTTCCGTGAGGGCTGTCTCCATCTCGCCCGGCCGGTAGAACCGGATGTGGCCGCCCGGCGAGTGCCAGTAGCCCCAGGAGATTGTCCAGAAGACGATCTCCGGCCAGAAGTTGGGGACGCTGATGGCGATGAGTCCGCCCGGCTTGAGCACGCGCACGAGTTCCCGTAGGCCGGCCATGTCGTCGGGGATGTGCTCGAGCACCTCCGTGCAGACGATCTTGTCGAAGACGCCGTCGCGGAAGGGCATGTTCTGGGCGTCGACAGCCATGAGGTCTGGGCGGCCGACGATCTCGCCGGCCCGCGCCTGGTAGGTGAGCAATTGCTTTGCTTTCCGGAGGTCGCTCATGCTGAGATCGACGCCGACGGCGCGACACTGCCAGTTGCAGACCTCGCTCGTGTGTCGGCCCTCGCCGCAGCCGACGTCCAGCACGAGGTCGCCCGGCAGGATCGGGAGGTGACGGCGGAAATCGACGCTGACGGTGTTGTCCGGCGTGGCTCATCCCCTCCGTAAGGCGATTGCCTGCTCGTAGACCTGCAGGACCTCCTCAGCGTTCCGGCGCCAGTTGAACCGCTCGATGATGCTCTGACGCGCGGCCTTGCCCAGACTCTGCCTGAGATCGGGGCGTTCGAGGAGCATGCGGATGGCGTCGGCGAGCGCGGGGCCGTCGGCCGGCGGGACGAGCCAGCCCGTCCTGCCGTGGTCCATCACCTCGGGGAAGGCGGGCGCGGTCGTGGCGATGACGGGCTTCTCGCAGGCCATCGCCTCCGCCGCGGGCAGGCCGAACCCCTCGTACAGCGACGGCGAGACGAGGATTGAGGCGCGGTTGTACAGCTCCAGTAGCTCCTGGTCCGAGACGCGGCCGATGAAGGTGACCTGGGTGCTCAGACCGTACTTCCGCACCAGCTCCGGCGCCAGCTTGAGGCTCTTCTTGTCGTTGTCGACGATGATGAGATGGAAGGGGACTTCCTGCTCCTTGAGGATGCGCAACGCGTCAAACACGTAGATGGCGCCCTTGTTCCGGTCCTCGGAGTTAGTGTTGAAGAGGATGGTGTTCGGCACCTCGGGCACGTCGGGCAGGGGACGGAAGCGCTCGGCGTCGATGCCGTTGTAGACGCACGTCATCAACTCGCGTGGCACGTGAAACATGCGCTCGACGGCGCGGGTCGTGTTCTGCGAGACGGTGATGATGCGGTCCATGCGACGGGCGGTGAACTCCTGCATGACCCAGGGGAACCACAGGTAGCGGCGCGCCATCTCGTAGATCGAGCGGGCCTGCATGACGCTGTTGCGCAGGTCGACGGAGAGCGGGTGGTGGATCGTCGCCACGAGCGGCAGGCCGAGCCCCTTCAGGAAGAGAAGCGGGTAGCTGAGGGTCTGGTTGTCGTGGACGACGTCGAACTGCGTCTCGGGCATGAGCTCCTTGATCTTCATATAGGCGCGCATGCTGAAGGTCAGCAGAAGCGATGAGATGGCGATTCGCGTCGAGTAGAACTCGAAGAAGTTGACGGGATGGAAGTGAGACAGCGGATGTCGCTGGTGGAGGAACTCGCCCCGGTTGTGGTACAGGCTCCAGTAGCTCTCGGTCTTGACGTTGTGGCAGATGACGGACTCGTCGGTCTCCGGGAACGGCGGCCCGGCGATGACATGCACCTCGTGGCCGAGACGGGCAAGCTCGCGGGTCAGGTAGTAAGTGTATATGCCCTGCCCGCCGGAGAACATGTTCCCCTGGTACATGATGAAAGCGATCTTCATCGAGTTGCTCCCGGGCTTCGCGCCGTCGACGGGTGGTCCCAACAGATCGAACGCGGGGAAGCCGCATCCCGTATCTTACAGGAGCGAGACGGGGCGAGTCCAGCTTGCGACGCGGGACGCGATCAGTTCGACGTGGCGGCCGGCGCATCGCCGGTCGGAGGCAGGCCGGCGAGGGCGCGCACGTACCGCATCTCACGGTAAGCGCGCTCCGCCAGGTCCGGGTCGCCGCTGAGGATGAGGCCGGCCAGGCGCTGGCGAAAGGCGCTGGCGGCGACGGTCTTCTTCGTCTCTTCGTCCACTTCGGTATCGTCCTTCCCGGGCAGTTCGACCCGCGCGATCGCGTCCCAGAGCTGCGGACGCTCGTTCTCGATGTGCTCGAAGCTCCACCAGGAGAGCATCGTCGCGCCGCGCGAGATGGCCGCCGCCGCCCAACGCGTCAGCTCGTCGGGCGTGACG
>DATLAX010000027.1:0-8503 GCA_035527215.1 Dehalococcoidia bacterium
GTATATGAAACCGACCTCTTCCAGCCGGTCATCTCGCTCATCGAGTCGATCTCCGGGTTCGGCCCGGACCGGGATGACACAAAGACCGGGATGGGCGGCGAGAAGAACGAGAGCGGCGTAGAGGTTCGCCGCAGCAAGCGGATCATCGCCGAGCACGCGCGCGCGACGACGTTCTTGATTGCCGACGGCGTCATGCCCGGCAACGACGGTCGCGGATACGTGCTGCGTCGCACACTGCGCCGCGCCGTGGCTTACGGGCGCCGGCTTGGCCTCACCCGGCCCTTCCTGACAGAAATCGTCCGCGCGGTCGTCGGGCAGTACGGCGCGTACTACGGCGAGCTGGACGACAACAAGACATTCATCGAGAACGTCGTGGGCGCAGAAGAGAAGCGGTTCATCGAGACTCTGGAAAGTGGGCGGGTGCAGCTAGCCGAATTCCTTAAGGACAGAGTGATGGATGGGAAAGCGCTTGCGGGAGTGCATGCCTTCCTTCTGTACGACACGTTTGGCTTCCCAGCCGAGCTGACGGCCGAGATTGCCGCTGAGAGGGGCGTAAGTGTCGACTGGAACGGCTTCGAAAAGGCGATGGAGGAGCAACGGGAGCGCGCCCGCGCGGCCGGACGCTTTCGACTCAGCGAGGCCGAGTGCGCCGAGGCGTATGCCGCGCTCTCGCACCTCCAGCCACGCTTCACCGGTTACGATACCTTCTCGCAGCAGACCGGCGTCGCCGGCATCATAGCGGGAGCCGCCGCCGTCGATAGCGTCGAAGCAGGCGACGAAGCGGAAATCGTTCTCTTTGAGACACCGTTCTACGCCGAGCAGGGCGGCCAGGTCGGCGACAAGGGCGAGATTAAGGGCCCCAACGGCGTCTTCCGTGTCGAGGACACGCAGCGCACCGAGGGCGGCCTCATCCTCCATCGCGGCCGCGTCGTCGAGGGGCGCATCGCCGTCAACGACGACGTACTGGCGCAGGCGGACGCCTCCCGTTGCTGGGACATCAGGCGCAACCACACAGCCACGCACCTCCTGCACGCGGCGTTGCGTCGTGTCGTCGGGCCGCACGCGCGGCAGTCGGGCTCGCTCGTCGCGCCCGACCGGCTGCGATTCGACTTCACGCACGTCGAGGCGCTGAAGCCGGATGAACTGGCGGAGGTGCAGCGCCTGGTCAACGAGAAGATACGCGAGAACCTGCCCGTGCGTACGGAACGCAAGTCATACGAAGAGGCGACAGCCGGCGGCGCCACGGCGCTGTTCGACGAGAAGTACGCCGCGGAGGTGCGCGTCGTCGAGGTGGCGGAAGAGAGCGAACGCTATAGCGCCGAGCTGTGCGGCGGCACGCACGTCCACGCTACCGGCGATATCGGCCAGTTCATCATCGTCGACGAGGAAAGCATCGGCGCCGGGCTGCGTCGCATCGAGGCGCTGACCGGCCGCGGCGCCGACGAGTACGTGCAATCGCGGTTGGGCCTCCTCGGTCGAGTGCGGGACAAGCTCGCGGTAACGGGAGGCGATGCGGAACTCGAAGTCAGAGTCAACTCCCTTCTCGAAGAGATGGAATCGCTCAAGCGGCGCGTCCAGACGCTGGAACGGGAGCTTGGTCGCAACCGGGCGGAGTCGCTGCTGGCCGAGGCGGAGCACATCGACGCCTGTGCCCTGGTGGCGGCGCGCGTGCCCGCGAGCAGCCCGGAGGCGCTGCGCGAGATTGGCGACTGGCTGCGCGAGCGCTTGGGAAGCGGCGTAGTCGTCCTCGGCACCGTCGTCGAAGGGCGTCCGAGCCTGCTGGCGATGGTGACGCCCGACCTGACGGCGCGCGGCCTGAACGCCGGCGAGCTCGTGAAACGAGCGGCGCAGGTAACCGGCGGCGGCGGCGGCGGACGGCCGGAGATGGCGCAGGCGGGCGGTCGTGACGCGTCGCGACTCGACGAGGCGCTGCGCCTGGCGAAGGAGATGGCGGTCGAGAAGATCAGGGGTCTGAAGGAATCATAGTGCGTACTCTCGGACTGGATGTCGGCGACCGGCGCATCGGCCTGGCAATAAGCGATCCGAACGGACGGATCGCGGTGCCTCTGCGCACTCTGCACCGCACTGCGCAGGACAGCGCCTTCGACGCCATAGCGGCGCTGGTCGCGGAAGAGGACGTCGAGGCGGTAGTCGTTGGCCTGCCGCTCAGCCTGGACGGCAGCACCGGACCGCAGGCGGAGAGCGTGCAGGAGTTCGTGCGCCAACTGCTGCCTGCCATCAACGTACCGGTGACGCTCTGGGACGAGCGCCTGTCGACCGTGCAGGCAGAGCAGATGCTGCGGCGCGACCGTCCCGCCTCGCGAAAGGGCAAGGCGGAGCAGGACGCGCTGGCGGCGGCGATCATCTTGCAGGGATACCTGGATAGCAGGCCGGAGAGGCAGGCGGGATAGAGGCTGATGTCGAAGGTCGTGCCCGTGGCAGTCGTAGCCCTGGCGCTGGTGATGATAGGGATCGTCGCCTGGGCGATGTGGATTGTTCCCTCCACGGTACTCGACAGCGAACCGACCGACGCCCTGGGGCCGGCGCCCGTGACCGGTGTGGCTACCGTCACGATCGAGAACGGCGACGTCGCCAGGAAGATCGCGGACGATCTCCAGGACGCGGGCGTGATCCAGAGCGCCCGCCTGTTCCGCGTGCTGGTCGCGTTCATGAGCATCGAGAACGAGCTCCAGGCCGGCGACTACGAGTTCGACAAGGGGATGACCACCCTCGCGGTCATCGACCGCATCCACAAGGGAGTCACGGCGCCGCTGATGGTCACGGTCCCCGAAGGGCTGCGCGTGGAAGAGATAGCCAACCTGCTCGAAGAGAAAGGAGTCCTGTCGAAGGACGACTTTCTGAAGGCGGTCAAAGAGGACCACCCCGAGTCCTTCCTTCCGGAGGGCGCGAGTGACAACAATCTTCAGGGTTACCATTTCCCTGCCACCTACGGCTTCTCACGCAGCGTGAGCGGCTCGCAGGCCGTCCAGCAGATGCTCGACGCCTTCGACGAGCAGGTCGTCGAGGAGGTGCAGCCGCAACTGGAGACAACGGGCCTCACCCTTGACCGGGTCGTCACCCTCGCGTCAATCGTCGAGCGCGAGGCCGTGAAGTCGGAGGAGCGGCCGCTCATCGCCAGCGTCTTCATCAACCGCATGAAGGTCGGCATTCCGCTCCAGGCCGACCCGACCGTGCAGTTCGCCCTTGCGGACGACTCGGACAACGTCGCCAGGTATGGCTACTGGAAGAAGGAGCTCTCTTTGGCCGACCTGGAAGTCGACTCCCCCTATAACACCTACGAAAACGCCGGCCTGCCGCCCGGGCCGATAGCCTGTCCCGGCCTTGACTCCATTCGAGCCGTGCTGCGACCGGCGCGCACCAACTACCTCTTCTTCGTCGCCAAGGACGACGGTAGCCATGTCTTCGCGGAAACGCTGGAGGAGCACCTCCGAAACGTGCAACTCTATCAGCCTTGACGCCGCGTTCCATGTCGCTAGCCGTCCCGGGAATCAGGTCATGAAGCGAGTCGGCCTTGTCGGACATCCGATTGCGCATTCCCTGTCGCCGGCGATCCACCGCGCGGCCTTCGCTCACCACGGGCGCGAGGAGCGCTACGAGCTCTGGGATACGGAGGCAGCGCAACTGGAAGCGCGCGTCCGCGGCCTGCGCGGGGACGACTTCCTCGGCGCGAACGTGACCGTACCCTACAAGCAGGCCGTCATGTCGCACGTCGACCGGCTCGACGAGCTCGCCGAGCAGACGGGCGCCGTCAACACAATCGTCAACGAAGGCGGGCGGCTCGCCGGCTACAACACCGATGTCGCTGGCTTCGCGCGGGCGCTGGAAGCGGCGGGCTTCGCTGCGGAGGGAAAGCGCGCGGCCGTGCTCGGCGCAGGCGGCGCGGCGCGGGCCGTGGGGCTGGTGCTCGTGCGCTCGCGGGCGGCGTCTATCGATCTCTGCGATCTCGACGTCGAGCGCGCGCGGGCGCTGGCGGAGCACCTGGGGTCGGCGTCGGAAGGCCGGACGGTCGTGCGCGCCCATGCGGCGTCGAATGCCGCATTTCGAGAGGCCGTGACAAACTGCCGCCTTCTGGTAAACTGTACGCCAACCGGCACGCGGCATAGCGATCTCGAGGGCCGGACGCCGGTCGATGGGGAAGCGATAACGCCCGGAGCGCTTGTATTCGACCTCGTATACAATCCGTCGCTGACACCGTTGATGGCTGCGGCGCGGGCACGCGGCGCGAACGCGGTCGGCGGGCTGTCGATGCTGGTGTACCAGGCGGCGGCGTCGTTCAAGCTGTGGACGGGGCTCGACGCGCCGGTTGACGAGATGCTTGCGGCGGCCGGCCGGGCGCTTGACGCAACGAATTGACATAACGTCTCGAAGGAGAGGGAGTTGACGCTTCGCTTTCTCACGGCAGGGGAGTCGCACGGCAAGGCGCTGACAGCGATCATTGAGGGGATTCCGGCGGGACTGGCGCTATCTGAAGACTACGTCGCGCGTGATCTGCGGCGACGGCAGGGTGGTCGCGGTCGCGGCGGACGGCAGCAGATCGAGTCCGACCGCGCCGAGATCGTCTCCGGCGTGCGCCATGGCCTGACGCTCGGAAGTCCGATAACGCTCGTAATCGCCAACCGCGACTGGGAGAACTGGCGCGACGTGATGGACGTCGAGGCGGGATCGAGCCCTATCGAGCCGGTGACCCGCCTGCGTCCCGGTCACGCCGACCTCGCGGGCGCGATGAAGTACGGTCAGGCCGACGTCCGGAACGTGCTCGAACGCGCCAGCGCCCGCGAGACCGCCGCGCGCGTCGCGGTAGGCGCCGTGGCGCGACGCTTCCTCGAAGAGTTCGGCGTCGCCGTCCACAGCCATACCGTCGCCATCGGCGGCATCGAGGCGAATGTCGCGGGCGAGCCGGACTGGCGGGCGATCGAAGAATCGCCGCTGCGCTGCGCCGACTCCGACGCCGGGCAACGCATGCTCGTTGCCATCGACGCCGCGCGCGCCGACGGCGATAGCCTGGGCGGCGTGACGGAGGTGCGGGCAACCGGCGTGCCGATCGGGCTGGGGAGCCACGTCCAGTGGGACCGGCGGCTCAGCGCGCTGCTGGCGCAGGCGCTGATGAGCATCCCTTCCGTGAAAGGTGTGGAGACCGGTGAGGGCTTCGCCCTGGCGCGGATGCGCGGCTCGGAGTCGCAGGACATCATCCTGCCCGTCGACGAGTGGGGCGAACGGCCCTGGCGGCGCGCCTCCAACCACGCCGGCGGCCTCGAAGGCGGCATGACGAACGGTGAGCCGGTCGTCCTCCGCGCGGCGCTGAAGCCGATATCTACGCTCGCGCGATCGCTGCCGTCGGCGGACCTGGCGACGGGCGAAAGCGTCGAGGCCCACTATGAGCGCTCCGACGTCTGCATCGTGCCGGTGGCGGGCGTCATCGCTGAGGCGGTAGTCGCCATCGTCCTGGCGGGCGCCGTGCTCGACAAGTTCGGCGGCGACCATATCGACGAGACGCTGCGGAACCATCGAACCTACACCGAGACGGTCGGGCCGCATCCTGCCGGTGGGTAGCGCCATGTCATCGGAACTACCGCGCCGCATCTTCCTCACGGGCTTCTCGTTCAGCGGCAAGTCGCGCGTCGCGCCGCTGGTCGCCGCGGCTCTCGGCTGGCGCGCCGTCGACCTCGACGACCTGATCGAAGAGGCGGCAGGCAACGACATCCCATCGATATTCGCCAACGAGGGCGAGCCCGGCTTTCGGTTGCGCGAGACGGAAGCGTTGCGTCGGGCTTGTGGCGAGACCGAGGTCGTCGTCGCTACGGGCGGCGGCGTGGTCCTGGCGGAGGAGAACCGGCGGCTGATGGCGGAGAACGGCCTCGTGGTCTGCCTGGAAGCGCGCCCGGAGACGGTCTACGCGCGGCTCCGGCAACCCGACGCTGGGACCGACTCCGAACGGCCGCTGCTGCGGGGCGCCGACCCGCTCGGTCGCATCCGCCATCTCAAGGCGCTGCGCCAGCCGCTGTACGCTCTCGCCGACGTCACCGTCCACACCGACGACCTGTCGGCGGAGCTTGTTGCCGAAGAGGTTGTCGGCGCCCGGCGGCGCTTCGCCGAACGCCTCTCGTATGACGGCGCGCGACTGGCCGGAGCGTCGTCCGGAGGCGCACCCTCCCTCATGCGGGACGTGCCTGTCGAAGAAGTCGGGCCCATCTGCGCCGTCAAGACCGAAACCGCCACCTATCCTGTCTACGCGGGGTGGGGGACAGCCGAAAAGCTCGGCGAGAAGCTGCGCGAGGCGGGCCTGAACGGCGACCTCTACGTCATCACCGACTCCAACGTCCATCGCCACTACGGCGGCCAGGTTGCCGACGCCCTCAACGACGCCGGCTTCGCCGTCCACACGCATGTTGTGCCCGCGGGCGAGGCGAGCAAGACGCTGGAGAGCGCGTCGGAGGTCTACGACTGGCTGACGGAGCACAGGGCCGAACGCGGGCAGGCAATCGTCGCGCTGGGCGGCGGTGTCGCCGGCGATCTGGCGGGCTTCGTGGCCGCGACGTATCTGCGCGGCATTCCTCTCGTGCAGGCGCCCACCAGCCTGCTGGCGATGGTCGACGCCTCCATCGGCGGCAAAGTCGGCGTCAACCAGCGGGAGGCCAAGAACCTGGTCGGCGCGTTCTACCAGCCGCTGCTCGTCTTCGCCGACGTTTCGACGCTGCGGACGCTTCCCGAAAGAGAGCTGACCTCCGGCTGGGCCGAGGTGATCAAGCATGCCCTGATAATGGATGCGGGACTGCTGACGCTGCTGGAAGAGCAAGTCGATGGCCTCCGCGCCCTGGAGCCGGCGATAACGACTCAGGTCGTGCGGCGCTCCATGGCCCTGAAGGCGCAGGTCGTCGCTGAGGACGAGCGGGAGGTCACCGGGCGTCGCAGCGTTCTCAACTTCGGCCACACCACCGGCCACGCGCTCGAGGCCGCGACGGGATACGGCGTCCTCCTGCACGGCGAGGCGGTCGCCTGGGGCATGATCGCCGCGGCGGAGATCGGACGGCGTCTGGGGCTGACGCCGGCGGAGCTTGTCGAGCGACAAAAGGCTCTGCTGGAGCGCTTCGACCTCCTGCGGCCGCTGCCGAAGATCGCGGTCGACGCCGTTCTTGCCGCCATGAGCCTCGACAAGAAGGTCGCGGGCAGGAGCGTCCGCTGGGTGCTGCTTGCCGGCGTCGGGAAGCCGGTGCTGCGAAGCGACGTTCCTCTTTCGTCGGTCCGGGAGGTAGTAGAGGAGATGGTGGCGCGACAGCCATCTCAGCGGGAACGCGAACGCGCGTGACCGAGGAAGAGCAGGCCGCCTTCAGTGCTGTCGTGCGCGGAGTGGTGCAGGCCGTCGGCTTTCGCCAGTTCGTGATAATGCACGCCCGCTCCCTTGGTCTTCTTGGCTACGTGCGCAACGGCAGCGACGGCCGGAGCGTCGAAGTCGTGGCCGAAGGGCCGCGGCCCGCACTGGAAGAACTCGTGCGCCGCCTCTGGAAGGGGCCGTTCATGTCCCGCGTCGACAGCGTGCAAGTGCGCTGGAAGCAGCCGACCGGCGAGCTCAGTCGATTCGAGGCGCGCTTCTAGCCGCGCCGCTTTACGGTCACGACGACGCTCTTCGGGTCGTCGACTCCCTTCAGCGGGCGCACCATCCCCAACACCGTGTTGGCGACGATCTTCCGCACGAACAGGGCCAGCGGCAGCCGCACGCCGTCGATGAAGAGAGCGGCTTCCTCTCCCGGCTCCTGCGTCAGGAAACGGCGCCGGACGAGGTCCGCCATGCGCGGGAAGTCGTCGCTGGCGAAGGCGGGCACGTCCAGCCCCTCCGGCTTGTCGCCGGCAATCGCCAGCAGCTCGTTCTTGTGACAGAGCAGATCGTCTCCGTCCTGGGCTCGATGCACTTCCAGCTTCAGGTAGCTGCTGCGGCGAAAGCCGTCGGCCAGCACCAGGTCGTAATCGTCGCGCATCTCCCAGACAAGCTCATCGAGCGACGGTTCGTCGTCGACGCGTCGAATCGAAGTCACGCTGCCCGGCGCCCTGACGATTGTCATCTCGCTGCCCGCTGCCGTGTAGCCCGCCGCGGCCTCCGACAAATGCTCGAGCGCGGGCGCCTCGACGGCTTCGACAGCGGTGGCCACGCGCACGCCCCTGGCCGTAAGCTCGCGCACCAGCCCCTCGACGACGGCCTGCGACCCGGACCCGGGCCGTCCCACTACGCAAAGCACCGGCGGCATGCGAGACCTCCTTCCCCGGCTATCCCTCTCCGTGCGTCCAGTTCAGCATCATCGCGGTGAGCTCGTCGCCGGGGCGCACCTCGGGCACGTCCTCCGGCACGACTACCAGCGCGTTGGCGATCATCATCGACGTGAGCACGCCCGAACCCTGCGGCCCTGTCAGCGACGCGTAGTGTCGCCCGTCCCGCTCGCTGACGACGGCGCGCGCGAAGATGCGGCGCCCGTCCCTGTTGGCGATGCGCTGC
>DATLAX010000028.1:0-2774 GCA_035527215.1 Dehalococcoidia bacterium
GGCCGGCCGACGCGCCGCCGCCGGCATGGTGGGACGCATCGCGCCCAACTCCTACGTCATCGACGGCGTCTGCCCGCGCACGATGCTGCCGCAGCTCCTGCGTCAGGTGTCGGAGATAGCGAAGAAGTACGACCTACTGCACGTCGCGGCCTTCCACGCCGGCGACGGCAACCTGCATCCCAACTTCGTCTTCGACCCCTCGCAGCCGGGCGTCGTCGAGCGCGTCGTCGCCGCGGCGGGCGAGGTACTGCAGGCCTGCGTCGACGCCGGCGGCAGCATCACCGGCGAGCACGGCGTCGGTCTCGAGAAGCGCGACCACCTGCGTCTCATGTTCAACGACGCGGACATCGCCGCGATGCGGAAGGTTCGCGCGGCCTTCGGCGCCGTCGAGATGTTCAATCCGGGGAAGCTGTTTCCCAGGGAAGTGGTGGCGTTACCGGCATGAGCGACAACGGCACCCTCAAGACGAGCATCAAGGCGGCGGCCTCCCGGACGAGCATGGTACCGCGCCGTCGTCTGCCGGAGTACGTCATCGACGGCCTGGTGCCGCAGATAGCCGTTTCGCCGGCGAACGCGGAGGAGGCGGCTGCGGTCTTGGCGGCGGCCGCAAGCTGCGACGCGGCGGTCGTCCCGTGGGGCGGCGGCGCCGGTATGGCGATCGGCGGCATCCCGCAGCGCTACGACGTCGCCCTGGACACGACGCGCCTCAACGCCGTCGTCGAGCACGTGGCCGAGGACCTAACGGTAGTGGTCCAGGCAGGCGCGCGCCTGCAGGAGTTGCAGGACCATCTCGCCCATCGAGGCCAGTACCTGCCACTCGACCCGGCGCTGCCGGAGCGCGCGACGATAGGCGGCATTCTGGCGTCGAACGCGGGCGGGCCCTGGCGTCACGCCCACGGCTGGCCGCGCGACTGGCTCCTCGGAATGAAGGTCGTCCTCTCCGATGGCAGCATCATCAAGTCCGGTGGACGCGTCGTTAAGAACGTCGCCGGCTACGACATGGGGAAGCTGTTCGTCGGCTCCTTTGGGACTCTCGGCGTCATCGTCGAGGCGGCATTCAAGGTGGCCCCGCTGCCGGCGGCGCGCGCGACGGCTGTTGCATTCTTCGCGTCGCCGGCGACCGCCGCTCGAGCGGGTCTCGCTCTGCACGCGCGCAACCTCCGAGTCGAATCACTGGAGTTACTGAACGCGGAGGCAGCAAAGGCGGTCCTGAGCGACCCTGCGCGGGGGAACTTCTGGTGTCTGCTCGTCGCTGCCGCGGGGAATCGCGGCGCCGTCGATCGTACCCTCCGCGAGATGGCCGGCGTCTGCACGGGCGAAGGAGCGGCCATGGTGTCGCTGGCGGCGGATCAGGCCGAGACCGCGTGGCAACAGGTGCGCCGCTTCGGCGCTCAGGCAGACCACGGCGAAGGAGTCGTGCTGCGCGCCGCTCTGTTGCCGTCGCAGGTCGCGCCGTTCCTGGAGTCGGCCGAATCGATGGCGCGAGGTCGCGGCCTATCGCTCCACCTCGATGCTCGGCTCGCTCTCGGGACCATCTACTGCCGGACGCCTGATGGCGAGAACTCCCGCGAGTCGGGGCAGGCGCTTGTCTACGAGTTGCGCGCCCTAGCGCAGCGTCTCGGCGGCGGTCTCGTCGTCGAGGCATGCCCCGCAGCGCTGAAGGCTCAAGTCGACGTCTGGGGTGATGGCCGCCCGGATTTCGCACTCATGACACGCGTGAAAGATGCGCTCGACCCCCGCCGAACAATGAGTCCCGGCCGCTTCCTGGGAGGCCTCTAACCAATGACCACGATTGCCCGGACGGGCGGAAGCGCAGATGCTCCGGCCTTTGAAGACCTGCAGCGCTGTGTCCACTGCGGGTACTGCATCTGCGACTGCCCGACGTATCTCGACCTGGGCCACGAGACGGAGTCGCCGCGCGGCCGCCTACACCTGATAAGCGCGCTCGCGGAGGGCCGCGTCTCCGCAACCGCCGGCCTCGTCGCCCATCTCGATCGCTGCGTGCAGTGTCGCGCCTGCGAGACCGCCTGTCCGTCGGGCGTCGCCTTCGGCCGCATCATGGAGCGCGGTCGCGCCCTGGTGCTGCGAGGTGCTGGTGGTCGCCCGCCATTGAGCTGGCGCCTGCGCGCGTCTCTCGCGAGCCTGCTCCTGCCGCATCCGGGCCGTCTCCGCTTTCTCGCCGGGCTGTTGCGCTTCTACCAGCGCTCCGGATTTCAGAAGCTGGTGCGCAGCACACGCCTGCTGAAACTGATTCCCGGTAGCCTGTACGAGATAGAGCAATTCCTGCCGCCGCTGCCCGCTCGCGTCCTCGCGCCCGTCGAGGTCACGCGGCCGTCTGGGGATCCAGCCGCCCATCGCGTCGCCCTTCTCGGTGGCTGCGTAACGCCGGTGATCTATCCCAACCTGCACGACGCCACTGTCCGCGTACTCGTCCGCAACGGTTGCGAGGTGCTCGTGCCGCCGAAGCAGACCTGCTGCGGTGCCCTGCATGTCCACGCCGGCGACCTTAAGGGCGCACGCCGTCTCGCGCGGCGGAACATCGACGCTTTTCTCGCGCTGGGCGTGGAGGCGGTCATCGTGAACGCCGCCGGCTGCGGCTCGACGATGAAGGAATATGCCCATCTACTGAAAGACGATCCCCAGTATGCGGAAAAGGCGGCTGTCTTCTCGGCGCTGGTCAAGGACGTGACGGAGTACCTGGTTGCCCTGCCCTTCAGCGCCGAGATGGGGACGGTGCGGGGTCGCGTTACCTACCAGGATTCCTGCCACCTTGC
>DATLAX010000029.1:0-2256 GCA_035527215.1 Dehalococcoidia bacterium
GTCGAAAGACCAGGAATAAGTCGGCAAACCGGCAGATGACAGGAGCGCCGAATAGCGCCCGCCCGGACATAGAGTTATCGGAAGGAGAGAGGCATGGCCGCAAACGGCAAAGACAAGGACTACGTGCTCCAGACCTGCAAGGCGCAGAACATCAAGTTCGTCCGCCTCTGGTTCACCGACATCCTGGGCTCGCTGAAGAGCTTCACGATTACGATCGAGGAGCTCAAGGGCGCGCTGGAGGAAGGGATGGGCTTTGACGGCTCGTCCATCGAAGGGTTCGCCCGCATCGATGAGAGCGACATGGTGGCGCTGCCGGACCCGTCTACGTTCGCGATCATACCCTGGCGCCCGCGCGAGATAGGCACGGCGCGCATGTTCTGCGACATCGTCCGCCCGGACGGCACTCCCTTCGAGGGCGACCCCCGCTACGTCCTGAAGCGCAACATCAAGCGCGCCTCCGACCTCGGCTTCACGTTCTACGTGGGGCCGGAGCTGGAGTACTTCTACTTCAAGAGCGCCGACTCTCCTCAGCCGCTCGACCAGGGAGGCTATTTCGATCTCACGCCGCTGGACGTGGCCACCGACCTCCGTCGCGACACAATCCTCTACCTGGAGGACTTGGGTATCGGAGTAGAGTACTCCCATCACGAGGCGGCGCCCAGCCAGCACGAGATCGACCTTCGCTACACAGACGCTCTCTCGATGGCCGACGCCGCGATGACGTACCGGCTGGTGGTGAAGGAGGTGGCGCTCTCCCACGGCGTCTACGCCACTTTCATGCCCAAGCCCATCGCGGGCCAGAACGGCTCAGGCATGCACGTCCACCAATCACTGTTCAAGGGGGAGCGCAACGCCTTCTTCGACGTGAACGATGACTACCATCTCTCGCCTCTCGCGAGGTCGTACATCGCCGGCCTTCTCAGGCATGCCCGCGAGATAACGCTCGTCACCAACCAGTGGGTGAACTCCTACAAGCGGCTGGTGCCCGGTTACGAAGCCCCCTGCTATATAACCTGGGCGCGTCGCAACCGCTCGGACATGGTGCGCGTTCCCGAGTACAAGCCCGGCAAGGAATTCGCGACGCGCATCGAGTATCGCTCGCCGGACCCGGCCTGCAACCCGTATCTCTGCTTTGCCGCCATGCTTGCGGCCGGCCTCGAGGGGATCGAGAAGGAGTATCCTCTGACCGAACCGGTGGAAGAGAACGTCTTCCACATGACGGAGGAGGAACGCAAGTCGCGTGGAATCGACGTCCTGCCGGGCAGCCTCATCGAGGCCATCGAGGTGGCGGAGGTAAGCGATGTGCTGCGGCGCGCTCTCGGCGACCACGTCTTCGATTCGCTCATCGCCAACAAGAAGATAGAGTGGGACCAGTACCGGACGCAGATTACCGACTACGAGCTGGCGCGCTACCTGCCGATCCTGTAGCCTTCGTGGCTCTGAAGTTCATGGTGAAACCGAGAGGCCGGCGGACAAGCTCCCGCAGCAGGAAGCCGCCGGCTTCGCATTCCCGGCGCACACTGCTCTGCCTTCGATAGTGCGGATCGGGCAGGCTCTCCGTGATCGAAAGGACGCCTTCCGGTCTCAGCACGTGCCACAGCTCGGCCAGGCAACGCCGCCTGTCCGGCAGCTCTCCAAGAACCGTGACCAGAAAAACCCCATCCAGCGAATCCGCAGCGAGCGGCAGATGCAGGGCATCGGCAACGACGACGTCGGCGTTCTTCACGCCCTGCTTTTCGAGGCGACGCAGCAGGAAGCGCGCCATCTGGGGCTGAAGATCGAGGCAGAGGAGTCTTCCGCTCGGTCCCAGCCGCCGGGCCGCCTCGATGCTGAAGTAGCCGGAGCCGGAGCCCAGCTCCAGCACGCGGCCATCGGAAGGTAGCCCAAACGCGTCGACGGTCCGAACAGGCGGATGGACCAGCCGGCGAAGCGGGTTGTTGAGCATCCAGCGCTGGCCGTAGGGGCAGGGGCCGCGCAACCAGGACGGGAAATGAGGACTCATGGCATCGACCTATCGACGCTTCCGATCAGGGCGGGGAACCTAGCCACCACCTGGAGGTGCCGTCGAGGGTGAGGTTCCGTCCTGCACCTGCGCTACCGTCTGCGGGAATACGGCATGGACGGCGCCGTCCGTCGCCTTGAACAGCGGCCGCGGGTAGAGCCCGACGACGAAGACGCCGATGACCAGAGCCAGGATGACGGCGTTCTCCGCTTTCGGAACGCGCAGCCGCGCCTTCTCCTCCGTCTCACTGACGT
>DATLAX010000030.1:0-17118 GCA_035527215.1 Dehalococcoidia bacterium
AAGTCTTGTCGCATTCTGACCTTGCTCCGCTTACAAAGGCTAATTCGCATCGGCGTCGCAGGCAATATGCGGCAGGTGGAAGGACTGGAACGAGCGACCTACCACCGCTATTCCGGAGAATATATCAAAACGCCAGTGCGCGCGTTCTGCAAAGGCCTGTACTCGTTCAGTACATCGGCGACACTATGCCGTCCGTTGCCGTCGATGTTCACGGACCACCTGCCGGGGGGTCTTGTATCCCAACGCTTGATGAGACCACACCCTGTTGTAGACCCGCTCCCAGGCCGGGACGTGTGGTCGTATCTCTGCAACCGTCCAACCCGGACCGGCCACCTCGTAGGACTCTTCCCTGTGAGTCCTACGCGCTCGCTCCACGCGGCCGTGGGCCGGCGAGCCTTCGCGCTCCCGGAGCCATCGCGTTGACGATTCGCATAGTGACACCGTTCCAGGTGTCACCAATGTTTCTGAGCGAGTACAGATTGAGAAACCGTGCGACGGCGTCGCGTCCCACAGCTCTCGAACGGCGAGTCTACATCGCTTTTGAGGTCCAGCCGAGCCCAGAACTACGTGAGGAGTCGATGCTGCCTCTCTCGCGCTTCGCTTCGGCCAGGGCCGCCTCCGCCGCGTCAATCAGCTCATCGCGCGTGACGCCGTCCTCCGGATAGGCGACGATGGCGACGCTGGCGGTCACGGGCTCCGGCGGGCCGTCGCCGCCGAACACCGTCACCTGTCCTATCTGCGCGATCAGCTTGCTTGTCATGGCCACGGCCGTCGCTCGATTGCTTTCCGGCAGGATGAGGGCGAATTCATCGTTGCCGTAGCGGACGGCGACCTCCGGCTCGGCGAGCGACGACGCCATCGTCATTCCGACGGAGCGCAACAGCTTGTCGCCCATCGAAGGGCCGTAGCCCTCGTTGAAAGCGGTGAAACCGTCGATGTCGAGGAGGACAACCGAGAGCGGCCGGCTATAGCGGTGCGCCCTCATGATCTCCTGCGCCAGCGTATCCTTGAAATAGCGCTTGTTGCGCAGCCACGTGACCTCGTCGACCTCGTTGAAGCGGCCGTTCTCCTCCTGATCAAGGCTCGCTTTCAGCGCCAGCGTGCAATGACCGGCGAGCAGCTCCAGCATCTCGATGTCGATGTCCTCGTGGTCAAACATGAAGGTCACCAGGCCCAGAGGCTCCCCGTTCATCACCAGAGGAACCAGCGCCAGCTTCTTGATGTCGAGCCGCTTCTGCCCGCTCTCGCAGCCCTGGCGTCCCAGCACGTCCTCCGCAAGGTCGCGCACCGACGTGGCGATCACTACCTCGCCGCCTTCGAGGATGATGCGGCGCGTGCTCCTCAGGTAGAGGGGGAACTCAAGCTGCGTCATCTCCGCTTCGAAGGCGAGTGAGGCCTGGTCGAGGCGGGCGTCCGTTGAGCCTTCGAGCGGCTTGGCGTGCAGCACGGCGCGCCTCTTATCGAGCAGCAGCGGATAGACGATCTTCGCGCCGCTGATGTTCGGCGACCTACCGAGGAACAGCGTCAGTATCTCGGTGCTCGTCCCCGCGCTATGCAGGAGCAGCGCCAGCACGCCGAGCTCGCGCAGCCGTCCCGCGTGCCGCCGAAGCTCGGCCACATCCACGTCTTCGTCGTTCTCGTCTTTCGATTGGCCCGCCTTACCGCGTTGCGACTCGCCGAGCAGCCATTTGCTTATCCCCGTTCTTAAGGGGCTCCGCTCTTCTTTCCCTTCTTGCTGCACCTGAAGCCTCCCGGCAACCGGCCGAACCTGCCCACCGGCAAGCAGACCTACTCTCCCACCTGTATCAGTATCACGTTCGACTCGTGCGGCACGACGCTACAGCTTCGCTTCATGATCTTCTTTATCGCGTTCTCCAGCTCCGGCGGCTGTACCTCGTCCGTCGTCTCCAGAGATATCGACGCCACGCCGTTGACGTAGTTCAGCAGCGACAGGTTGCGTACCGACGGTATGCTTGTCAGCGCCCGGTGCACTTCCAGCAACTCGATGGGGCTCTTGCGGTCCTCGATCGTCACCTTGTAGGCGTAAGGCGCCGGCGTGTCATCCGGGACGAGGGTTACCGGCTTGGGAACCGGGCGCCGCGGCCCGGCGGGCGGCACCCACGCGTTATCCGCCTCTTCCCACTGAGAACCCCTCTCCCCGCCGACCGCCTTGCGTCGCTGCTGCGGCCATTCGCGCTCGGCGCGGGCGGCGTCGTCGCGAGGGAGCGTGGCCGGCGGACTCGCCTCCGCCTCTCGTGCATCATCGTCATACAGAAGAGGAACGGCCTCCTGCTCACCGTCAAGCGGCTGCGGCTGCGGCTGGCGACGCGATTGCTCCTCGAAGCCGCTCAGCGCGTCCTCGAACCCGCCCAGGCTGCGCATGAGAGGCGCCATCTGCTGGATCGTTGCCCGCAGGAAGCGAATCGCCTCAGTAGCGTCGTTGATGCTCCGCTCGACAGAGCGAAGGGCTTCCGTCCAGCCCGCAACGGCGTCGGTCAGCCCGTCGTCGGCCGCTGCTGCCGGCGGCTCAGCGACAGCGTCCTGCGCGGGCGGCTCCGGTGGCTCGTGCTTCTCTTCCGGCTCCGCTGATTGCGCCGCCTCCGGCGGCTCGTCGACGCGCGTTTCCGCCTTCTCGGCCGCTTCGGCCGCTTCGACTGCTCTCAGCACCTTTTCAATCGGTGCCTCAGAGTTCTCAGTCTCGTCGTCAGCGGGCAACGAAGCCTCGGTTGTCATCATCTACTCCAGCCCAAGGCGACTCTGCCGACAGCGCCTACCGCTTCGGCATGGAGACGTTCCTCACTACATTCATCGGCAGGTGGCGCGTCCCTCAGTATGCTCCTCGGGCTGATCGGCTGGACTACCAGGCATGCCTTCGGGTAGCATTCGCCTCACGAAGACTCCGGACTGTACGCCCACAGGTAGAGAAAGGACGAGCCAGATGAAGGCAGTGGTCTTCGAGGAGCACGGGGACATTGACGTCCTCAAGTACACGGACGTGCCCGAGCCGCAGATCTCGCCCAATGAGGTGCTCATCAAGATACGGGCGTCCGGCTGCAACTACAACGACATCTGGGCGCGACGCGGCATGCCCGGCGTGTCGATCGTCATGCCTCACATCTCGGGCAGCGACGCCGCAGGCGAGGTCGTCGAAGTCGGCAGCGAGGTGACAAACGTGAAGGTCGGCGACGAAGTCGCCGTTTTCAGCAGCTTCAGCTGCGGCACCTGCGAAGCCTGCGCCCACGGCGAAGTGTTCTTCTGCCGCCAGTTCAAAATATGGGGCTTCCAGACTGGTCCGCTCGACGGCGGCCACGCGGAGTATGCCAGGGTGCCCGCCTTCAACGTTGTGCCCAAGCCGAAGAACCTCGGCTGGGAGCAGGCCGCCTCGATGCCGCTCGTCCTTTTCACCGCCTGGCGAATGCTCGTCACGAGGGCGAAGATACGCCCCGGCGACTTCGTGCTCGTATGGGGCGCCGGCGGCGGCCTGGGAACGATGGCCGTCCAGATCTGCAAGCTGTTCAACGCCCAGGCGATAGCCGTCGCGAACAGCGACGAAAAGCTGCAGATCGCCGGCGAACTGGGCGCCGCCTACACGATCAACCGCAGCAAACAGGACGTCAACGAGGAGATACGAAAGATCACGCAGCGTCGCGGCGTCGACATCGTGTTCGAGCACGTCGGCGAGGCCACCTGGGAGACAAGCGTCCGCGCCCTCAAGTGGGGCGGCACGCTCGTCGTCTGCGGCGCGACCAGCGGCTTCGACGCCAAGACGGACATCCGTCTCCTCTGGAACAAGCAACTCAACTTCCTCGGCTCGCACATGGCGAACAAGGGCGAATTCCTCGATGCCTGGCGCTGGGTTGAGAGCGGCCACATCAAGCCCGCCGTGTTCATCGCCCTGCCGCTCAAAGAGGCGGGGCTGGCCCAGAAGACGATGGAGGACGGGCAGGTCATCGGCAAGATTGTGCTGACGCGGTAGCGACATGGAAGAGAAGCCTCACCCAATCAAGGTCCTGCTCGCCGTGGGCCTCGATCCGAAGCTGCTAGAAGACGTCCGCAACGTCGACCCGCGGCTGGAGATATGCGTCCTCGACCGCGAAACGATCCCGCTCTTCTGGGGCCGCCCACCGGCCGAGGGCGATACCGCCACCCAGGAACGCTTCGCTTCGCTCATGGCCGGAGCTGAGGTCCTCTACGGCCTGATCGTTTCGACTGAGCAGGCGCGCGGCATCCTGGCGACGGCGCCGAACCTGCGCTGGTTCCAGTCGACGAGCGCCGGCGTCGACGAGCTCATAGACGCCGGCTTCAGCGAGCGCGGCGTCGCCGTCACCACGTCCAGCGGCGTCCATGCCACGCCCATCGCCGAGTACGCGCTCCACTTGATGCTGATGTTCGCCAAGCAGGCCGCGCGTTCCCTCAAGGCGCAGCAGGAAAGACGCTGGGACCGCTTCACGCCCGCCGAGCTGAAGGACGCGACTGTCGGCGTCGTGGGGCTGGGGCAGATCGGCTCGGAGGTCGCGCGACTGGCGAAGGGCTTCGGCTGCCGCGTGCTTGCGATGGACAGAGCGCGCACCGATGCGGGCCCTGCGGACGAACTGCTGCCGCCGTCCGATCTCCAGCGCCTGCTTGCCGAGAGCGATTACGTCGTGCTCTCGGTGCCGCTCTCGAATGAGACGCGCCGTATGATCGGCGAGGCCGAGCTTCGCGCCATGAGGCCGTCTGCCGTCCTCATCAACGTCTGTCGCGGCGCGGTCGTCGACGAAGAAGCTCTCGTGCGGGCGTTGAAAGAGGGCCGGATCGCCGGCGCGGGCCTCGACGTGTTCGAGCGCGAGCCTCTGCCGCCGGAGAGCGAGCTGTGGGGGATGGAGAACGTGATCATCAGCCCCCACGTTTCCGGCGCCAACATCCACTACTTCGAGAGGGCGGCGCCCATCTTCTGCGAGAACCTGCGCCGCTACCTCGACGGCCACCCCCTGCTCAACCTGATCCTACCCGAGCGCGGCTACTAGGCCCCAACAACACATTGTAGCCGAGGCTTTTCAGCCTCGGCTCTCGATCCGTGGCCAGGCCAGAAAGCCCGGCCTACGGGTCTTCTCGCACGCCTACATGCCGGCGCTCACGGCGTCGAGCGAGGCGATCTCGTACGGGGCAAGTCGCAGGTCGGCGCCCGGCAGTGTCTCCGCAAGCTGCGCCGGACTGTTGGCGCCGATGATGGGGGCCGTGACGGCGGGCTTCGCCAGCAGCCAGGCGATTGCGACGGCGCCAACCGTAGTCTCATGCGCGCCGGCTATCGCATCGAGGGCTTCGATTACCCGCCAGCCGGTCTCCGTACCGTAGCGCTTCGCCGTTGCAGCGCGGACGCTTTGCGGCAGCGGTTGTCCTCGCCGGTACTTGCCTGTCAAGAAGCCGCCCTGCAGAGGGCTGTAGGGAATAACGGCTATCCCCTCGCGCAGGCAGAGGTCGGCGAGAGGGCCCTCGAACTCGCTGCGATGCGCCAGGTTGTACCGCGGCTGAAGCGAGACGAAGCGCGGCAGCGGCTTCGCGTCCGCCACCCTGAGCGCCTCCTCCACCTGCGCCGCCGAGTAATTGGAGGCCCCAACGTAGCGTACCTTGCCCGCCCGGACCAGCTCGTCGAAGGCGCTCAACGTCTCCTCGATCGGCGTGTCGACGTCGGGCCAGTGGCACTGGTAGAGATCGATGGTTTCGATCTGCAGGCGCCGCAGGCTGTCGTCCACCGCGCGCATGATGTGAGCGCGGCCGAGGCCTTCGCCGTCGGGGCCGTCCCACATCCTCTGGCGCACCTTGGTGGCCACTACGATTCGGTCGCGGTTGCCGCGGGCCTTCAGCCAGCGTCCGATGATGGACTCGGCGACGCCGCCCGGGTTTCCCGGCGCCCAGCTACTGTAGACGTCCGCCGTGTCGAGGAAGTTGCCGCCGGCCGCGAAGAAGGCGTCCATGACCGCGACCGAAGCAGGCTCGTCCGCAGTCCAGCCGAATTGCATCGTCCCCAGGCAGATTGGGGACACTTCGAGATCGGTGCCGTCTAAGTTGCGCCGCTCCATAGCCTCATTCCATCAGAACCGGCGGACGCCCGTTCAGTAAGGGTAATCGCGGATCATCATCGGAGCGGCGGCCAGCGCCAGCGAGTCGTTGGCCCCGTCTTCGATCAGACCGGCGCGGGCGTCCCGGAAGAGCTTCTCGATGAGCATCCCTTTGCTCAGCCCCATTCCGCCGTGCAACTGGACTCCCTCGCTCGCCACTTCGAGGGCGACCTCGGTGGCGTAGATCTTCGAGGCGTTGCTGTAGAAGCCCATGCCGAGCGGATGCGTCGCGTTGTACTGTGAGACGGCGCGGGCGTAGGCGCGCGCGGTCTCCACCTTCGTTACCATGTCGAAGAGCTTACGCTGCACGAGCTGGTGCTCACAAAGCGGCTTTCCGCCCTGCACCCGCTGCTTGCAGTACTCCAGCGTCTCCTCCAGCGCCGCGCGCGCCAGCCCGACGAAGGCGACGCCGAGGGCCGCGTTCGGGTTGAACGCGACGCCCTGTCCCAGCGTCGCCTCGCCCGGCTCGCGGCGTGGGATGACCATCATCTGGTCGGCAGGCACGACCACGTCGTCGTAATAGACCTCGCCCTGGTTGAGCGCCCGCTGGCCGAGCTTGTCCAGCGGCTTCCCCTTGGACACGCCGGCAGAGCCCAGGTCGACAACGGTAACGCCCACG
The DNA here is from genome assembly GCA_035527215.1 of Dehalococcoidia bacterium. Taxonomy (GTDB): domain Bacteria; phylum Chloroflexota; class Dehalococcoidia; order DSTF01; family JALHUB01; genus JALHUB01. The sequence continues at coordinate 6,718 of DATLAX010000030.1, forward strand.
TCGGGCTCGCCGCCCCCGTCGTTCTCCAGGCTGACGAACGTGAGGGCATGCATAGCGACCGTCCCGTTGCTGACCCAGGCGGCCTTCTGTCCCCTGATCACCCAGGTATCGCCGTCGCGCCGGGCGCGCGTGTCGAAGCTGATACCGCTTCCCTTGACGCCCGTCAGCATCACGTCATAGCCGCGTGCCGGCTCCGTAATCGCCCAGCAGCCGATGTACTTCCCTTTCCTGTCCTCGAGGTAGGGGACGACCGCTTCCTCCATCAGCCGCTTGTTGCCGATCATCGCCGCGAACAGGTAAGGCATCGAGCTGGCGCCGAAGGCGACCGCCCAGTCGATAGAACCCCAGCTCATCTCCTCCATGATGATCGCGTTCTGCAGCGGCGTCAGGGAGATGCCGCCCAGCTCCGCAGGCATGCCTCGAGTCTGCATGCCCAGGTCTTGAATCTGCCGCCAGGTGTCCCAGTACGGCGAGCCGTCGGCGATCACCTGGTCCGGAGAGAGTCCGTCGAGCGCCATGGCGGAGGGACGGAGCACTTCTTTGGCAAAGCGGTGCATGTTTTCCTTGAGAGCAGCGTCTTCTTCGCTGAGCGGCGGTCCGAGGTCCTCGTAGAGCGCCATGGCATACCTCCCTTGGCTACGACTGTCGAGTGAGCGACGGCTGGATTCCATCAGTCTAGTCACACGGCCGTTCCCAGACAAGCGTCGAACACTCGCCAAAGTGCAAGCGATGAATGCCCTGTTGCGATTGCGAACGCCGCGGTGATAGCATCGCAGGCAGCGGAGCTCGCCTCCCCGACGAGAGCCCGCCGGGCAGGAGTCAGTCGATGGCCGGTTCCCTGACGGACGAGATCAAGCGACTCGCCAGGCGCTTCGGCGCCGTGAAGGTCGGTATCGCCGGCAAAGAGGGGCTTGCCGGGCCGCCGGAAGCCGACATGGCGTACGTCATGCCCGAGGCCCAAACGGCTGTGGTGTATTACATCGTCCTCGACGAGGGGCTGATCCGACAGTACCTGGCGAAGAAGGACGTCTGGCTCTACCGCAACCACTTCTTCGAGAACTTGCAGCGCCTCGGCGACATCGGCATCGGCGTGGCGGAGGCACTGCGACGGGAGGGGTTCAAGGCAGCTCCGCAGTCGCCGAACGGCGTCTACCGCCCCGGATCGAACCTCGTCAGCGGCCTCATGCCGCCGTTCTCGCTGCGATACGGCGGCTTCGCGGCCGGCCTGGGGCACATCGGCCGCAGCGGCCTCCTGATAACGCCCGAGTACGGCGCCCGCGTGCAGCTCGGCGGCGTAATCACCGACGCCCCGCTGGAGCCGGACAGCCCTCTCGACGAGAACCCCTGCGAGGAGTGCCTCATCTGCATCAAGAGCTGCCCGACGGGTTTCATGTCCGCCAAAGAGACAGTAACCTTCACACTCGGCGGCCGCGAGATCACCCACGCCACGAAGGCCGTCCACGCCCGCTGCGCGATCAGTTGCGGCGGCCTCACCGGCCTCAGCGCCGGCGGCAGGTGGTCTACCTGGTCGACGGGCCGCTGGCCTATCCCGAAGGACGACCGCGCCCTCCTCCAGGACGTCGTTCAGCCGAGGCTGCAGGAACTCGCGGCAAGCGGCGAAGGGCAGGGCTTCTTCCGCCTCAGCCGCCTGATGAAGGTCGAAGGGTACGAGCAGCCGGGTGTCCTTATCCGGCCGCGGGAGGACACGCTCACGACCTGCGGGAACTGCTCGATCATATGCGTCGGGAACTCGCACAAGCGGAAGGAGCTGTGGCGGATCCTCACCCGCTCGGGCGTCGTCGTCGAAGGCGAGGACGGCGAGCCGGTCGCGATGCCGCCGGCGGAGGCACAGAAGCTGCTCGCCGAACGCGAACAGCGACCGGGCAGCGTCTAGCTCCGAATCAAGAGACAAGGAGACTCTGATGGCCCAACTGACCCAGGAAATGAAGGACTTCGTGGGACGGCCGGACGTGGGCAAGGTCCTGGCGACGGTCAGTCCAGATGGTTACCCCAACATCGGCCCCAAGGGCACGATTCAGGTCTACGACGAGGGCAGCCTCGCCTATCTGGAGATGGTGGGAAAACAGCACTACCAGAACCTGAAAAGCAACCCTCGCACCGCGGTCGCCTGCATCGATTTCGCCGGTCGCCAGGGTTTCCGTTTCGTCGGCGACGCGCAACTCCACGAATCCGGCGAAGTGTACGCCAAGCTCTCGGCAGCGTTCCCGCCGGACAGGAAGCCAAAAGCAGCCGTCGTCATCAGAGTCGAGCGCGTCTATGCTCTCAGCGGCGCGCAGGTCGGCGAGCGAATACTTTAGCCGTGCCCAACACGGCGGGGAGACTGCCACATGACACTCCTACGCACACCCGAAGAACGGTTCGACAACCTGCCCGGGTACTCCTATGCACCACGCTACCTGGAGATCGGCGGAGCGCGGGTCCACTACATCGACGAGGGCGCCGGCGAGACGGTGCTGCTCCTCCACGGCGAACCCACCTGGTGCTATCTCTATCGCAAGATGATTCCGCCCATCGTCGCCGCCGGCTATCGCGCCGTCGCGTTGGACTTCATCGGTTTCGGCCGCTCCGACAAGTTCGGCGACATGGACGACTACTCTTACCAGATGCACGTCGACACCCTCTGGTCTTTGTTCCAACAACTTGACCTTCGCGACGTGACGTTTGTCATGCAGGACTGGGGCGGCCTAGTCGGACTTCGCGTTGCCGCGGAGCACCAGGAGCGCGCTGCCCGCCTGGTCGTGATGAACACCGGCCTTCCCGCCGGCGACATGGGGCCGACGCCGCCGGACTTGTCGAAGGCACCGGACATCCCCTTCATCCGCTGGCGGCGCTTCTCCCGCGAGGCGCCGGACCTGCCGGTGGGACAGCTCGTCCAGGGCGCGACGGTCAGCGAAGTCCCGCCCGACGTCATCGCCGCCTACGACGCCCCCTTTCTCGACGCGACCTACAAGGCGGGCGCCCGCATATGGCCTTCCCTCGTGCCGGTCTTCTCCGACATGCCCGGCGTTGAGGAGAACAAACGGGCCCGAGACGTATATCAGACCTGGCAGAAGCCGGTGCTAACCCTCTTCTCCGACAGTGACCCGATAACGCGCGGCGGCGACCAGTTCTTCCGCGCTCTCATGCCGGCTGCCGCCCGCGAGCCGGAGATCACAGTCCGCGACGCCGGTCACTTCCTCCAGGAGGACAAGGGCGAAGAGATTGCGCAGCATATCATCCGCTTCATCCAGAGGAACCCGCTGCCGGCCTGAAAGACGGTCTCCCCGGCTCTTGCCGTCGAGGCGCCAACCCGCGCTCTGTATTATCATGTCGATGCGTTCGCGCTTGTGGAGCATGAAAGGGGTAAAGAGATGCGAGAAGCGGTGATCTGCAGCCCTGTGCGCACCCCCGTCGGACGATACGGCGGCGCGCTGCGTGACGTCGATCCCGAGACGCTGGCGGCGACAGTCGTCACCGCCGTCCTCGAGCGGACGAAGATCGACCCCGCGGTCATAGATGACAGCGCCTTCGGTCACAGCTATCCGAACGGAGAGACGCCGGCGATGGGGCGTCTGGCCGTCTTACACGCGGGCCTGCCCATCGAAGTCCCCGGTTTCCAGCTCGACAGGCGCTGCGGCTCCGGCCTGCTCGCGATATGCCTGGCCGCCATGGAGGTGCAAACGGGCGTCGCCGACGTGGTCCTTGCGGGCGGCGTCGAGAGCATGAGCCAGGCGGAGTTCTACGTCAACGGCATGCGCTGGGGTCCCAACCGCGGCAACCAGCCGCTCCTCGACCGCCTGGACAGGGGACGCATCACGGCGGGCACCTATCGCTACCCTGTTGAAGGCGGGATGATCGAGACGGCGGAGAACCTGCGCAAGCAGTACAACATACCGCGTCAGGAGCAGGACGAGTACGCGCTTCGCTCGCATCAGCGGGCCTGCGCCGCCTGGGACGCGGGCCGCTTCGACGCCGAGACGGTGCCCGTCTCCGTCCCGCAGAGGAAGGGCGATCCGGTGCTGTTCGCCCGCGACGAGCACCCCCGCGCCGACACGACGCTGGAGAAGCTGGCTTCGCTGCGGCCGATTCGCCTCAAGATCGACCCCGAATCGACGGTCACGGCGGGCAACGCCAGCGGCGAGAACGACGCCGCCGCCTGCTGCCTCATCACCCACCCGGAGAAGGCTGCAGAACTGGGCCTCAAGCCGATGGCGAAGCTCGTCTCCTGGGCGTCCGCGGGCGTCCATCCCGCCTACATGGGCATCGGGCCCGTGCCGGCGACGAAGAAGGCGCTGGCGCAGGCCGGGCTGTCGCTGAAAGACATGGATCTGATCGAACTCAACGAGGCGTTCGCGGCCCAGGCGCTCGCCGTCACCCGCGAGTGGGGGTTCACGGAGCGCGACTTCGACCGGACGAACGTGAACGGCTCCGGCATTTCCATCGGCCACCCCATCGCGGCGACGGGCGTCCGCATCATGGCGACGCTGCTGCACGAGATGGAGCGTCGCGGCGTCCGCTACGGTCTGGAGACGATGTGCTGCGGAGGCGGCCAGGGCATGGCAGCCGTGGTGGAGCGGATCGAATAGCGCACCGGCGGGCTACACGTGGCGATCCGTCAGCCAGTAGCTAACGCCCAGGTCGAAGTACGACCCGCGGCCGATGTTCTCGTCGACGCCGTGTAGCCAGTCCCAGTAGGCGCCGTAGCCGATGTCCGAGATCGTGCTTATCTGCGGCCCGTGCTCCGGCATCAGGTATCGCTGCGCGTCGAGGATAATCTGCTTTCGCTTGTCCGGATCGAACTCCGAGCGCTCCTTCCATACCCACTCGTCGGCAGTGGCGTTGTTGTAGCCGGAAAACGAGATACCGGCCTGGCCCTTGCTGAACCACTGGCAGAGCGGCCTGTCTGGCTCCGTGTAGGGCAGGTTATAGTAGGCGGTCATCTCGAAGTTGCCCGGGTAGAGCGTCTGGGCCAGGTGGATGCCCAGCTCCTGGAGTTCGAGCCTGCAGCGGACACCGACTTCCGCCAGGTGACTCATCACAATCGTCGACAGCTTGCTCAGATCGGCGACGTTCGCCACCTTCAGATCAACGTCGAGCCCGTCAGCGTATCCGGCGGCGGACAGGAGCTGAGATGCCTGTTCCCGGTCCATGGCGTAGAAGCTGTCCACCTCTTCTTGCGGCAGCGCCCACGGACGCAGGTCCGGCACGATGGGTCCGGCGAACCTGGAGTCGCCGAACGCCATCTTGTTGATGAGGTCCTGACGGTCGATGGCGAGATCAATCGCCTTGCGGACGCGTACGTCATCGAACGGCGGCTTGTCCACCTTCAGCATGAACGTGCGGCGCCACAAGTTGGGCCCGGTCCGCACGTGGATTCCCTTGATGTTCTTCCATTCCTCGACCCGCATCCGGTTTGGCGCCGTGCCGCCGTAAGAGTCGGTGCGGCCCGTAGCGAAAGCCTGGGTTATCGCCGCCTCATCGCCCATGATGTTGATGGTGAGCGCGTCGACGTAGGGCAGCCCCTTCATGTAGAAGTCCGGGTTCTTCACGAACTCCACCTTTTCTCCCCGTTTGAACTTCCTGAGGAGGTAGGCGCCGCATCCTACCGCATCCTGCTGCAGGTTCCCCCACTTCTCCACCGCCTCCCTCGGCACGATCGCGTAGCTGGGGTTGCCGATCTCGTCAAACGTGGGCGAGTACGGACGGGTTGTGACCAGCCTGAACGTCAGGCCGTCCGTTGCCGAGAAGTCAGCCGTGTAGTCTCTCAGGAGCTGCTTGTCGTTCTGGCTCGTGGGCTCATCGCGGCGCCGCTCCATGCTGTAGACGACGTCCTGGGCCGTGACCTCTCGGCCCCACGTCGGGTCGACGTCGTGGAACTTGATGCCAGGCCTCAGCTTCCAGACGTACGTCGTTTCGTCGACCTGCTCGCAGCTCTCGGCCATCTGGAGGTCGATGCTGCGGCTGCGGAGGTCAATGCTGAAGAGGTATCCGTGCAGCTTCTCTCCCAAAACGTAGGAGTCGACGCTCAACTGGGGGTCGAGCCCGCCGAACGAAGTACTCGTGCCCGCGACCAGGTGCCCACCGTAAACCGGCTTCTCGCTTGAGCCGGTCGGCGTGAGAAAGCTATCGTCTTCCCAGTAGCGGCCACCAACTTGATTCTGCGTGTTACATCCGACGGCGGCCAGGGCAGCCGCGGCGAGAGTACCTGCGCCGGCCCCGAGGGCCTGGCGGCGAGACAGACGCCGCCCCGAAAATGGCGATCCATCGCGCGACTTGTCCATCTTCTCCACCCTCCGCTGCAGGACACGTGGTCTAGCGGGCGTCTCGCTCCGCCTGGTAGCGAACGTAGGCGCCCATGGACTGCACCGCTCTCTCAACCGTCGGGTAGACGGCGACACCTTCCTGTCCAAACATGTCGCGCGCGTCGATCGCTGCCTTGAAGCGCGTCTCGTCGCGCATCTCCGGCTCATCGATGACGATGGCAAGCGCCTTGCCGTTGTCCGTCGCCAGCTTGCGGATGCCCTGGGCGACTTCGCGCGGAAACTCCTTCAACCCCATCCTGCGAAGGGCGCGCTCCACGTGGAAGTTGATGAGAACAAGGTCGTAGGCCGGGTTCGCGGCCATCAACTGCAGGATGTGCATCTCGTTGAACTCGCCCATGCCGATGATCGAGGCGTCGATGGGGTTCCCGATCCAGTCCCAAGCATGAGGGATCTTGTCACGCATCTCGTCGCGGATCTCCCGGGGGATCGGCGTCAACTCCAGGCCCGCCTCGTTGCAGAGGTCGGCCGCCTCGACCGTTCCGCCGCCGGCGCCGCCGAGCACGGCCGCGCGCGGCCCCTTCACCAGGCCGGCGCAGCGGAAAGCGACCAGCATGTCGATAAGCTCGTTCAGACTGCCCACTTCGAGCGCTCCTGCCTGTCGCACCGCGATCTTCCACACCGATAGCTCGCTGGCCAGGGAAGCCGTATGCGACGCCGCGGCGGCGTGCCCCGCGGACGTGCGGCCGCCCTTCAGGACGAGCACAGGCTTTCTCTCGGCGGCATAGCGGAGCGCCTCGAAGAAGCGCCTGCCGTCGCGCAGTCCTTCGATGTACGCGGCGATGATGTCGGTGTCGGGGTCGCGGGCGAAGTGATAGAGGAAGTCGGCCTCATTGAGGTCGAGGGCGTTGCCGTAGCTGATAATCTTGCTGAAGAGCAGGCCGCGGCCCCTGCCTCTGCCGGCGACACGGAAGGCGTGGCTGCCGCTCTGGCTCAGGAAGCCGATGTTGCCCGGCCCGTCCAGGATATCCGGGTCGAACGTGATCCGCTGCTTCGGGTAGAAGAGGCCCATGCAGTTCGGCCCGATGACCCTTATCCCCGCCTCCCGCGTGCGACGGCGCAGCTCGCGTTCGGCCTCGGCGTCATCGGCGCGGCCTGTCTCACTGAAGCGGGCGGTGTAGAAGTGAATGAGCTTCGTCTTCTTCGCCTTCGCCCCTTCCACCAGGTCGAACGTGGCGCCGGCAGGGACAGCGGAGATGACGAAGTCCACCGTCCCGGGGATGTCCTCGAGGCGCGCATACGCCTTCAGGCCCAGCAGCTCGTCCAGCTTTGGGTTCACGGGATAGACCGGGCCGGGGAATCCGATCTTCACGAGTCCCTCGACGTATTCGTAGCCCTGCGACCGCTGGTTGGCGGACGCGCCGACGACAGCGATGCTACGGGGACAGAAAAGGGGCTCCAAATCTTCGAGGTTACCGTCCATTGGCTTGTGTTCCTTTTGAGTAATGCGATTTGAGTCCATTGTAGGCTCTGCGGCGTTTGGGATGAAGCCTGCCCGCCCGCGGAGCGCGCCCGGTCGCAGACGCAGCAGAGGTGCGATAATGGCAACAAGACGTTTCGGGGAGGCGCGAAGATGACCGGCCCCCTGGTAGCGCTCGTCGGCGGCGACGAGTTCCGCCCTCCGGCCGCCGAGGTCGACAGGTACGTCATACGGCGTCTCGGACGGAAGGAGCCACTGGTCGCCATCCTGCCGACAGCGGCCGCGCACGAGAACGCCCGGCTCGCGGCGGAGAACGGCGTGCGCCACTTCCGCGGCCTCGGCGTCGACGCGGCGGCGCTGATGGCCGTCGATAAAGCCTCGGCGAACGACCCGCAGCTTGTTGCGCGGCTCGACGGCGTCGACCTGGTCTACCTGGCGGGCGGCGACCCGCGCTATCTCCTCGATACGCTACGGGGCTCGGCCCTCTGGCAGCGGCTCTCCGGCGCGCTGGAAGAGGGATGCGGCCTCGCCGGCTCCAGCGCGGGTGCGATGGTCCTGGGCGAGACGATGCACTACCAGCGCGAATGGACGCCGGCGCTTGGCCTGCTGCCGGGCATCTGCGTCCTGCCTCACTTCGAGCGCTGGGGCGCGGAAGCGCTCCCTGATCTGCGGGATTCTTCTTCGGACAACAGTCTAACGCTGCTCGGCATCGACGGCGCGACCGGCTGCGTGGGATGGGGACGGGAGTGGGAGGTCGTGGGACCCGGCGCCGTCACCGTCATTCGAGCCGGACGCGCGAAGGTCTTCCGCGGCGGCCGGCGGATCGAACTCGGCTACACGTCGTAGGGCGTGCGCAGCTCCGCGATCGTTACCTTTCGTCCCAGCTCGCTCCTGACGGCGCCGGCCATCGCTTCGAGACCTTTCGGCTCGCCGTGGACAAGCAGCACATCCGCGTCGCCGCTGTCCCGCAGCCAGTCGATGATGCCCCGCTGGTCGGCGTGAGCGCTCAGCCCGTTGATCGTGTATATGCGGGCGCGCACGGCGATCTCCTCGCCGAACATCCTTATCGAGCGCGCGCCGTCGACGATGGCGCGGCCGGGCGTGCCGATCGCCTGATAGCCGACGAAGACGACGGAGCAGTCTTCGCGCCAGAGGTTGTGGCGCAGGTGGTGAATGATGCGGCCCCCGTTCGCCATGCCGCTGCCGGCGATGATGATGCTGCCCGAGGGCCGGCGGTTGATTGCGCGCGAGTCCTCTGTGCTCGGAGTGAACTCGACGCCGGGGAACTCGAAGGGGTCCTCGCCCTTGTCCAGGCTGGCAATCAGCCGCGGGTTGAGGTTGCGCAGGTGTCTCTCGTAGGCCCCGGTGATGCTGATGGCGAGCGGGCTATCGAGGAAGATGCGACAGGTGGCGGGCAGTTCGCCCGCGTCCCACATCTGGTGCAGACAGTACAGTACGTCCTGCGAGCGCTCCAGTGCGAACGAAGGGATGACGACGTTCCCGCCGCGCTTGAGCGCATCCTTGATGGCGCCGGCTAACTCCTGCCGCGACTCCTCGACCGGCCGGTGCGGCCTGTCGCCGTATGTCGCCTCGCTGACGATGGCGTCGCAGGGATGGCAGGCGGACGGATCGGGCATCACCGCACGGCCGCGGTAGCCGAGGTCGCCGCTGAAGGTCAGGCGTTTGCCGCTGCCGTTGCGCCGCTCCTCGAACTCCAAGAAGGCGGAGCCGAGAATATGGCCGGCGTTGCGCGGCGTCAGCGAAAGGCCGTCGCCGAGGGACACCGGCGAGTCGTAGGCGACCGGCGGCGCGAACCGGTCAACGGCGAGCAGCGCATCCTCGACGGCGTAGGGCGGCTGCGGCACTTCCTGGCCCTGGCGCGCCGCCTTGCGCTTCCGCCAGCCGTACTCCTCGTACATCACGTGGGCGGCGTCCATCAGTATCAGGCGGCCGATCTCCCGCGTCTCGCCCGTCGCGAAGACCGGGCCGTCGAAGCCCTCCTTCACCAGCAGCGGCAGGCGGCCGATGTGGTCGAGGTGGCTGTGCGTGAGGACAACGGCGTCGAGGCTCCTCGGGTCGAACGGGAAGGGCTCGGCGCTGCGGGAGTACGAGTTGTCGCCGCCCTGGAACTGGCCGCAGTCGATGAGGACGCGCTTCCCGCCACCCTCCAGCAGGTGGCAGGAGCCGGTCACTTCGCCGGCGGCGCCGTACGGAGTCACACGCATGGAACGGTTCCTTTCGTGGTCAGGACGGCGCCCTGAGCGGCGCCCGTTTCTTGCGGCGGCGCGCTTTGGCGCGATACCAGCTATCGATCTTCGCGACGATCTCCGCCGGGTCGTCGACGATCTCCAGCAAGCCGATGTCCTGCGGGTCGATGTAGCCCCTCGCGGCCGTCTCGTCGCGCATCCAATCGATGAGCCCTTCCCAATAGCCGCTACCCATCAGGAAGACGGGAAACGGCCGTATCTTGCGTGTATGGATGAGCGTTATCGTCTCGAACAGCTCGTCGAGGGTACCGAAGCCGCCGGGCAGCAGCACGAAAGCCGTCGCGTACTTGACGAGCATGACCTTGCGCACGAAGAAGTGGTGGAAGTCGATGGTGATCGTGTGGTAGTGGTTCGACGGCTGCTCCTTCGGCAGGGCGATGGTAAGGCCGACTGA
>DATLAX010000031.1:0-11196 GCA_035527215.1 Dehalococcoidia bacterium
CGCAGCTTCCAGGATCACGCGCGCCTTCACATCCGCTGCACTCTTCTCGGTGATCTGACCCTCGAAAGCCGCCGGCACGAGAACGTCGACGGGCAAAGTCAGCAGTTCGGCGTTCGTGATGCGGTCGCCGACGCCGCTCTCCGCGATGCGCCCGCCTTCTCGTTTGAAACGAGTCAGCGCCTGCGCGTCGATTCCCTTCGGGTTGTAGATGCCGCCCGAAGTATCGCTGGCCGCGACGATGCGCGCGCCCACGGCCTCAAGCAGGCTGGCGGCGACACTGCCGGCGTTGCCGAACCCCTGGACGGCAACGCTTGCCGCATCGAGCGGGATCCCCTTGTACGGGCAGGCTTCCTGCGCAACGTAGAGAACGCCGCGGCCGGTGGCTTCAAAGCGCCCTTCGCTGCCGAAGAGGCTCAGCGGCTTGCCGGTGATGACGCCCGGCGTGAGCTTGCCCTGCTCCCGGCTGTACGTGTCCATGATCCAGGCCATTATCTGGCCCGTCGTGTTGACGTCCGGTGCCGGAACGTCCTTCCAGGGGCCGATCATCGGGCTGATCTCGCTCGCGTAGCGGCGGGTGAGAGCTTCCAGCTCGGTGCCGGACAGCTCCTTCGGATTGACGATGACGCCGCCCTTGCCGCCTCCGTACGGCAGGCCCACCACGGAGCATTTCCAGGTCATCCACATCGCCAGCGCCTTCACTTCGTCCAGCGATACGTCGGGGTGATAGCGGATGCCCCCCTTGTACGGCCCCAGCGCATTGTTGTGCTGGCAGCGGTAGCCCTTGAACATCCGCCTTGTTCCATCGTCCATCTGCACCGGGAAGTTGACGGTCAACTCGTGCTGGCACGTGCGCAACTCGGCTCGGATGCCGTCATCAAGGTGCATGATGTCGGCGACCGCGTCCAGTTGGGCGAGGGCGTCCTGGAACGGGTTTCCCGCTGCCTGTTCCATGACCTTCGTGGTCTGGCTGTCGCTCATGAGTTTGGTCCAACCTTTCTCTGGAATAGCCGCACTATAGACGATCCGCCGCGAGAAGGCAACCGGAAGCCGGTTGCCGTGAGCCTGGGGCTTGCCTGCAGCAAGTGCCGCGACGTAGTCGCATAGCGAGAGCGGCAGGCGTACTGTCAGGGCTGACAAGAAGGGGGCGTGAATAGCGACGTTCCGAGGTGGGGAAAAGGGGTTACTCGCCCTGCCGCAACGTTCGGTAGTATACTTCCGGGCTGCACCCCATCTGTCGCCGGAAAACGCGGCTGAACTGCGCGTAGCTACCGAAGCCTGCGTCCTTGGCCAGCGCGAACATAGCGCTACCCCTGCCGCCGTCGCACCGCTTGACGAAGTTATCGAGGCGGAGGCTATTGCGGAAGTCGGTGATACTGAATCCCGCTTGCCGCTTGAAGAGACGGCTTAGCTGGCTCGGGCTGATGCGCGTTTCATGCGCAAGCGTCCTCAGATTCTTCGACGGATCCTCCCGCAAGAGCGCCATGGCGCGTGACACCGCCGAGTGCAACGGCCCCGCGTCCTCGGAATCGCCGTGCTCATAAGCATTCCAGGCGGACGCCAGCCACCAGCCGAGGCCGAGCTCGTGCGAGTCCAACGGCTGAAAACCGGTCGAGAGCTCCTGCGCAACCGTGTCCAGAAGACTCACGCACTTCGGGGGAAGCACTCGTATGAACACCGAGCCGGGGTCCCTCTCCGCCAGGATGGGTATTCGCGCAGTCATCTGCTCTACGAGCTCGTGCGAGATCACCAGTATCCACATTGTGAAATCGCTCGTGAAGTCCAGTAGAATGTGCTCCTGGTCCGGGAAAAGCCAGAGAAGGCTGCGCGACCGCAGGGGTTTGCGCTCGCCGGCGACGAGATAGGTCCCTCGACCGCTCGTGACGAGATTGACCTCCAACTCGTCGTGGCTGTGCGGCTCGGCCATCGGCAAGGCAACGCCGTCTCGACGTGGATAGCGCCACGCCACGCCGCGCCTGCCGGCCGGCAGGGACAGGATGCATCGAGACATGCCGTAAGAGTACATCTCTATCGCTTGGTCCGCAACGCCTCGACGACAAGAATCGCGCAGCGCCCGCTCCCGAGACTTGTGGACAAATGTCTGGAGGCATATCGTATCGCCTGTAAAGTCGTCTTCGTAGAAAGCGGAAAGCAGGATACGATGAGGAAGGTTGCCGTTGTCGGCGCGGGGATGACGCGTTTTGGCAAGTACCTCGACCGTGGCCTTAAGGAACTGGGGCGCGAGGCGGTCGAAGGCGCTCTGGAATCGGCCGGGGTGGACAAGTCGACGCCTCAGGTAGCAGTCGTCGGAAACGCCGCCGCCGGGCTCGTGACCGGCCAGGAGATGGTGCGGGCGCAGGTCGTTCTGCGTGAGATGGGAATGGGCGGCATTCCGATGGTGAACACGGAAAACGCCTGCGCCAGCTCATCGACGGCCTTCCACCTGGCGTGGCTTTACGTGGCCTCCGGCATGTATGACATCGCCCTGGCCCTGGGCGTGGAGAAGCTCTACCACGAGGACAAGAAACGCTCCTTCGCCGCCATCGGGGCCGCCGTCGACGTCGAGATAATGCAGAAGATCATCGCCGCGGCCCAGGCCGACCGCAAGCAAGCAGGCGAGAAGAAGGAAGGCGGCGCCGGCGAATCGCGTAGCCTCTTCATGGACCTCTATGCGGCACTCGCGCGTGACCACATGCGACGCTACGGCACGACGAAGGACCAGTATGCTCGGATCGCCGTCAAGAACCACTTCAACGGCAGTCTGAACCCGCACGCTCAGTACCGGGAGCGCTACACGCTGGAGGAGGTCCTTGGGTCGCCGCCGGTCGCCGAGCCGCTGACACGCCTGATGTGCTCGCCGATCGGTGACGGCGCCGCCGCCCTGGTCCTCTGCTCGGAGGAAAAGGCGCGGCAACTGACGACGAAGCCCCTCTGGGTCCGCGCGAGCGTGCTTACGACAGGTCAGGACCACGGGCCCGGCGAGCCGAGCGTCGGCGATCGCGCCGCAGCGGCGGCCTACGAGATGGCCGGTCTGGGTCCGGAGGACGTCAGCCTAGCGGAGGTGCACGACGCCACGGCTCCCGCGGAGCTTGTGCTGTACGAAGAGATGGGATTCTGCCCGCGTGGAGAAGGCGGACGGTTGATCGATAGCGGCCACACCGAACTGGGCGGCAAGCTGCCTGTAAACACCAGCGGTGGGCTCATCTCGAAGGGCCACCCGATAGGGGCCACCGGGGCCGCCCAGATCCATGAGGTCTTCCTTCAACTGCGCGGCGAGGCCGGCGAGCGTCAGGTGAAGGACGCGAAGGTCGGACTCACGGAGAACGGCGGCGGTATGATCCGCGGCGAGAACGCCGTCACCAGCGTGCACATCCTGTCAATCTGACGCCGCTCTGTCGCCTCAGCCTCTCGCGCGGGTCAAGGCCCGGTGAGGCAGTACAGATGGGCCTTCTTGGTATGCTGGGCGAATCGTTCCTCGCACGCCGCCGGGGTCGCGCTGGCCGCCAGGTCCACCGCAGCGACAAGTGTGAAGGTCTTCCCGTCTGACGAGTACCAGTAGCCGTTCTTGACCGAATCGCCCTCCGGGTCCACCGGAATGTTGCCGAGGAAGTCCTCGAGCTTGCAGCCCGCGTCGATGTCCTTGTATGTGCAGACCGTCTGGATATTCCCTCCGGTGGTTGGGTATTCGCCCTCTTTCTCGCGGTACTGCTCCAGGGCGGCCGCTATGTCCGCCAGGTCGGAGACCCGTCGTTGATCGCGTATCTGCGCGGTGGGCCCGGTCTCCTCCGTTGGCGCCGCGGTGGGCGTCTCCGTCGCCGGTGGCACAAAAGGCGTCGGCGAGACGGGGGCGGCAGCGATTGTCGCCCGCGCGACCTCCGGTGGCGCCGCCGCGTTATCGATCTCCGGCTTGCTCGGTCCGCCGAAGGCGAGGTCCATCCCCAAAGCAGCGACGATGACGACGACGACGGCCGCTATCGGGGCGTAAGGGAGTAGCTTCCGCCAGTCTTCTATCGACCGGAGTAGCTTTCGCTGGTCCTCTCCTGGCACCTCGCCCTCCTTCCTAACATATTCTCGGAAGCTGCTCGCCGCTCATCATGTCCACGACTCGTTCGCCGCCGATGCGCGTCTTCATGACGACGACGCCCGGGTGCTCCTCAACGGCGCGGCCGATGACGACCGCTTCGCGGCCCAGCGCGTGTCGACGCAGCGCCTCCACCGCTCTGTCGCCCTGGCCGGCGCGCACGAACGCCAGGAAGCTGCCCTCGTTCGCGACGTAGAGCGGGTCGAGACCCAGTATCTCGCACACCCCCTGCACGTCGGGGTGGACGGGCAAGCGGTCCTCTTCTATGACCATGCCGGCGCCGCCTTTCCTGGCGATCTCGTTGAGCGCCGACGATACGCCGCCGCGCGTGGGGTCGCGCAGCATGCTGACATCGATGCCTTCTCCCGCCAGCGCTTCCACTAGAGGGAAGACCGGCGCCGAATCGCTCTCGATTTCAGCGTCCAGCGACAGCCCCTCGCGCAGCGCCATTATAGCGATGCCGTGACGGCCGAGCGAGCCGCTGAGGACGATCTCATCTCCCGCTTGCACGCGGTGAGGGCCCACGTCCAGTCCGGGCAGAATCGCCCCTACGCCGGACGTGTTGATGAAGACGCCGTCGCCCTTGCCGCGCTCCACGACCTTGCTGTCGCCCGTCACGATCTGGACGCCGGCCTCCGCGGCAGCCTCTTTCATGGACACGACTACCCGCCACAGGTCCTCCATTGGCAGACCCTCTTCGATTATCAGCCCGCAGCTCAGGAAGAGCGGACGCGCGCCGCACATCGCCAGGTCGTTCGCCGTGCCGAAGACTGCCAGGCTGCCGATGTCGCCGCCGGGAAAGAAGGGAGGCTGCACGACATAAGAATCGGTTGTGAAGGCGAGCCGGGCGCCGTCGACGTTCAGTACGGCGCCGTCGTGCAGGGGCGCAAGGAGCGGGTTATCGAACGAAGGCAGCAGCATCCGCTCGATGAGGTTCTGCGTGAGGCGTCCGCCGCCGCCGTGCGCCAGCAGCACGCGGGGGTATTCGTCGAGCGGCAGCGGGCATTCCGGGAAGAAGGTCATCGTGCCGCCGCCCGTCGCGCGTAGTGATAATAGGCGGCGCAGGCGCCCTCCGACGACACCATCGGCGCGCCCAGGCAGTGCTCCGGCGTGCAGTCGCTGCCGAAGGCGGGGCAGTCGACCGGCTTGCGAACGCCCTGCAGCACGAGACCGGCGATGCAGACGCTCTCCGCCTCGGACGCGCCCGCCGGCTCGATCGAGAAGGCGCGCGTCGCGTCGAAGCGGGCGTAAGCGCCTTTCAACCGCAGGCCGCTCTTCGGGATGACGCCGATGCCGCGCCACCCGTGGTCGACGACCTCGAACACGCTGTCCATTATCGCCCGTGCCTGCGGGTTCCCCTCACGCTTCACGGAGCGGCTGTACTGGTTCTCGACCTCGCAGCGGCCGGATTCGAGCTGCTGCACGAGCATGTGCGTCGCCTGAAGAAGGTCCACCGGCTCGAAACCGGTGACGACGATGGGTATGTGATGCTCCTGCGCCAGCCGCTCGTAGTCGACGTAGCCGGTGACGGTGCAGACATGGCCCGGCGCCAGGAAGCCCTGCACGCGGTTGTCCGGCGAGGAGGCGATGGCCTCCAGCGCGGGCGGCACCAGGACGTGCGAAGTTAACATAAAGAAGTTGTCGACGCCTTCTCGCTCCGCGACGATGGCGGCCATCGCATTGGCCGGCGCCGTTGTCTCGAAGCCGATCGCGAAGAAGACGACCTTCTTGTCAGGGTGGTCGCGGGCCGTCTTCAGCGCATCGAGCGACGAGTAGACCATGCGCACGTCGCCGCCCTCCGCCTTGACGCTCAGGAGGTCTTTCACGCTGCCGGGCACGCGCAGCATGTCGCCGTAGGACACGAGGATGACGTCCGGTCGCGCCGCCAGAGCGATCGCCTGGTCGATTATCTCGACCGGCGTGACGCACACCGGGCAGCCCGGCCCGTGGATCAGAGTGACCCGTTCCGGCAGCATCTGGTCGATGCCGTACTTGAGAAAGGAGTGCGTCTGGCTGCCGCAGACCTCCATGATTGTCCACGGCCTCGTTACGGCGCCGGCGATAGCGCCCAGGAGCTTGCGGGCCGCGTCGCCGTCGCGGTACTCGTCGAGGTAGCGCACTACGGCCCCCCAAGCGTCTTGAGCATGTCGAAGACGTTTCCCGCCTCTTCGGCGTCGATCTTGCTCAGCGCGAAGCCGACGTGGACGATGACGTAGTCGCCGACCTGCGCGTCAGGCACGAGGTCGAGGTAGACGTCGCGCGTGGCGCCGCCGAAGCGCACCTTTGCCGTGCGCAGGTGGTCACCGTTCTCCTCGATGGATAGGATTTCACCCGGTATTCCTAAGCACATCCCTTAGTCAATCCTTGCTGCCGCCACCAGCACCTGCCCGAGCGCGATGCCGCCGTCGTTCGGCGGAACGCGCTGGTGCGTGAACGGTCTGAAGCCTTCGCTTTCCAAACGGCGGAAGGCGCGCTCTGTCAGGTAGCGGTTCTGGAAGACGCCCCCCGTCAGCACAACCCTCGGCTCGCCGGCCCTTCTCGCCACTTCGACGATTGCCTCCGCCAGCGTGTTGTGGAACCTGGCGCAGATGACGCCGGCCGGCGCTCCGGCGTCGCGGTCGCGAACGATGTCGCGGATGAGCGGCTCCCAGTCCAGCACGAGCGGCTCGCCATCGCCAAGCGCGAAGTCATAGCGGTCGTCGACGCCGCGCTCGGCGCGGAACTCCACCATCATCGCCGCCTGCCCTTCGAACGAGCAGACAGACCTTATGCCGAGAAGTGCGGCGACCGCATCGAATAGTCTACCAGCGCTTGTGGTGACGGGCGAGTTGACGCCCTTCGCCAGCATCTGGCCGATGAGCCGCAAGTCGCCGTCAGAGAGCGATTCTGCGTCGCCCGACGGCGGCAGCACGTCGAAGTCCGCCTTCATCTCATGCAGCAGGCCCAGCGCCGTGCGGCGCGGCTCCTTTATCGCCGCCTCGCCGCCGGGCAGGCGGAACGGCCGCATGTGCGCGACCCGTCGATAACCCGCAGCGTCGCCGAGGAGGAACTCGCCGCCCCAGAGCGTGGCGTCATCGCCGTAGCCGGTGCCGTCCCAGGTGACGCCGAGGACCTTGCCCTCGATGTCGTTCTCCGCCATGCACGCCGCAAGGTGCGCGTGATGGTGCTGCACGGCGATAGCGGGATAAGGCGCGCTCTTCGCCCATTGCGTCGACAGGTAGTCGGGATGGGCGTCGTGAGCGACCGCGACCGGTACGACTTCGTAGAGCGACAAGAGGTCGGCGATGACCTTGCGGAAGGCGAACAGCGCCTTCGCCGTCTCCAGGTCGCCGATGTGCTGGCTGAGGACGACGTCGGTGCCACGTGAAACAGCTACCGTGTTCTTCAAATGGCCGCCGACCGCAAGCAGCGGCGGCAGCGCCCGCTTGACGACGATCGGCAGCGGCGCGTAACCGCGGGCCCGCCGCATCACCATCTCCCGGCCCAGTTGGACGCGCGCGACGGAGTCGTCGACGTGGCGCTCAATCGGCCGGTCGTGGACGAGGAAGCGGTCGGCGATGCCTGCGACTGCGTCGACGACCTCGCTCTCGTCGGTGAGGATGGGCTCGTCGTGCAGGTTGCCGCTCGTCGCCACGACCGGGAAGCCGAGCTCACGCATCAGCAGGTGGTGCAACGGCGTATATGGCAGCATCGAGCCTACGTACGGGTTGTCCGGCGCCACCGACGGCGCAAGCCTGCTCTTCGATAGCCGTTCCAGCAGGACGATGGGGCTCTCCGGTGACGTGAGCAATCGCTCCTCCAGCGGCGACACTTCGGCGTATCGTTTCAGCGACTCCAGGTCGGGGAACATGACCGCCAGCGGCTTTTCCTCGCGACGCTTCCGCTCGCGCAGGCGTCGCACGGCTTCATCGCTGCGGGCATCGACCAGCAACTGGAAGCCGCCCAGTCCCTTGAGCGCGACGACAAGTCCTCCCCGCAGCGCTATGGCCGCCTGCGTCAGGGCATCATTGTCGGTTGCCAGCGTCCTGCCCGATTCATCCCACAGGGCGATGCGCGGTCCGCAGACGGCGCAGGCATCCGGCTGGGCGTGGAAGCGCCGGTCGGTGGGGTCCTCGTACTCGTGGCGACAGCGCGCGCACATCGTGAACGAGCGCATTGTCGTGTTCGGCCGGTCGTAGGGGAGCGCGCGAATGATGCTGAAGCGCGGCCCGCACAGCGTGCAGTTGGTGAAGGGATAGCGATGGCGGCGGTCGCGCTGGTCGAGCAGCTCCTCGCGGCACTGCGGGCACGTCGCGATATCGGGCATGATGACGGCGGAACGTTCTCCCGCCTCGTCGCTCTGACGGATCTCGAAGGCGTCGTAGCCGGCCGGCTCCAGCAGCGAGTACTCCAGGCTCTGGATGAAGGAGAGCGATGGTCTATCCCGCTCCAGGCGCAGGAGGAAGTCGTCGAGAGCCTCCTTCGCCCCTTCGGTCTCGATGAAGACGCCCTGGGGACTGTTCTTCACCCAGCCGCGGAGCGCCATCTCGGTCGCCAGCCGGTAGACGAAGGGACGGAAGCCGACACCCTGGACGGCGCCGCGGATTGTGACCTTCAAGCGCTGCATCAGACCTCGAGCTCGATCCGCTTCAGGATGCAGTCGCGCTTCGCCTCGATCCGGGTGTCTGCGGAGCCGCAACGTGGACACGACAGCGGCGGCAGCGGTAGGTGATGGTCGTGGTATTCGGGGACCTCGGGCGGGCCTTCGAAGCCGCAGCCGGCGCACGTCAGCGTCGACGCGACGGCGTCGATCTTGACGCTGGCGCCTTCGGCCGGACCGCCTACGAGCGCCTGCCCGACCCACATCTGCATGTTGACGGGGTCGAGGAACGCGAGGTCGCCGATCTCCAGCTCCACGGACACGACGCTCCTGGCGTTTGCCTTCTCTGCCGCGCGCGTCACCCTCTCGGCTATTTCGCGCGCGATTGTCATCTCGTGCAACTAACGAATGCCCCTTGCGATTGCTTTCATGCCTATTCTACACAAAGCGCTGTCGATAGCGCAGTCGGCAGGCGTGCCGCTGGAACGCGGTGAATGACCGCACCCGTTGACTACCCTCGTGGGCCGTGCTATAGTTTCAAAACAGTCAGGGTATGTTGCTGAAGAATACGCTAACGAGGTTACAGGCATAGTTCGCGAACTCCGTATCAATGAGGCCATCAGGGCCCCAGAAGTACTCGTAATCGGAGCGAACGGCGAAAAACTGGGTGTCTTGCCTGTGCCCCGTGCGCTCGAAATTGCCCGTGAGCAGGACTCTGACCTCGTGGAGGTTGCGCCCAACGTGCGGCCTCCGGTGTGCCGCATCCTGGACTACGGCAAGTTCAAGTACGAACAGGCCAGGAGAGAGCGCGAAGCGCGCAAGCACCAGCGGCAGGTCGTCACCCGTCAGGTGCGTTTTCGGCCCAAGATCACGCCCCACGACATGCAACTGAAGGCGCGCGTGACCGAAAAGCTCCTGCGCGAGGGCGACAAGGTCAAAGTATCGGTAATGTTTCGTGGTCGAGAGGTGACCTATCCCGAGCTTGGCAGGAACCTCCTCGACCAGATATACGAGAAGGTCAGAGAAATAGCCGCCCTCGAGAAGCCCGCCTCCCTGGAGGGGCGCTTCATGACGATGATCCTGGTGCCGGTCGCCTTCAAGCAGCCCAAGCCGCATAGCGACGATGGCCCGCCGGTCCAGGCAGCAGCGGAGCAGTAGATTGCCGAAGATGAAGACCCACAAGGGCGCCAAGCGGCGCTTCCACATCACCGGCACGGGCAAGGTGATGCGGCGCAAAGGCAACATAAGCCACCTGCGGCGCAACAAGGCCACCCGCGCCAAGGGTGACCTGAGCGGGAAGATCGAGGTCAACCACTCCGCCGCGAAGGCGTTGCGCAAGCTGCTGCCTTACGGCAGGGGATAGTCAGGATACTGCTTTGACCAGAGTCAAACGAGGCGTCACCGCTCGACATCGCCACAAGAAGATAATCTCTATGGCGCAGGGGCACCGCGGTGTCCGCCATCGCCTGTTCCGCCGCGCCAACGAGTCCGTCCTCCACGCCCTCGACTACGCCTACCGCGACCGGCGCGCTCGCAAGGGCCAGTTCCGCCGGCTCTGGATCCAGCGCATCAACGCCGCCGCCCGCGCCGAGGGCATGACCTACGGCCGCTTCATCGAAGGGCTGGCGAAAGCGGGGGTCGAAGTCGACCGCAAGATGCTCGCCGACCTTGCCGTCCGCGACAGCGCCACATTCGCGTCGCTCGTCGGCACCGCCAGGAGCGCCATCGCCGTCTCCTGACCCACATCGAACGAGGCAAACGCCGTAGCGGAGGCCTTCCGGCGTCGGCTCTCATCTGCCCCTTGTCTAACCCCTCTCCACTGTGCGATAAAGGGACGAATGCTCGCCAAAGTACTATCATGCGCGGTCGTCGGCCTCGAAGGCGCCGTCGTCGAGGTCGAAGTCGACATCGCCTCCGGCCTGCCCGCGTTCTACATCGTCGGCCTGCCCGACACCGCTGTGCAGGAGTCGAAGGAGCGCGTCCGCTCCGCCATCCACAACTCCGGACTTCGCTTCCCGCGAAAGCGCATCACCGTCAACCTGGCGCCGGCCGACGTCCGCAAAGAAGGCCCGGCGTATGATCTTCCGATTGCCGTCGGCATCATGCTGGCGTCGGAGCAGGTCGTCGCCGACCTCGCGAGCGCTCTCTTCCTGGGAGAGCTGGCGCTCGACGGCCAGGTGCGCCACGCTCATGGCATCCTGTCGATGGTCGCTCTGGCGAAGGAGCGCGGCCTGGACACCGTCTACGTGCCCCAGGCCGACGCCGCCGAGGCCGCCCTCATCGAAGGCGTGACGGTCATACCGGTCGCGTGCCTGACGCAACTTGCCGCCCATCTCGCCGGCTTCGAGCCTATCGAGCCTTTCGTCGCCGGACCGCAGGAGCTGTCGATGGATGGGCCCGTTTGGGACGGCGCGGACTTCGCCGACATCAAAGGCCAGGAGCACGTCAAGCGCGCCCTGGAGGTCGCCGCGGCCGGCGGACACAACCTGCTGATGACCGGTCCGCCCGGCAGCGGCAAGACGCTCCTTGCCCGCGCCAT
>DATLAX010000032.1:0-7691 GCA_035527215.1 Dehalococcoidia bacterium
CTCCTCGACGGTAAGCTGGCGGTAGCGGAAGATTCCCCGCAGGCCGCTGTACGCGAATCGATAAGGCGGCTGGTCACGCCTCAGGCCGGCCTCGTCACCATCTACTACGGCGAGCCATCGACGTCGGAGGAAGCGGAGGCACTGGCACAAGAGATACGTGCCGTGTATCCTTCTCTCCAGGTAGAAATCGTCTATGGCGGCCAACCCCACTACAGCTACATTGTTTCCCTCGAGTGACCGCGTCTCTAAGGGAGTCTCGGGCACATGAGCGTCCGCGTGGTAACGGACAGCGGCGCTGATCTACCGCCTGAGGTGGTGGAAGCCCTGTCCATAACCGTCGTGCCGCTTGTCGTGCTCTTCGGCGATGAAGTCCTCCGCGACGGCATAGACCTCACGACCGAACAGTTCTTCGAAAGGCTCCTGACCAGTCCCGTCTACCCGAGCACGTCGCAGCCGTCGGCGGGCGTCTTACAGGAGGCGTTCGAAGGGTTGGCGGGCCAGACCGACGCCATCGTCGCGGTCCATGTCGGCGCCGAGTTCTCGGGGACGGTGGCCGCGGCCACGCTCGCGCGCGACTCCCTCGCGACCCCCTGTCGCATCGAAGTCGTCGATTCCGAGGGCGCTTCTCTCGGTCTCGGCTTTGCTGTCCTCGCCGCGGCGCGGGCGGCGAAAGCGGGGGCGAGCGTCGAGGAAGTGGTCGCGGCGGCTGAGTCCGTCGTGCGCCGGCATCACACGCTCGCCCTTCTCGACACGCTGGAGTACGCGCGTCGCGGCGGCCGGATCGGCCGCGTCGAGGGGCTCCTCGGCAACCTCCTGCACGTGAAGCCGGTCCTTTCCATCAAGACGGAGGTGCGCTCGCTCAGTCGCTCCCGAACGCGCGCGGCGGGCCTCAAGCGCCTGTTCGACCTGGCGATGGCCTATCCGCGCATCGAGGAGGTCGGCGTCATGCACGCCACCTCGCCTGAGGACGCGGAGATGGTCGCCGGCTGGGTGCGGGAGCGCCTTCCGGATGTCCCCATTCGCCGCGCTCGCCTCGGGCCGGCCCTGGGCGCGCACGGCGGCCCCGGCATCGTGGCCATGACCGTTGTAGAGGGAGAGAAGACCGAGATTTGAACCCGTCAGAAGCCCAACTGCGCAAGATACTGGAGCTGGAACGACGCAAGGGCTACGCCGATACGGCGGTCATGGGAGGCCTCGACCGCTACCTCAAGAACCTCATCCAGCGCAACAACCTCGGCCCGCGGTCGCCGATCACCGAATCGATAATGGTCCTGCCGACGCACGGCTATGCCTCGCTGTCGCGCGAGGAGCGGCAGCGGTGGCTGGCGCGGACGCTCCAGCTCCTCAGCGGGGCCACCGAACGTCCGGTGGCGCCGCCGACGGTGCAGCGAGCACGCGCAGTCGCCACGAAACCGAAGCGACAGGTCGCGAAGCCGCCCGCCGTCGCGCCGGAACCGGCGCCCGCCCTGGAGAGGCCCGTGACCGCGCTCAAGGGCGTCAGCACGGCGCTGGCGGCGAAGCTGGCGCGTCTCGGCGTGGCGACCGTGCAGGATATGCTCTTCTTCTTCCCCCGTCGCTATAACGACTTCGCCAGCATCCGGCCCATCGCGGAGCTGATCGTCGGCGAGGAGCAGACGGTGATCGGGACGGTATGGAGCGCCAAGGACACGCCGATCGGCCGCCGGCTGCGCGGCACCGAGGCGCTGGTCGGCGACGAGACCGGCGTCATGCGCGCCGTCTGGTTCAACCAGCCGTACATCGCGCAGCAACTGCGGACGAACGAGCGGGTCGTCCTCGCGGGCAAGGTGACGCTGTACAAGGGGCAGAAGACGCTGGAGAACCCGGAGTACGAGCCGCTGGAATCGGAGGAGCTGCTGCACACGGGGCGGCTGGTGCCGGTCTATCACAGCACGTCCGGCCTGGCGGGTCGAACGGTGCGCAGGCTGGCGAAGCAGGCGATCGACGCGTACGCCGGCGCGCTGCCGGAGCTGCTGCCGCCCGACCTGCTTTCGAGAAACCGGATGCTGCCGCGCACGACGGCGCTGAGACAGATGCACTTCCCGGACGGCTGGGACGATTTGAAGGCCGCGCGCCGTCGCCTCGCCTTCGACGAGCTGCTGCTGATCCAGGTCGGCGTGCTGGAGCGAAAGCGAGAGTGGCAGGAGCGGGGCCTGGCGCAGCCGCTCCACCTTCCGGAGGAGATGCGGCGCGGCTACGTGGAGTCGCTTCCTTTCACGCTCACGGGCGCCCAGCAGCGGGCGATGGCCCAGACGCTGGCCGACGTGGCGCGCGAACGGCCGATGAGCCGCCTACAGCAGGGCGACGTCGGCAGCGGCAAGACCGTCGTCGCGGCGGCGGCGCTGCTGGCGGCGACGGCGTCCGGCGCGCAGGGGGCGATGATGGCGCCGACGGAGATACTGGCGGAGCAGCACTTCCATACGCTCTGCCAGGTCTTCGGGTGCAGCGAGCGGACCACCTCCATTGCGACCGTCCGGCCGGACTATCTCAAGAAGCCGCTGATGATCGCGCTCCTGACGGGCAGCGTGTCGGCGTCCGTCAAGCGGGAGTTGCGGGAGCAGATAGCGGCCGGCGACATCGACATCGTCGTCGGGACGCACGCGGTCATACAGGAAGGCGTGATCTTCCATCGACTCGGCCTCGCCGTCGTCGACGAGCAGCACCGCTTCGGCGTCATGCAGCGGGCGGCGCTGCGGGAGAAGGGGCGCAACCCGCACGTGCTCGTCATGACGGCGACGCCTATACCACGCACGCTCACGCTAACCGTCTACGGCGACCTCGACGTGTCGGTGATCGACGAGATGCCGCCGGGGCGCAAGCCGGTGGAGACGCGCTGGGTGCCGCCGGACGAAAGGGACGGGGCGTACGAGTTCGTGCGAGGGCAGGTGCAGCAGGGATACCAGGCGTTCGTCATTTGCCCGCTCATCGAAGAGTCGGAGACGCTGGCAACACGCGCCGCGACGCAGGAATTCGAGCGGCTGAGCAGCGAGGTCTTCCCGGAGGCGCGGCTCGGATTGCTCCACGGGCGCCTTGCGGCGAAGAAGAAAGAGAGCGTGATGCGCGATTTCCGCGACCGCCGCCTCGACATACTGGTGTCCACCGTGGTCGTCGAGGTCGGCGTCGACATCCCGAACGCGACGGTGATGATGGTGGAGGGAGCGGAGCGGTTCGGGCTGGCGCAGCTCCACCAGCTCCGCGGCCGCGTGGGGCGCAGCGACATCCAGAGCTACTGCCTGCTCCTCTCGGACAGTCCGGCGCCTGACGCGCGGGAGCGGCTGCAGATCGTCGAGCGGACACAGGACGGCTTCGCGCTGGCGGAGGCGGACCTGCGGCTGCGCGGCCCCGGCGAGTTCTTCGGGACGCGTCAGAGCGGCCTGCCCGACCTGAAGGTGGCGCGGCTTTCGGACGTCCCTCTTATCGAGCTTGCGCGAACGGAGGCGGCGCGTCTGCTGGATAGCGACGGCGATCTGGCTCGGCCGGAGCACGCGCAGCTCAAGGAGGAGGTATCGCGGCTGTGGGAGCGCGTGACGGCGGAGGCCCACTAACGGGCCGGCGGCTGTGAAGGGGTGCTACAATGACAGCGACTCTAGACTAGGGGTTCGTGGCATTGGGCAAGGCGGACATTCATGTGCATAGCGCCTGCGGGGACGGAATGGCGAGCGTCTCCCAGATCCTGGCGTTTGCGGACGAGAAGGCCGGTCTTTCCGTTGTCGCGATTACGGACCACGACGACCTCAAGGGTGGTTTCGCCGCGCGCGAGGCCTGGGCGCGGGGCAAGTACCGCGTCGAGGTGGTGCCCGGCATGGAGGTTACGACGCTCGGGGGCCATCTTATCGCTCTCTTCCTTGAAGAGCCGGTCGCCAGCCTGAAGCCGTTGAAAGAGACGCTGGAGGCGGTCCATCGCCAGGGAGGGCTCTGCATCATCCCGCACCCGCTGAACTGGCTGACGCGCAGCGTGGGTCACAGGACGATCATGGACGTGCAGCGGCGACGCGGCAGCGGCGTCTACTTCGACGGCATACAGACCGCCAATGTCGCGCCCGGTTCCCGCGTCAAGCTGAAGACGGCGCAGCGACTGAACAGGCAGCGCTATCATTTGCCGGAAGTCGGCGGCAGCGATGCCCACTTTCTGCCCGCCGTGGGGAGCGCGTATACGCTCTTTGAGGGCGAGGGCGCGGAGGACCTCCGGCGCGCCATACTGTCGGGGACGACGGCCGGCGTCAACGGGCGTTATCCGTCGATTGGCGAGATCGGCCTGGGTCGTTTCCTGCGGCAGCAGTGGCGGGGGATAACGGTGACGCCGAAGGCCGCCGGCTGGGGTCCGACGATCTGGAGCTTCGTCAAACGGCTAAAACCATGAAGATCGCGCTCGTATCCCCGTACGATTTGGCCGTGCCCGGCGGCGTCAACAATCACATCGAGCATCTGCGCGACAACTTTCTGCGGTTGGGGCAGGACGTGCGGATCATCGGGCCGTCGTCGCGTCCTTCTTCGCACAAGCCGGAGGAGCTGGTGATACCGATCGGCCGGGCGGTGGGCGTGCCGGCGAGCGGATCGGTCGCGCGTGTGACCCTTTCGCTGCGCCTGGCGCCGAAGGTGAAGCGCGTGTTCCAGGATGAGCGCTTCGACATCGTCCATGTTCATGAGCCGTTTGCGCCGTTCCTGCCCCTGCATGCCCTGCGCCTGTCCGACGCCGTCAACGTGGCGACGTTCCACGCCGCCAAGGAGGGCGGAACGAACCGCTGGTACCTGTACGGGCGGCACGTCCTCAAACGCTGGTTCCGCCGCCTGCACGGCAAGATCGCGGTCTCCGCGCCGGCGATGCGACTGGTCAGCCATTACTTTCCCGGCTATTACAAGATCATCCCTAACGGCGTCGACGTGGAGCACTTCGAGGCGGAGCGCGAGCCGATGCGACAGTACACTGACGGCCGGCCGAACATCCTCTTCGTGGGCCGCCTGGAGAAACGAAAGGGTGTCAAGTACCTGCTGCAGGCCTTCGCCGAGGTGAGGAAGGAGACGCCGGAGCCGCGACTGCTGATCGTCGGGCCGCCGACGCGGGCTGCGCGCGGCTACCGTCGCTGGGTGGAGGAGACCGGCCTGCGCGATGTGGAGTTCATCGGTTATGTGACCTACGATGAGCTGGCGCGCTACCATCACACGGCGGACATCGTCGTCGCGCCGGCGACGGGTAACGAGAGCCAGGGTATCGTCCTCCTGGAGGCGATGGCGGCGGGCCGGCCGCTGGTGGCGAGCAACATCGAAGGGTATGCGAGCGTGGTGACGCACGGTGTCGAGGGCCTCCTTGTCGTGCCTAAGGACGCGCACTCGCTGGCCGATGCCCTGCTGGAGCTGCTGTCCGACCCGGACAAGCGGCGAGAGATGGGGGAGAACGGCCGCCTGCGCGCTGAGCAGTATAGCTGGGAGAGGGTGTCGCAGAGGGTGCTGAGCTACTACGAGCAGCTTCAGTATGAGAGCAAGGCGGGACTGGAGACCGAGTAGCGTCCGATTAGCAGGGAGAGACCTTTGTTCACGCTGCTGCCCCACACGCTGCCGAAGCGGCTGACCGAGCCTGTAGGACAGGGTCTCGCCCGCACCGGCGTCACGCCCAACATGATAACGACGGCCGGGCTCGCCGGCGCCGTGGTAGCGGCGGTGCTCGTCGCGCGGGGCGAGTTCCTGGCCGGCGGCATAGTGATGATGGCCGCGGCGGCGCTCGATCTGCTGGACGGCATTGTCGCGCGGGCCAGCGGTCGCGTGACGGCGTTCGGCGGCGTCTTCGACTCGGTCTGCGACCGGCTGTCGGAGGCCGCGGTGCTCGGCGGGCTTGTGTTTCGGCTCGCCGGCCAGGGCAAGCGGGAAGAGGTGGTGCTGGCGTTCGCGGCGGTCGTCGGATCGCTGATGGTGAGCTACCTGAGAGCCCGCGCCGAGGCGGCAGGCCTTGAGCTGCGCGAGGGCCTGTTCACGCGCCCGGAGCGGGTGGTCGTGCTCGGGGTGGGGCTGATATTCGGCCAGGTGCGGATCGTTCTGTGGATATTAGCGGTGCTGGCGAACCTGACGGCTCTCCAGCGCCTGTGGGTTGTTCGGGGGAGGGCCGTCGCGCTCGACCGCGAGCGCGACGGCGGGCGAAGCGCGGGATAGGTAGCCTCGAGAACATATTGTGATACCGCTTCGAGACCAGGAATACCTTCGGGCGCGCTTCGCCCGCGAACTGACGGGCGGCGTCCGCATCGACTACTTCACGCAACGTCGACTGCCCATCTTCATCCCCGGGCGCGAGGAGTGCGCGTACTGCGAGGAGACGCAGACGCTGCTGAAGGAGATAGCAGCCCTCTCCGACAAGATCACGCTCACTGTGCACGAGTTCGCGGAGTCGACGAAGGAGGCGGCGCGGCTCGGCGTCGACAAGGTCCCGGCCACGGTGGTCCGCGGCGCCCTCAACCGGCCCCTGCGCTTCTTCGGCTTTCCCGTCGGGAACGAGCTCGTGCCTCTGATAGAAGGCATCATCGACGCGTCGCGCGGGAAGGTGGAGCTCGGCGTTGAGACGGTGCGCCACCTGCGCCGGCTGCAACAGACGGTGCACGTGCAGCTCTTTGTGACGCCGGCCTGCCCGCACTGTCCACCGATGACACGCCTCGCCGCTAAGCTGGGGCTGGAGAGCGCCCGCGTGAGCGTCGACGTCGTCGAAGTCAGCGAGTTCCCGCGTTTGGCCGAACGCTACCGCATCCGGGCCGTGCCGACCGTCGTCATCGACGAGGGCGCGGTGCGGGTGGGCGCGGTCGACGAGGTGACGCTGGTGTCGCAGATCGTGCAGGTCGCGCAGGGGAAGGCGCTGCGGCCGCCCGCTGGCCCGCCGGGACCGTCGACGCCGCTGGAGCAGCCGCGGCAGGAGCGGGAGGCGCGGACCGACAGCGGGCTGATCCTGCCCTGATATCGGAGGTTGGTCTTGGAGGCTGAGGCGACGAAAGCTGCCCCCCGGCGAGGGGATCTGCTCGATCGTGTCCTGGAGTTCGACTTCACGCGGCCGCTGGCCTTCGCGGCGTTTGCGGTCGTCTACGTGGCGACGCGGATACCCTGGCTGAACCTCGGCTACGGCGCCGACCCCGACGCCTGGCGCGTCGCGCTCTCCGCCGATCACCTGCTGTCGCACGGCGAGTACCTGCCGTCGCGGCTGCCCGGCTTCCCCCTGGCGGAGTTCGTGACCGTCCCCTTCGTGCGAGCGGGCTGGGTCTGGACGAACCTCTGCACGGTCCTCATCTCGCTGGCCGGTGTCTATCTCTTTGCCCGGCTGCTCGTTGAGCTGAAGCTGCCGGCGAAGGGCGTGCTGACGGTCGCCTTCGCTTTCGCGCCGCTGCTCTGGATTAACAGCGTGATCACGATGGACTACATGTGGTCGCTGACGTTTGTGCTGGCCTGCTATCTGGCATTGGTCCGCGGCCGTTCGCTGGTCGCCGGGCTGTGCATGGGGCTGGCCATCGGCTTCCGGCTGACGGCCTTCTGGGTGGCCTTCGCGTTCCTCGTCTGGCTGTGGCGCGAAAGGCGTCTGCGGTCGGCCGTGCCGTTCGTCGGCGCGATGGCGGTGACGTCGCTTGTCGCCTATGCGCCGGTGCTGGCGACGTACGGGCTGCGCATGTTCAACTTCTACGACGCAAAGATATCCTTCGCCGGCTTCC
>DATLAX010000033.1:0-2844 GCA_035527215.1 Dehalococcoidia bacterium
ATTCCAATGCCTCGCCCCCTGGGCCATCCTGGCGCCCTTTGATTGCCTCCTCCAAGCCCAGGACCAGCGGCAGCAGGCCATACGGCTCTCCCAGCGCGGCCGCGACGAAACACAGCGCGGGCCTCATCTCTTGGGGAACCGGCTGTCCGTACTTCGCCCATCTGAACCACTCCAGGAGGTCTGAGCTTCCGCCGTCTAAGGCGGGCTCGACCTCCTTCAGAAGTTTTTTGTCAGCCACACCACGCCGAGCACGACACGGATGATCACGGGGAGCGGCAGCCGCTTGAGCAGATCCCCACGATACGCGGCGTCCTGAGTCGCGTTCGGCGCCAATGGCGTGTCACCCAGGTGAAGCAGTTCGGCGAGGTCGGGAACATGCCACTCGACAACACAACTCGCGAACGTCTCATCGATGAGAACCCAGAACTCACCTGTGGCGTCATCATCCAGCAGCCCCACCATGCCTGCGATCCCCTCCTCATCCGGCGCCCTGACGATCTCCGTCGCCGCTATCATCCGGGCGCGCATGAAGTCAAGGAGCCGCACGGCGGGACCGAACGGAGAGGCGCAGATCGTAACGACGTCGCGATCGCCGAGGTGGACCTTGCAGCGATAGAAGCCGTCGCGCTCCAGCCATTCGAGGGAATCGAGATAGCTCAGCAAGGACGCCTCGACGGCGTCCGCAGTCTCCTTCACGGGGGTCGATGACTCAGCCATAGCCTCAGCTCCTTTCTAAGCGGAGTTGGGGCCGCGCCAGGAGCTGAGTGGGACCCCTGGCAGCGGCCCGCTCCGCGCTAACTATCCGCCGGTGGTCGTAGTGGTCGCCGGCGCGGCCGTTGTGGTTGTCAATTCCTCCAACGTCGTGGTCCCGCCTGCGGCAAGGTCCACGGCCCAGACTATGTCGTGGCCTTCATGGGTCCCGCCGTCCGCCTCGAGGGCGATCATCCGCGGCGCCTCCTTCGCCTGCGCGCTCGGCGTCCCGTCCTCGTCGCTCTCCTCCGGCGCCAGCCGCGGCAGGATGATCTCAAGGATGTGGCCCGCAGGGTGCGTGCACCGGACGTCGAACGTCATCTCCGCGCCGTTCCGGATCGCGACGTTGAAGTCGTCGCTGTTGTTCAGCTCGCCGATCTCCAGCGTGATCTCTCGCTTGTTCGCCTTCGCGTATGAGATGACGCTCACGCCCGCCACCTGCGGGGTGAGGGGCCCCTGCTCGACGTTGTTCGTGATCTCGATGGCCCAGCGCTCGATGTCCGTCACGACCGCCGCGTTGATTCGGAGCCGGGCGTGCCCGTGCATGAACGGCACCAGCTCCAGCAGGTCGTAGGCCGCCTCGAACGTCGCCTCGTCCAGGTCCGCTTGCCTGGCCTCGTTGCGCGCAACCAGGCCCAGGGCCGCGGAGATCTCGCCGTCGCCCGTGCCTGATCCCTCGATCCGGAGCGTGTTCGCCACGACGCCCGTGTAGCGGCGCGGATCCTCGGGCGTGAACTCATCCATCACGTGCTGGTAAACGTCCTGGTAGTCGTTTCCGGCCGCGGCCGACCGGAGCAGCGCCATGTTCAGCAGGAACAGCGCGCTGTCCGGGAACAGCAGCGTCGAGAAGTCGCCTCCGACCTCCAGCCGGTGGTGGATGGCGACGCGGCGTCTGTAGCCGCCCATCTCCGTGTCGGGCGCATACCGCGGCGCGGTCGCCTTCAATCCCTGCCCGTCGCCGATGCGCGGGATGTAGAGCCAGTCCGGTGCGCCCGGCACCGTGCCGTAGGCGCTGTTCGCGGCCACCTGGCAGAACCGCTGCATCCGCCGCCAGCTACCGTGTGATCTGATTCCCGGCATCTCTCAATCCTCCTTGTCACGTAGCGCGGCGCCTCACCCACAGCAGCCGCAGAATCACGGCAACGTCCCACAGCACCAGGGCGGCCTTCTCATCCCTATAGGCGGCCCAGCGCCACGACTGAATCACGATGTCCTTGAGCCCTTCCCCCACCAGCCCCAGCATGTTGACTGTGCTGAGTTCAACTCGCGTAATCGCCGGCGCGATGATCTCCTCCGCGTCCGCCGGATGCTCAGCAGCCACGACACGCATAATGAGGTCCTGCGGCAGGTCCTTCCCTATGTCGTAGCGATAGTCGAGCGTCGCGTCTGACGGGTAGATCGCGACCAGCGGACAATGGGCGGCATCCACGAGGAACCGCTCGCGCAGACCCGGACCCCAGTCGCGCCAGGTCTTCACCAGCGGGCCGATCGTCGCGTCGCCCTGGAGCGCCGCAATCACCGCCGTCCGTCCGTCTGTCAGAAAGTTAGCCATGCCCGAATGCCTGCTTCTCGATCGCCTCGGTCAACCGGTCCGCCAGATACTTCTCATCCTCGTCCGTGATGAAGAGCCACGGACGGGGCTCGATCACAACCTCGGTTTGAAGGGCGAATAACGGCTCGAATTCCTCGCCATCGCCGATGCCCAGGACGCCCCGCTTGATCTCGCTCCGCTCGCGGTTCGGACGCCACTGGAGGTCGGTGAAGTCGCGCGGCCTCTTGCCTCGCGCCCGGCCCAGCGGAATCGCCAGTGCCTTCGCCGTCTTGGGCCGGATCGGCCCGCCCAGGTATTCCTGCGTTCCCTCGTGCAGCACGCCGCCGTAGACGAGGGGCGTCCCGACCTCCACGCCCTGGCCGCGCTCCAACACGTTCGACGTCACGCTCCCGCGCAGCCCTCGCCCGCCGTGA
This sequence comes from Dehalococcoidia bacterium, assembly GCA_035527215.1. Lineage (GTDB taxonomy): Bacteria > Chloroflexota > Dehalococcoidia > DSTF01 > JALHUB01 > JALHUB01. Next base: position 2,716 of record DATLAX010000033.1, read on the forward strand.
TGCGACGCCGGAGGCTCGCCCGCCGCGCTCCCCTCATTCTGTGACGGCATGCTGCGCTTCGTCCGCGCCACGACGTGCCCGCCGAAGTCCCGCGCCACGGGCGTCGGGTCTTCGAGCTGCGCGATCATC
>DATLAX010000034.1:0-12357 GCA_035527215.1 Dehalococcoidia bacterium
GTCGCACCATCCTCCAGGTGAACATCGAGGACGCTATGAAGGCGGAGGAGCTATTCACCGCGCTCATGGGGGAAGAAGTAGCGCCGCGCAAGGCGTTCATCCAGAGTCACGCCGCCCAGGTCCGCAACCTCGACGTGTAAAGAGCAGCCAATCCGCAGAGGACGACGTGGGGGGCTAAAGCCCTCTTCTACATTTCCTACTGTGTGTACAGGGCATGATTCTTGATGTAGGACTCAACCCCCGGCGGCACGAGGCCGTCCAGCGACCCCCCCTGGCGCGCCCACTCCCGTATCGCCGTGCCGCTCACGTCCACGAACGACATCGGTAGGATCACCAGGCGACGCGAGATGCCGGGGATCGCCGCCTCCAGGTCTGTGAAGTCGAAGTCGCGGCCCGGCGAGCGCAGCGCCACGGCCAGCCACGCCAGCGCGACGATGCGGTGCGGCTCCTTCCAGTTCGGCATGTCCAGGAGCGCGTCCTGCCCCATGACGAAGTACAGCTCCGTGTCAGGCCCGTAGCGCGCCAGCAGCTCGCCCAGCGTGTCGACGGTGTACGACGGCCCCGGCCTGTCCAGCTCCAGCGTCGACACGTCCATCCGCGGCAGCGAGTCGACGGCCAGCCGCGTCATCTCCAGACGGTGCTCGCCGGCGGTGATCTCCTGGTCCGCCTTTCGCCAGGGGTCGCCCGCCGGCACGAAGAGGAGCTTGTCCAGCCCCAGGTGCTGGATGGCGACCTCCGCCAGGCTTACGTGCCCGACGTGAGGCGGGTCGAAGGTGCCACCGAGAACGCCCAGCTTCATCCTTCCCACTGCATCTCCAGGCCTGCCACGCGGATGCGGTCGCCGGGTCGCACGCCGGCGCGTCGCAGCGCGGCTCCGACGCCCATGCGCACCAGCCGGCGCCGTATCTCCACCTGTGTCTCGCGCGTGTCGCCGGTGAGCCTGTTGACCATGCGTTCCGCCAGCGCGCCCTCGACCGCAAACATGCCGTCGATCTCTCTGATGACGAAGCGCGGCTGTCGCGGCTGCAGCGAAATCAAACGCTGGGGCACAGTCTGCTCCTGCTCCACCGCCTTGTCCTCGTTGAGCACCGCCATCACCCTGTCCAGCAACTCGTCGACGCCCTCGCCGGTCGCCGCGGAGATGAACATCGGCTCGATGCCGGCCGTCGCCAGCGCCGACCGTGCCTCCTCCTCGCGCTGCCGCACCTCGGCGATATCCACCTTGTTCACGGCCACGACCTGCCGCTTCCGCGCCAGCCCCTCGCTGTATGACGCCAGCTCCGCGTTTATTGTCTCGATGTCCTCCCACGGGCTCGACCGTGTACCATCGACGATGTGGATCAGCACCCGCGTCCTCTCGATGTGACGTAAGAACTCGAGGCCGAGGCCGCTGCCCTCGTGTGCGCCTGCGATGAGCCCAGGTATGTCCGCTAAGACTACTGTCGCGTACCCTCTCTCGACAACGCCCAGCACCGGCTCCAGCGTGGTGAACGGATACTCCGCCACCTTTGGCCTCGCCGCCGACACCGTGCGCAGGAGCGTTGATTTGCCGGCATTCGGCAGCCCGATGATCCCGACGTCCGAGATCAGCTTGAGGTCGAGCTGCAGGTCCAGTTCCTCGCCTTGCTCTCCCTTCTCTGCTATTCTCGGCGCCCTGTTCGTTGAGGTGGCGAAGTGGACGTTGCCGCGGCCTCCTCTGCCGCCCTTCGCAACGATGACGCGCTGCCCTTCCCCTGTCAGGTCGGCTATGACCTCGCCTTCAGCCGTCTCGTCCGCCCGTCGCACGACTGTCCCCGCTGGCACGCGCACGACGAGATCCCCCCCGTTGGCGCCGTGCTTCTTCCCGCCGCTGCCGTGTCCCCCACGCTCCGCGCGATACAGCCGCTTTCCGCGAAAGTGCGCCAGGGTGCTCAGGCCGGGGCCGGCTTCCAGGATCACGCTGCCACCGTTGCCGCCATCGCCACCGTCCGGCCCGCCCTTCGGCACGTACTTCTCACGACGAAAGCTCATCGAGCCGTCGCCGCCTCTTCCAGCCTGCGCGTGGATCAGAACACGGTCGATCATAGAAGCACCTCAGGCCCATTATACCTGCCTGCCGCTAGGCAACACCCACCTATCCAGCTACACTGGCTTTCTCTCTACACCTTGGCCTTTCCCGATCCGGTTTAATGCATAACCAACAGAAAGCAAAGAGCGGAGAGCTACTTACTAAGTAGGGATGCGGAAAGTGGGGAAAACGGTAGTCAGGAATCGTTCGCCGTGCCGCAGGCTGTGGGGAAATCGCGCCACGGAGTGGAGAGCCCGGAGACGAGAAAACGCTTTCCACAGATCTCGACATAGTAGGGAGGGTGTTGTGAGGCACGTCGCAGGACAGGGGAAGGGGATGGCAAAGACGTGTGGAAACGGAAGACGTCAACCTGGAGATGATGCGATCTGCCCGCGGATGGCTACCAGATCGGCGCTGGTCTGCGGGATTGCCGTGGACTCGCGGTCGATCTTGCGACAGGCGTAGAGGACCGTCGAGTGGTCGCGGTCGCCGAAGAGCCGGCCGATCTGAGTTAGAGGCTGACCCGTGTCCTGTCGCAGCAGGTACATGGCGACGTGCCGGGCCGTGGTGACCCGTTTGCTCCTGCCCTGGCCCGCGAGGGCCTGGCGCGGGACGTTGTAGTAGGAGCAGACGGTGTCGATGACGCGCTCCGGCCTCGGTGGCGAGATGGCAGGGATCTTGGGGGCGCACTTGATAGCCGAGCGCGCAAGAGCGAGATCGGCACGCTGGCCGGTGAGGCGAGCATAAGCGAGGACGCGATTCAGAGCCCCCTCCAGCTCGCGGATGTTGGAGTAAGGCCGACCGGCGAGGAACTCCAGCGAGGCGTCATCCACCTCGGACTGGAGCGAGTCGGCCTTCCTGCGCAGCAACGCGATCCCTGCGTTGCAAGGAAACATAGAGAGATCGGCCGTGAGCCCGGACTGGAACCGGGAGCGCAGCCGTGGAGAGAAGTTGGCAAGGGTGTTGGGCGGCTCGTCGCTTGCCAGGACCAGTTGTCTGCCGCCGCTGTACAGGTGGTTGAACGTGTGAAAGAACTCCTCCTGGGTGCCGCCCTTGCCCGCCAGGAACTGGACGTCGTCCATCAAGAGGGCGTCGAGGGAGCGGTACTTGGCGCGAAACTCCTCGGTCCGCTTCTGACGGGCGGCGAAAACGTACTCGGAGAGGAACTGCTCCGCGGTCACGTAGAGGATGCGCCGGCCCGCGTCGACGAGCCGGTGGGCGATCGCCTGCAGGAGATGGGTCTTGCCGAGCCCGCTCTCGCCGTAGAGGAACAGCGGGTTATGCTGCGGGGCGCCGTTGAGGGTGGCCGCTGTCCACGATGCCGCGTGCGCGAGGCGGTTGCAGTCGGCGACGACGAAGGAGTCGAACGTGAAGAGCGGATTGAGGCGCAGCTTCGGCAGGGGCGGCGCGAAGTCCGGCGAATGGAGATGGTCCCGCGACGAGAGCGCAGGACACTCTTCAGCCGACACACCGTCGACACGGAAGGACACCTGCAGGGGCTGGCCGGCAATGCCGGAGAGGGTCTTGGTGATGAGGTCACTCAGCCGGTCCCGCAGCCACTCGGCGATGAAGTCGGTCGGGACGCAGACCGTGAAGTCGCCGTCGTCGAGGGAAAAGCCTGTGGTATCGCGGAGCCATGTCTCGTAGTTGGGGCGGGTGACCTGCAGTTGTAGCTGGCCGAGTGCTACTTCCCATAGCGCCCTGGGGGAACGGTCGTGCATCCAGTGCCTCTCGTCCTGTTTCGTCTTGGCATGCCGTCAGGGGGCACGCCGAACCGCCGGCGCTAGAGATAGCCCGCTGCTGTCCTCGATAAGGCCACAAGTGGTTGTCTGGCGCTCTTGGCTCAGGCCGCCGCAGACCCGGGGTTGGGAGGCACGGCAACCGTTGCCTGTGGTTTAGGGTCGGGCGGGAGATCGACCCTGCACTGGAGAGAATAGCGCCCGATCCGAAAGACGGTCAAGGCTCTTATGATCACTGTTGAAAGAAAAATGTGTTCCTTTCGGAAACGGAAAACGCCCGGCGGCGATCGGCGCGCCCACGGTTTGTCCTGTCGCTGAATCCGGCGAGGCGCAACGGGCTGCAGGCAGGGTGGCGCGCCGCCTGTGAGTGCGCTATCAAGTTGCGACGCTGAAATGCCGTCGACTATAATGAACAGCGCCACAAGCGACGAGGGACGCTCGCGGGGCTGCCGCACAGGAAGTGGATATGCTGCTGGCACTTGACATCGGCAATACGGCGATAACCATCGGCGTCTTCGACGGCGAGAAGATCCACTCCCGCTGGAGCATTGCCACGGACGTGGAAAACCTTGTCGATGAGTACGCTATTCTATTGCTCAACCTCCTGCAGACCGAGAACCTTCGCGCCGCGGACATCGACGAGGCTGTCCTGGGCAGCGTCGTGCCCTCGCTCACGCCGGTCTTCCAGGATGTCTGCCGGCGCTACTTCAAGGTCGCGCCCCTGGTCGTCGACCCGGGCGTGCGCACCGGCATCCGCATCCTGTATGACAGCCCGCGCGACGTGGGCGCCGACCGGGTCATCGACGCCGTCGCCGCCATCAAGCTCTACGGGCCGCCCCTCATCATCGTCGACTTCGGCACGGCGACCGTCTTCGACGCCATATCCCGTGAGGGAGACTACGTGGGCGGCGCCATAGCGCCCGGCATCGGCATCTCCCTCGAGGCGCTGTTCAAGCGCACGGCGAAGCTGCCGCGGATCGAGCTGGAGCGCCCGAAGACCGCTATCGGCAAGACCACCGTCAGCGCCATGCAGTCGGGCGTGATCTTCGGCTACGTGGGCCTGATCGAAGGGATCATAGCCCGTATGAAGAAGGAGCTAGACGGCGATACAAAGGTCATCGCGACCGGCGGCTATGCCCCGCTCATCGCCCGCGAGACGCCGGTCATCCAGGAAGTCAACGTTGACCTAACGCTCGTCGGCCTGCGCCTGATCCAGGAGGCCAACCGTGGCCAAGGACACTGATATGCTCGAAGGCAAGCGCATCGTTGTAGGCATCACCGGGAGCGTCGCCGCCCATAAGGGGGCCGATCTCGTCAGCAAGCTGACGCAGGCCGGCGCGCTCGTCGACGTCATACTGACGGAGTCCGGCGCCCGCTTCATCACGCCGGTCGCCCTCCAGGGGCTGAGCGGCCGCCCGGTCTACACCGACATCTTCGCGACCACCGGCGACCTGGCCATCTCCCACGTCGAGATCGGCCATCGCGCGGACGCCGTGGTCATTGCGCCGGCCGGCGCCGGCACGCTGGCGCGCCTGGCGCACGGCCTCGCCGACAACCTCCTCTGCCTGACAGTGCTCGCCACCGAGGCGCCCGTGCTCCTGGCGCCGGCCATGGACGGCCACATGTACGAGAACGCCGCCACTCAGGCCAATCTGGCGATTCTGCGGGAACGCGGCATGACTTTCGTCGGGCCGGAGGAAGGGCGGCTGGCCAGCGGAATGCGCGGCCGCGGACGCATGACCGAGCCGGAGGCCATTGTCGGCGCCCTGCGACAGCTTCTCGCCCGCGGCGGCGACTTCGCGGGTCGCAAGGTTGTCGTCAGCGCCGGCGGGACGCAGGAGCCGGTCGACCCCGTGCGCTATGTCGGCAACTACTCGTCGGGGAAGATGGGCTATGCCATCGCGGAGGCGGCGCGGGATCGCGGAGCGAAGGTTGTGCTGGTGAGCGCGCCCGCCGCTCTGACGACGCCGTACGGCGTGGAGAAGGCGCCGGTCAAGACCGCGGAGGAGATGCGCGACGCCGTCGTCGCCGCTTCGAAGGGTGCGGACGTGCTGATCATGGCGGCCGCCGTCGCCGACTACCGGCCCGCCAGGCGCGCGGGACAGAAGATCAAGCGCACGAAAGACGGCATGACGCTGGCGCTCGTGCCCACGCCCGACATCCTGGCGGAAGTGAAAGGCAACCTCGTCCGCGTGGGCTTCGCGGCGGAGAGTCAGGACCTGGTGCGCAACGCATCGGAGAAGATGGCGCGCAAGGGGCTGGACCTCATCGTCGCCAACGACATCACGGCCGCGGGCTCCGGCTTCGGCACGGACACGAACCAGGTGACGGTCATCGACAAGTCGGGCGCCGCCGAGACGCTGCCGCTGCTGTCGAAGTACGAAGTGGCCAACCGCCTCCTCGACCGCATTGTTCCCCTTCTCAAGAAACGGCGCAGCTCTCGCACCTAAGGGTGGGTGGACTCTTCCGCCGAATCGTCCGGACCCGCGCGCCGAATTGACATGCGCGGCGCGTGCTGTATCATCTTCTTGACTGGACTACTTCACGGACGAAGGAGAGGACGCCATGCCCTACTACGTTTCCCTCACTAATCTCACCGAGCAGGGACGCAAGACTATCAAGAGCCGCCCCGAACGCATCAGGGACGTCAACAAGGAGATAGTCTCGATGGGCGGCAAGATAATCGCGCAGTACGCCACCCTTGGGCCGTACGACTTCGTGACGGTCATCGAGGCGGACAGCAATGAGGCGGTGCTCAGCATCTCGGTCGAGCTGGGCGCGCGCGGAACGGTGAGCATTATCACCCTGCCGGCCATGGACGTCGACAAGTTCATCGCGCGGGCATGGGCGCCGCCGAGTCCCAGGCGCTAGAGTCGAAGTCGCGGGCAGCTAGCCGGGCGGGTTTTCGGCGAGGCCCAGACCGAGGTTGATCAGGGTCCGCACGCCCGTGCCGCTGCAGCCCTTGATGAAGATCCCCTTCACCTTGTCGTGCTGGTCCACGCCGGCGATGTCCAGGTGCACCCAGGGCGTGTCCTCGATGAACTCCTTGAGGAAGAGGGCGGCCGTGATGGAGCCCGCCTCGCGGCCGCCGACGTTCTTCATGTCCGCGACCTCGCTGTCGAGCTTCTCCCTGTACTCCTCGAACAGCGGCAGTTGCCATGCCTTCTCGCCGGCGGCCTCGGCGGCCTGCCGGACCCTGTCGAAAAGGGCATCGTCGTTCGTCATCGCGCCGAAGGCCACTTTGCCGAGGGTGATGGACATGGCCCCCGTCAGCGTGGCCACGTCGACCACCGGCGATAGTCCGAGCTTGCGCGCGTAGCAGAGCGCGTCGGCGAGGATGAGACGCCCCTCGGCGTCGGTGTTCACGACCTCGATTGTCTTGCCGTTCATCGCCCGTACCACGTCGCCGGGGCGCTGAGCGCTGCCGCCGGGCATGTTCTCCGTCGCCGGCACGATGGCCGTCACGTTCACCTTCGCCTTGAGTTGCGCCAGCGCCCGGATGGCCGCGATGACGTCGGCGCCGCCGGCCATGTCGGCCTTCATCTCCTGCATTCCCTGCGACGGCTTGATGGAGATGCCGCCGGTATCGAACGTTATCCCCTTCCCCACCAGGCCGAGCGTCTTCGCCTCCGGACCGGCGCCCTGGTAGCGAAGGACGATGAGCTTCGGCGGCTGCCGGCTGCCCTGCGCCACGCCGAGGAGCGCGCCCATGCCCATCTCCTCCATCTCTTTGCGCTCTAAGACCTGGTAGTCCAGGCTCATCTCCTGCGCTACCTGTCGGGCCCGCTCCGCCAGATCCGACGGCGTCATGAAATTGGCGGGCTCGTTCGCCATGTCCCGCGCCCAGCTCGTCGCCTCGGCGCTGATGCGGCCGCGTTCCCCGCCCGCCCGCACGGCATCGATTCTCGACGCGTCGCCCTCCATGAGAATGAGCTCTTTTATCTCTCGCTCGTCCTCCGGCTCCTTCTTGTGGACCATGAACCGGTAGAGGCCGAGAATTGTTCCTTCGACGATGGCCCGCGCGCAGACCTCCGGCTCCAGCCCGAGCGACGCGTCGGCGCTCATGGCGACGGTCTCAGCGCCCACGTGTCGAAGGTGGCGCGAACCGACAGCCAGCGCGTTGCGCAGGACCTGCGGGTTGAACGCATCGCTCTTGCCTAGGCCCAGCACGAGGACCCGTGGCGACGGGATGCGGCCGAGCGTGTGGATCAGCGTCGTCTCATCCTTCTTGCCCTTGACGTCGCCGTCGCGCAGGAGCTGCGAGATGGCGCCGCTCAATGCGCCGTCGACGTCCGCCGCGGCGCCGGTGGGCGAGGGTGCGCCTTCGAATAGGGTGACGACTATGGCCCCAGCCGTGGATCCTTTGAGGTCACCGGTTTGCGCGCTGATTTGCATCGAAGTTCCTTTCCGGTTCGGCGAGCGATTGATTTGTCGGGCGGTGGCTCTTGCCGCGAGCAGGCTGTCTGAGTACAATTTCAAGTGTAATGGTACGGTCAGGGACGCAGTTCTGCAATCGCCGCGGCGTTGCTTTGGGATTGAGGCCAGCCGGCAGTGAGGTCACCGACAAAGACGGAAGTTAGGACAGCGCTCCGCGAGGTGCGCCACTTCCTCGTTGAGGCCGCGCTTCTCGTCGGGCTCATGATCATTTACTGGCTGATCCGCGGCGCCATACCGGAGCGGACCGCGGCCGCCTTCGCCCGCGCCGATCAGATCATCCACCTGGAGCGGAGGCTGGGCTTCTTCTGGGAATCGGGATGGCAGGAGCAAATACTCGGCAATCGCCTGCTGGTGGATGTGGCCAATGGTGTCTACCTTTACGGGCACCTGCCGATTCTCATATTGGCCGGCATATGGATATACATGCAGAACCGCGAGCGCTATCACACCTATCGGAACGCCCTGCTCATCTCGGCCTGCCTGGGGCTGTTCTTTTACGGCCTCTTCCCGGTCGCGCCGCCGCGCCTTATGCCGCAGTTCGGCTTTGTCGATACTATTGCGATGTTTGATAACGCGTCGAATGAGATGCAGCCGAGCTTCATCGTTAACCACTACGCTGCCGTGCCGAGCTATCACTTTGGCTGGGCTTTGCTGATTGGCATCGCGTTGATCGACATCAGTCGCAACCTGTGGGTGAGGACGTTCGCGGTCCTATTCCCGACTCTGATGTTCTTCTCGATCGTGCTGACCGCGAATCACTTCATTTTCGATGCGGTTGTGGGCGGGCTGCTCGTGCTGCTGGCGATAGTCGTTGCGTTCGCGCTCGAGAACTTCCGTGTGGGAATGCGGCAGACGGCGTGAGAGGCATGGGCCGGCTTACTTGAAATCCGTCCGGACGTGTGCTTAAATTGACGTGTGGGATCTCGGCTGTCGGAAGGATCTGACGGGATGGTTTCTCGGTTGTCGGCAGTGCGAAATCTGGCGAGGGCGCTGACGGCGAGCCCTCTGGTCCGCCACGTGCTGAGGATTATCCGCGCATTGATGGCTCTCCTGGCGCCGCGTCGGGTCGCCGAGGCACTGGCGCCGCGCCCTGTAGTCAGGCACATCGTCGAGCTGACGCTCGTGGCCCTGGCCTTCCTCTTCTACTTCCTCGTCCGCGGCAGCGCCGTCGACAGGACGTCGGAGGCCCTCAGTCGCGGCTTCCGCATCCTGGACCTGGAACGTGAGGCCGGCTTCGCCTGGGAGCTGCAGTTGCAGACCCTCATCCTGGGCAAGGGCTTCCTCATCCAGCTCTTCAATGGCATCTACTTCTGGCTGGACTTCCCGCTGATCATTCTCGTCGGCTTGTGGCTCTACTTCCGCCACCGGCGCCAGTACACTCTCACGCGGGACGCCATGCTCATATCCGGTGGCATCGCGCTCATCATCTACCACCTCTTTCCCGTCGCGCCGCCGCGCTTCCTCACCGACTTCGGCTTCGTCGACACGATGGCGATGTACAGCAACCTGAGCTATCAGGCGCAGTCGACGGCGCCGTTCGTGAACCCGTATGCCGCGGTGCCGAGCCTGCACGTCGGCTGGCCGGTCTTGCTGGCCGCCGGCGTCATTGCGGCGACGCGCATCAAGCCCATCTGGCTCCTGGTGGCTCTGTTGCCGGTGGCGCAGTTTTTCGCCGTCGTTTTCACCGCCAACCATTTCATCTTCGACGCGATAGTCGGCGTCTGTGTGGCGCTCCTGGGGCTTGCGGCGGCGTTGTTCATGCAGAAGTGGGGTTACGTGGCGCTGGGGAGGCTTCTCGGTCTGGCGCCGCGAGAGCCGCCACCGATGCGACGGGCGCACGTCTGAGGCCGGCAACTGCAAGGTGTGAAGGGCCCTTCTAATGAAGGACCTTTCTCTTTGTCCCTCTAGGGGCGCTTCATCTCGCGCGCGATGGCGGCTACCGCCTTCGCCGTCGGCTCCGAGGTGTCGACGGCAAAGTGCTCCCGCTCTATCTCTTCCCAGTGGCGCCGCATCCGCTGGTAGATCGCCGCGTCGGCGTCGGACGGGCTACCGGGCGCAGCCGCGCGCTCTGAGAGGCGTTGCAGCGCGACCTCTGCCGGCGCCGTCACCTCCACGACTACCAGCTTTGCGCGGCACTTGTCCGCGACGTCGTAGAGGGGCCGGCGATAGCGCTCAGCGAGGTTCGTGGCGTCGATGATGCAGGAGATGCCGGTGTCAAGCAGTTTCTCGACAGCGGTGTGCAGGGCGGCGAACAATTGCCGGCTCTCCTGCCAGGAGTAGGATGGGCGCTCGAACAGCAGGTGGCGAATCGCGTCACTCTCCAGGATGACGGCGCCCGTGCGCAGCGCCAGGTCGCGGCTGAACGCGGACTTGCCGGTGCCGGGCAGACCGGCAACGACGACGAGCGCAGGACGGAGTTGGGCGGAAGGCAGCGTCCCCAGAGACTGGAGGACTCTGTCCACGTCGGTCGTCCGGTGGTTCTTCGTCGTCATTCGGGATCGAGGGGGCCTCAGGGCTCCACGTAGTAGGCGAGCCCGAGAAGGCCCGGCCCGGTGTGGGCGCCCATTACCAGCGTGAACTCGCTGACCGCGACTTCCGTCGGCTGGAGGTGCGCCGCCGCTTCCGCCGCCAGCCGCTCCGCGTCTTCGAGGGCGTTCGTGTGCTGGACGCAGAGGTGGAGTTTCTGCCCGCGCAGCCCGCGTTGCTCCAAGATCGGGATGAGCTGAGCGATGGCGCGCTGCCGCGTGCGAGTGCGTGTGAGGAGATGGATGTCCCGCTGCCGGAGCTCGATTATCGGTTTCACGCTGAGCAACGCCGACGCCCAGGCCTGGATGCGCGGCACGCGGCCGCCCCTGGCGAGGTATTCGAGCGTGTCGATGACGGCGATGATGCCGACGCGTGGCATTGCCTCTCTGGCGTGGGCGAGGACGCCCGCCAGGTCCGCGCCTCGCGCCGCCTCGCGCGCCGCCTCGACGACGACGAAGCCCTCCGCCATCGTGGCGCTCTGCGAGTCCAGCACCTCCACTTCGACGTCCGGCCGCTCCTCCTTCAGCATCTGCGCCGCCTTGACCGCCGCGTCGTACGTGCCGCTGAACCGCGAGGACACGGTGACGCAGAGGATCGACGGCGCCTTCGCGGCGGCACGCTTCAAGGCATCGAGGTGGGTGCCCGGGGAAGCGCTTGTCGTCGTCGGGGGGCGGCGGGCGGCCTTCAGCGCCTGGTAGAAGTCGCCGTCGCCCTCGACCCCGTCGGGATACGAGCGGTCTTCGAACACGAGGTTGAGCGGCACTACTTCGATGTCGTACTGAGCGCGCAACGAGGCCGGCAGCGAAGCGGCGCTATCAGTTACTATGGCGACCTTTGCCATCGGTTGTGGGTTCCTTCCCTCCCCCGGGTGTTGGGGGACCGGCCGTGGTGGCTGGAAAGCCGGGTGAGGGTATGCGTTGCGTCCAGTGCAACCGGCATGCTAGAATTATACACTAGATACGGAAAGGACGAAGGAAGAAGGCCACGCCAAAGGCATATGCTGAGCAAAGAGAAGAAACAGAGCCTCGTCGAGGAATACGCCACTCACCAGACCGACACCGGTTCTCCAGAGGTGCAGGTAGCCCTCCTGACTGAGAATATCAACCAGCTCAGCGAGCACCTCAGGACGCACAGGCACGACTACCACTCTCAGCGCGGCCTCCTTATGATGGTGGGACAGAGGCGGAGACAGCTCGCATACCTCAACAAGAAGGACGTGCAGCGCTATCGGACCGTCCTCGCAAGATTGGGCCTCCGCAAATAGCGGCGGCGGCCTTTCTGTAAGAAGAGAAGAGGGCAGGCGCATCCGCAAACAGCTCCTCTGATTACTCCGCGTTGAGGAGCAGCTTCTGGGCGACGGGTAAACCCCGCAGAATGAGTCGGGAAGAGCCTCACCCATCCGCATAGCATACGCCTGTGACTAACAAAGCCGTCCCGCGGGGAACGGCGCCATTCTGTGGGTTAACGGAGGTTTACCCTATGTCACGAGTTTACGAACGAACGGTTAGCGGGCGATTGCTCAGCATGGAGATAGGCAAGCTCGCTGGACAGGCCGACGGGTCGGTGCTGGTGCGCTACGGCGACACCGTGGTGCTCGTCACGGCCTGC
>DATLAX010000035.1:0-6593 GCA_035527215.1 Dehalococcoidia bacterium
CGTCGTGGCGGCGCTGGCGGGGCTGAGCCTGTACCTGCTGGAGCGCCAGAAAAGGGTCGGCGCCGCGACGCAAGCCGCCGGCTCCGAGCGGCCACCGGAGGGAGGCGCAGCTTCAATTGACACTGGTGAGGGGGTGGGCTAGACTGGTAAGCGAGCCCGTTCGCGGGAGTCGGAGGTGGTGGAATGATTGAGATGAGCATTGAGAGCATCCGCGTTAGTCTTATGAACTACCAGCGGGTGGTGATTCTTAAGGAAAAGAACGCGGAGCGCTACCTGCCCATCTGGATAGGGCCGGCGGAGGCCGACGCCATCGCGGTGCGCCTGCAAGATGTATCGGTGGCGCGACCCCTCACGCACGACCTGTTGCGATCGGTGATCGACGCCCTCGGCGCCGAGGTCAACTGCATCATCGTCAACGACCTCGCGAACGACACCTTCTACGCCCGCATCGTCCTCCACGTCAACGGCCGCTCGATGGAGATAGACTCGCGTCCCAGCGATGCGATAGCTCTCGCCGTCCGGGCGAACGTGCCCATCTTCGCCGACGAGTCGGTGCTCGAAAAGGCAGGAGTGCTCCTCGACAAGGAAGGCGAGAAGGCCGCCGGCGACGAGCTGACGGAGGTGAAGCCGGAGGAGTTGGAGAAGATGTCCGCCTTCCGCGACTTCATCGAGAGCCTGGACCTGGACGACTTCGAGAAGCGCCGGCCACACGGCAAGTAGGGTCACACCCGCATCCTGTTCGAGGGGCGTCTACCGGCGCCTCTTTTGTTTGACACTTGACATAGCTTGTGAGGCGCTGCTATATTCGTCGCACATCTGAATACGAAGCGGCTGTGAACAGGACTAGTAGGCCGCAAGCGAGGCTGTCCCGTCGCGAAGCGGGAGCCAGAGAGCCGGGACGGGTGAAAGCCGGCGCCGGCGCAGCGGGCCAAATGGACCTGGGAGCCACAAACCGAAATCCCGCGGGAGAGTAGGCTTTGTCGGAGGGGCACCGTTAGCAGAGCCCGGGGTATCGTCTTTCCAAACAGAAGGCCGTACCTGACTGAGACGCCCCGGCCGTCGTCGACGACCAGGGCAAGTAGGGTGGCACCGCGAGAAGACTCTCGCCCTTACGAGGGCGGGGGTTTTTTTGTTTGGCGGGAGGGAATACCCGAGCAGCGTTCATTCGCCAGACCAAACGGAAGGAGGAAGCATGGACACCAAATTCATTCTGCCGGAAAAGGAGATGCCTTCGCGCTGGTACAATATCCAGGCAGACCTGCCGTCGCCGCTGCCGCCGGTTCTCCATCCCGGCACCAAGCAGCCCGTCGGCCCGCAGGATTTGGCGCCGCTGTTCCCGATGGCGTTGATCCAGCAGGAGGTGAGCACGGAGCGCTACATCGATATCCCTGACGAGGTGCAGGATATCCTGAAGCTGTGGCGCCCAACGCCCCTCTACCGGGCGCATCGACTGGAGAAGGCGCTCGGCACGCCGGCTAAGATCTACTACAAGTACGAGGGTGTGAGCCCGGCCGGCTCCCACAAGCCGAACACCGCCGTCGCCCAGGCCTACTACAACATGAAAGAGGGCGTGAAGCGGATCACCACTGAGACGGGCGCCGGACAGTGGGGCAGCGCTTTGGCCATGGGCTGCAACTTCTTCGGCATCGAACTGAAGGTCTACATGGTCAAGGTGAGCTACTTCCAGAAGCCGTACCGCCGCTCGCTGATAGAGACCTGGGGCGCCAAGGTTGTGCCGAGCCCCAGTCCCGACACGCAGGCCGGTCGCTCGGCGCTGGCGGATGACCCGGACGCCAACGGCAGCCTCGGACTGGCGATCAGCGAGGCGGTGGAAGACTGCGTCGGCCGCGAGGACACAAAGTACTCGCTGGGCAGCGTGCTCAACCACGTCCTCCTTCACCAGACGATCATCGGCGAAGAGGCGCTGAAGCAGATGGAGATGGCCGGCGACTACCCGGACGTCGTCATCGGCTGCGTCGGCGGCGGCTCCAACTTCGGCGGCATGGCCATTCCCTTCGCGCGTGACAAGCTGACGCACGGCAAGAAGACACGTCTCATCGCCGTCGAGCCCGAAGCGTGCCCCAGCATCACCCGCGGCGCCGACGTGTACGACTTCGGCGACACGGCGGGCATGGCGCCCATTGTCAAAATGTTCACGCTCGGGCACACATTTTCGCCGCCCGCGATCCATGCCGGCGGTTTGCGCTATCATGGGATGGCGCCGCTCATCTCCGAGCTGCAGCGCCTGGGGCTGCTGGAGGCACGGGCCTACCACCAGAACCCGGTCTTCCAGGCGGCAGTCCAGTTCGCGCGGTCGGAGGGTATCGTGCCGGCGCCGGAGCCCGCGCATGCTATTCGCGCCGTCATCGATGAGGCGCTGGCCTGCAAGCAGTCCGGCGAGTCGAAGGTGATCCTGCTGGCGCTCAGCGGCCACGGTCACTTCGACATGTCGTCCTACGACAAGTACTTCGCCGGCGAGCTGGAGGACTACGCCTACCCGGAGGAGAAGGTGCGCGAGGCGCTGACCCACGTACCGCAGGTCTAGGAGGGATTGCCCGCGTGGGCGGGCGGGGTATTCAATGGACAAGAAACGCATCCTCACGGGGATACGTCCCACTGGGGCGCTCCACCTGGGACACTACGCCGGCGCGCTTGAGAACTGGGTGCGGCTGCAGGACGAGTACGAGTGCTTCTTCCTCATCGCCGACTACCAGGTCTCGGACTACGCCGACGACATCGACACCGTGCGCCAGGCGGTCTTCGAGATAGCCGCCGACTGGCTGGCCGTCGGCCTCGACCCGGAGCGCAGCCATTTCGTCATCGAGAGCCTCGTCCCCGAGCACGCGGAGCTGACAATCTGGCTGAGCTGGTACGTGGGACTCGGCCGTCTCCAGCGCAACCCGACCCTCAAGGCGGAGATGGACGAGCTGGAGTCGCGCTCCAGGGACGCCGTGCCGGTCGCCTTCTTCACCTACCCGGTGATGCAGGTGGCGAACATCCTCATGCCCAAGGCGAACCTTGTGCCCACGGGCGAGGACCAGTCGCCGCACGTGGAGATGACGCGAGAAGTGGCGCGTCGCTTCAACCGCCTCTTCGGCGAGGTGTTCCCGGAACCCGAGGGGCTTGTCGGGCGCGTGCCGCGTCTCGTCGGCCTCGACGGCCAGGCGAAGATGAGCAAGTCGCTGAACAACGCTATCTACCTGAAGGACGACGCCGAGACAGTGACGCAGAAGGTGATGCGCATGTTCACCGACCCGACGCGCATCCACGCAACGGACCCGGGCCACATCGAGGGCAACCCCGTTTTCATGTACCACGACGCCTTCAACCCGGACAAAGCGGAGGTGCAGGACCTCAAGGAGCGCTACGTCGCCGGCAAGGTCGGCGACGTGGAGGTGAAGCAGAAGCTGGCGCGGGCGCTCAATGCCCTCATGGACCCGATTCGCGAGCGTCGCGCCCGCTACGAGGCGCAGCCGGAGCTGGTGCGGGAAGCGCTGGCGTCGGGCAGCGGCTACGCGAAGCGGGTCGCGGAGCAGACGATGTCGGAGGTGCGCGCGGCGCTGCGGCTGAACTACCTGGGCTGACGAAGTTCGGCCCCAAAATCGGACGAGTATCGGCGGCGGTCGGAACGCATCCGGCCGCCGCCGCTCTGAGGACACGTAGGACGTGTACGCGTCGCCTCCGTCAACGTCTCCGCGCGAATCCCTCGACTAGAAACGCCGGTCTCACGCATACTGGGGACGCTATGACCGACCAACCTTTTCTCGACGCCGTGATCGCTGAAAAGCGGGAAGAGTTGCCCTGGCGGCAGAAAAAGGAGCCGATGGAGTCGCTGCAGCGGCGCATCGCCCAGCTCAACGAGCAGAAGGAGGGTCGCGCCGAGCAGTGGAGCCTCGTGCGGGCCGTCCTCGAAGGGCCACGCGGCCCTCTCGACGGCGGCAGGCGCGTCCAGCTTATCGCCGAGATCAAGAAGGCGGTGCCCGGAAGGGGCCGCATCATCAACGACATCGAGCGCCAGGGCCTGCCGCGCGCCTACACGCACAGCGGCGTCACGGCCGTCGCCGTCGTTACGGAGACGAAGCACTACATGGGTGCCATCGACCACCTGCTGCAAACGCGCAACATCCTCGACGGCTACTACCCGGGCGGCCGTCCGTCGATCCTCCGTCGCGACTTCCTCTTCGACCCCTATCACATCTGGGAGTCGCGCGCGTTCGGCGCCGACGCCGTCGCGCTGCTGCCCGCCGTCCTCTCGGACGACCAGCTCCGCGAGCTGATGGCGCTGGCCACGGAGCTCGACCTGGAGTGCCTGCTGGAAGCGCACACTGAAGACGAGGTGACGCGGGCCGTCGATGCCGGCGCGCAGATGATCGGCATCGAGAACCTGGACTACGAGAGCCAGACATCGGACCTCTCGACGACGGAACGGCTACGCTCCCTGGTTCCGGCGAACATCGTCGTCGTCAGCGAGCACGGGATCGCTGAGCGCGCCGACGTGGAGCGCCTGGCGGCCTGCGGCGTCCACGCCGTCCTCGCGGGCGAGGAGCTGATCCTCGCCGGTGACGTGAAGCGCAAGGCGCGCGAGCTGCTGGTCTAACGCCGTCGACCTCGGTAGCCGCGCGCTGCAGGTGACCCCACCGATTGCCAGCGCCCCGTTCGTCGGCGATAATGAGATGTGGCCCCTGCGGGGGCTGTTTCGCGAGAAGGGCTTCTCTGAATGTCGTCGGAACATGATCAGCCTGGGCAGCCGGAAATGCCGGCGGAGCAGCCGCAGTCCGGGCGGCGCGACTGGCGCCAGGGCATCGCCTGGGGGCCGCGCGAGGTCGTCCAGGGGCTGGCGCTGGCGGTGACCGCGGTCATCTTTATCCCGGTCGCGGCGCTGGTTGTCGCCGCCGGTCTCGGCATCGACGTCACCGACACCAAGCATGCGACGCAGGTCAGCCTTGTCGCCAGCCTGCCCTTCGAGGCGGTGCTGTTCGCCATCGTCATCGCGCTTACAATGGGGAAGTACCGTTCCCGATGGCGCGACCTCGGTTTCCGGCCGCTCGCGTTGAGCCGGGCCTGGGTGCCGGTCGCCCTCGTCGTCGGCGCCTTCGTGGCCGTCCAGGTCTACGGCGTTATCGCCGACGCGATCGGCGGCAGCGACTTTCTTCCGAAGAGCACGCTGGGGGAGGATGCCCTCGATCAAACCGCCTTCGTCGTCCTGGCGGTCATCCTGGCGGTGGGAATGGCGCCGGTGGTGGAGGAAACGTTCTTCCGGGGATTCGTGTTTGGCGGCCTGTCCAAACGTTTCAGCCTCCTCGGTTCGGCGCTGATCAGCGGCTTCCTGTTCGCCCTCGCTCACGGGCAACCGACGACGCTGATCCCGTTCACAGCGGTAGGGATGCTCTTCGCCGTTGGATACGCCTATACTGGGTCTCTCTGGACATCGATCTCCGCCCACTTCACGTTTAACCTCATCAGCCTCACCGTCACGCTGGCGACGCGCTAGTACCGGCAAGAACGGGGCCCTTTTCGCGGCGCTTGAGTTGTGGTAGGATTGCACTACGCAGCGTCGATTGGCGGCGATGCGATGTGTTGCTATCGCTCTCGTCGGACCGGCCTTGTCGTTCATGAGGCGGGGCGGTCTGAGACCAAGGCGATAGAGCGCAGGATTCATGCCGAGGTGCTCACCGGCCATGGGAGGAACAAGGTCAAAGGCTGCGACGAGTCGCGTCGAGGCGGAAAGCTACGCCTGCCGTCGCAGCCTCCTGTGGGCCTCCCCGGCCGGCGTGTTTGACCCACGTCACGCAGGGCCCCCTTGACGGGAACGGCCGGCGTGTTCGAGAGCTGGTAGCCGCGTGCTCTGCAGAGGTATCCGAGGCGCTATCACTGTAGATAGCAATACTTCTCAAGACATCCTGGCAGCCAGCCGCGAGCTCCTCAAGGAGATGATCGCCGCAAACGACGTTCACCCCGAGGATGTGGCGGCGGCGCTCTTCAGTACCACCACCGACCTCGACGCCGATTTCCCTGCCAGGGCAGCCCGCGAGATGGGTTGGAACGATGCGCCGCTGATGTGCGGCAACGAGATGGCGGTTCCCGGTAGTCTCGACCGTTGCCTGCGCATCCTCCTCCTCATCAACACGGAGAAACGGTCCGATGAGATCGTCCATATCTATCTCAAAGGAGCCGGCGTTCTCCGGCCTGACAGAGAATATCATCCGCAAGGATGACGCTGGGAGCAGTTAGTGATGATGGTGGTAATGAAGAAAGAGCATAGCCAACAAGAGCTACAGGCGGTGCTCGACCATCTGCAGGAGGCGGGTCTTTCTGCCCACATGAGCACAGGGGTCGAGCGGACCGTTATCGGTGTCATAGGACAGATCTATCCGGAGCTTTCGGACGAGCTGCGCGGTCTCTCCGGCGTGGATGAGACGGTGCCCATCTCCAGGCCCTACAAGCTGGCCAGCCGCGAGCTGAGGCCGCACGACACGATCGTGAAGGTCGGCGACGTCGAAGTGGGCGGCGGCTCTACCGTCGTCATCGCCGGGCAGTGCTCGGTGGACACGCCGGACCAGATGCTGGCGACGGCGAAGGTGGTTAGGGAATCG